>CAZZWL010000053.1:0-33749 GCA_964657755.1 uncultured Rhodanobacter sp.
CCCCGCCCGCCGGCAAAGACCAGCTGCACCCGCGCAGCCGCCACCGCGACCGCTACAATTTTACCCAGCTCGTGCGCAACAGCCCTGCGCTGGGCGCCTTCGTGCGGGACAATGAGTTTGGGGAGGCCTCCATTGACTTTACTGACCCGGCCGCCGTGAAGGCGCTCAACCAGGCGTTGCTGCGGCACTTTTATGGGATAGCGCACTGGGATATTCCGGCCGACTACCTGTGCCCGCCCATTCCGGGCCGGGCCGATTACGTGCACTATCTAGCTGATTTACTGGGCAGTAGCAACCTCGGCGTTATTCCGAAGGGTAGGACCGTGCGGATGCTCGATATTGGCGTGGGCGCCAACTGCATTTATCCCATTATCGGGCACCGCGAGTATGGCTGGCGCTTTGTGGGGGCCGATACCGACGCCGTGGCCCTGCGCGCCGCCAAGAACATCGTGGCCGCCAACCCCGAGCTGACCGGCACCATCGACTGCCGCCTGCAACCCGACCCGGCGCACGTGCTAACGAATATTATCAACCCCGGTGAGGTGTTCGACGCCACCATTTGTAATCCGCCCTTCCACGCTTCGGCGGCCGAGGCAGCGGCCAGCACCCAGCGCAAAGTAGCTAACCTCGGCCAGCAGCGGCGCGCTACCCCCGTGCGCAACTTCGGGGGCCAGGCCAATGAGTTGTGGTCGCCGGGCGGCGAGGAAGAATTCGTGCGCCGGCTGGTGGCCGAAAGCAAGCAGTTTGCCCGCAGCTGTTACTGGTTTACCACACTCATCTCCAAAAAAACGACGCTACTCAGCATTCAGTACTTCCTCAAGCAGGCCGAAGTGGTGGAGGTACGCACCATTGAAATGGCGCAGGGCCAGAAGAAAAGCCGCTTCGTGGCCTGGACATTTCTGACCGCAGAAGAGCAGGCGACCTGGCGCGCCACGCGCTGGGCGGCGGCTACCAAGTAGCGGCTACTTGGTGCGCCACAGGCGCCACCAGGGCAGGTAAGGCTGGTCGTGGTGCTCGTAGTGGTAGCCGAAAAAGTAGCAGCTCACGAAGGCCCACGCGTGGTGCCGCAACTGGCTGCGCGACTTGTGCTTATTATCTTCTTCGTGCTCGCCGCGGTGCGGCAGGTAGGTACCGAAGAAGAACAATTGCAGCGTAGCCAGCACCGCCGGCACCATCCAGAAGGCAATAACATTGGCCTGCGGAAACCAGATTTTGAGCACGTTATAGGTGGCCGCCATCGCCAGTACTTGCCACCAGGTCACGTAGTTCCAGGCGAAGCGCAGCAGCCAGGGTAGGAAGCCGGGGTGGTCGGTGGGGTGGAAATCGGGGTCGTCCTGGGTACCCACGTGGCGGTGGTGGTCGTGGTGCTTAGGCAGCTGCCGCGGGAACCAGTTGTAGGCAAACAGCAGCGCGCACACCGTGCCAATGGCGTTGTTGAGGCGCTTATTGGGGCTTACCACGCCGTGCATGGCATCGTGCGCGGTGATAAAAAGCCCGGTGTATAAGTGCGTTTGGAGCAATGCCAGCAGGTAGGGCGCGGGCGAGTGCCAGTCGGGCTGGTAGCCCGCCAGCAGGAAAACCAGCAGCCCGCCCCAACTCAACATAATGAGCGCCGCCGCCACTACCCCCTTGCCGGCCAGCGGCGCGGGCGCCACGCGGGCGGGCGGTGGGGCAACAAGTTGGGCAGACTGGCTAAACATAGGCAACGGGGCACCGCAAGCGGGGGGACGGGCAAATAACACTTCACAAGCTAATTTGTCGGCTGAAAGATTCAGAAATTCCGCCGAAATCTTGCTACTTCCCGGCTGGCGACTACGTTTGCCCCACGCCCATCCTTTTCCCACCTGCCCATGCCCCTACCCCTCCCGGCCCGCCTGCTCGCGGCGTTGCTCCTCGCTTTTAGCCTGCTGGCCGGCCCCGCCCGCGCCCAGTCGGGGCTGATTCAAAACGCCGCCGCGCGCCGCGTGCTCAGCCTCAACGGCAGCTGGAACTACATCATCGACCCCTACGAAAACGGTTTCTACGACTACCGCCGCGAGGCCTTCGACCAGTCGAAAACCGGCAAGGGCGGCTACTACGACAACCTAAAGCCCAGCACCGCGCAGGAGCCCGAGCTGATTGAGTACGACTTTGACAAGTCGCCCGCCCTGCAGATTCCGGGCGACTGGAACTCGCAGGACCCCAAGCTCTTGTACTACGAAGGCACTATCTGGTTCAAGAAGAATTTCAAGCTGCTGCCCACGGCCGGCAAGCGGTATTTTCTGTACTTCGGGGCCGTGAACTACGAGGCGAACGTGTACCTCAACGGTAAAAAGCTGGGCGTGCACCGCGGCGGCTTCACGCCCATTCAGTATGAGATAACTGACCGGCTGAGCCCCAGCGGCGACAACTTCGTGGTGGTGAAGGCCGACAACACGCGCCACGCCGAGGCCGTGCCCACTATCAACACCGACTGGTGGAACTACGGCGGCCTCACCCGCGACGTGTACGTGGCCGAGACGCCCGGCACGTTCATCAAAGACTACGAGGTGCAACTGGCCAAAGACGCGCCGACCACGCTGGCCGGCTACGTGCAGTTGAGCGGGGGGGGTAGGGCCGGCCAAACCGTGACACTGAACATCGCGGAAGCTGGTATCCGGCAGACGGTGAAAACCGATACTGCCGGCCGCGCCTCCTTCCGGTTTTCGGCCAAGAAGCTGCAGTTGTGGTCGCCGCAAAGCCCTCGGCGCTACGCCGTCAGCCTGAGCAGCGGCGGCGATGAGGTGCAGGATAAAATTGGCTTCCGCACCATTCAGACGCGGGGCCAGGACATTTTGCTGAATGGTAAATCGACGTTTTTGCGCGGCGTTTGCCTGCACGATGAAAACCCGCTGATACCCGGCCGGGCGCGCGGCGAGGGTGACCTGCGCATGCTGCTGACCTGGGCCAAAGAACTAGGCTGCAACTACGTGCGCCTGGCCCACTACCCCCACAATGAGCTCATGCTGAAGCTGGCCGATGAGCTGGGCCTACTCATCTGGACCGAAGTGCCCGTGTACTGGACCATTGCCTGGGAAAACCCCGCCACGTACCAAAACGCCGAAACCCAGCTCACGGACCTCATTTCGATGGGGAAAAACCGGGCAAGCATCATCGTGTGGTCGGTGGGCAATGAGACACCGCTCAGCGAGCCGCGCCTGCAGTTTATGACTAGCCTGGTGAAGAAAGCCAGGGCCCTGGACGACACCCGCCTCGTGGCCGCTGCCCTGGAGGTGCACCGCGAGGGCACCGTGATGCACGTGGACGACCCGCTGGGCGAGTACCTCGACCTGACGAGCTTCAATGAGTACGCGGGCTGGTACTGGGGCGGGATGCCGAGCGAAATCACCAAGTACACCTTCGCTATCAAGTATAACAAGCCCGTTATTATTAGTGAGTTTGGGGGTGAAGCGCTGGGTGGCTACCACGGCGATGCCAACACCCGCTGGAGCGAGGAATACCAGGCCGCCCTCTACCAAAATCAGTTCACGATGCTGGGTAGCATCCCCGGCCTGCGCGGCCTCACGCCCTGGATACTGACCGACTTCCGCGCCACCCGCCGCCAGCACCCGGTGTACCAGAACGGTTTCAACCGCAAGGGCCTGATTGCGAGCACGGGCGTGAAGAAAAAGGCTTTTTATGTGGTGCAGGAATACTACCGCCAGCAGGCCCTCAAATACGGCGAAAAATAAGCTGCGGCGCTTAACCGCCCTACCCCCTCAGCCATGAGCAACCGAACCATTTTCCGGGCGAGCTTCCTGGCGCTGGCCCTTCTATCGGCAGCAGGAGCGCGGGCGCAAGCCGTGCAGCCGCGCCGGCGCCAGGTGGTTGCGCCGCCGGCGCACCGGGAGAAATTTCAGCTGTATCTGCTGGTGGGCCAGTCGAATATGGCGGGCCGGGGCTACGTCGAGGCCCAGGATACCGTACCCAACCGCCACGTGCTGCGCCTCAACCCGGCCGGGCAGTGGGAAATTGCTAAAGACCCCATTCACTTCGATAAGCCGGTGGCTGGCGTGGGGCCGGGGCTGGCTTTTGGGCGGGCCCTGGCCGCAGCTGACACGAGCGTGGTTATTGGCCTGATTCCGGGCGCGGTGGGTGGCTCGGGCATCGATGCCTGGGCGCCCGGCGCCTACTTTGCCGATACCAAAGCCCACCCTTACGACGACGCCCTGGCCCGCGCCCGCGTGGCCCAGCGGGCGGGCACGCTGGCCGGCATTATCTGGCACCAGGGCGAAACGGACAGTAGCCCCGAAAAAAGCGCCGCCTACGGCCCCAAGCTGGCGGCGCTTATTAGCCAGTTTCGCACTGATTTACAATCCCCTACCCTCCCCTTCGTGGCCGGTGAGCTTCCGGCTTTTCAGTTTACCAAAGTGGATAAAGCTGGCGTTGCGCAGCCTACCCCCGGCGCCGAGCGCATCAACGAAGCCGTGGCGGCGCTGGGCAAAACAGTGGCGCACTACGCCTACGTGTCGGCCGCCGGCACTACTGACCGCGGCGACCACCTGCACTTCGATGCCCGCTCGGCCCGCCTGCTGGGCCAGCGCTACGCCCAGGCCATGCGGCAACTCCAAACCCAGACCCGCGCGGGTAACGTCCACAAAATCCGTGAAATCCGGTAAAATCCGCGTAATCCGTGATTTAGAATTGCTCTAGCGCGTCGCGCACCTGCTCCATCAGCCACATGGGCGTGCTGGTGGCGCCGCAAATGCCCACCGACTGGCCGGGCGCGAACCACGAGGCGCACAGTTGCTCGGTATTGGATACGAAATGCGTGAGTGGGTTGGTGTCCTTGCACACCTGGTAGAGCACCTTGCCGTTGGAGCTTTTGGTGCCCGACACGAACACTACCTGGTCGAACTGGGCCGCGAAGCGCCGCAGGGCCTCGTCGCGGTTGCTCACCTGCCGGCAGATGGTGTCGTTGGCGTTGATGTTGTAGCCGCGCGCAACCAGCTCGTTTTTAATGCGGTAGAAGGAATCGGTGCTCTTAGTAGTCTGGCTGTAGAGTGTGATGTTCGCGGGCAGCTCGTGGCGCAGCAGCTCGTCGAGGCTCTCAAATACGACGGCTTCGCCGCCGGTCTGGCCCAGCAGGCCCAGCACTTCGGCGTGGCCGTGCTTGCCGTAAATGTAGATTTTCTCGCGCCGGTCGAAGCTGGTTTTGATGCGGTTCTGCAATTTGAGCACCACCGGGCAGCTAGCGTCGATGAGGGTCAGGTTGTTTTCCATAGCCCGCTGGTAAGTGCTGGGCGGCTCGCCGTGGGCCCGGATGAGCACTGCCTCGTCGCGCAGCTGGTTCAGGCGCTCGTGGTCGATGATGCGCAAGCCCTTGTGTTCCAGGCGCTGCACTTCTTCATCGTTGTGCACGATATCGCCCAGGCAGTACAAATACCCTTGCTCCTCGAGCAAGTCTTCGGCCATCTGAATGGCGTAGATAACGCCAAAGCAGAAGCCCGAGTTAGGGTCAATACGAACACTGAGGTGCAAACCAGACTGCATAACGCGAATCTAACTCTGAAGAAGCCTAAAGGTTGTGCTTGCCGGCCCAAATTCTGCACCCTTGCGGCCGGCCTACCCCTTCACGCGCGCGAGGCGCTGGGCGTCGTCGTCGCTCACGTGCCCGCGGCCCACTAAAAATCCGCGTACCGTTTCAAAGGCCTCGGCATCCATACCCGAGCCGGGGTGCTGCAAGGCGGCATTCAGCAGGAATGCTTTGTCCTCGTCCACGTGCTTGCTCAGCCCCAGGAAGGCGGGTAGGTTGCTCTCGACGGAGAAGCGCAGAAAGCGGATTTCGGCGTTGTCGGCATCGAGGCCCACGGCCTGGTCGAAGGTGCGGGCCGCCTGCTGCACGTAGGTGAGCTTGTTGAGCATTGACGCATCGCGGGCCTTAATAGCTTCGGAGGCAGCTTTATAGCCGAGCACCAGGGCATCCTGGCCAGCGTAGTCTTGCAGCAATTTGTAGAATTGCTCACCGGCCTGCTTGTCGGCGGCGGCTTGCTCGTAGTGGCGGCGCAGGGCGGCCGGCTGGTAGGGCGACATAACGGGAATATGAATAGGAGGGCGGCCCGCCGCCCCGGAAGCCGCAGGCAGCGCGCTTAGCAGGGCAAAAACAAGCAGTCGTTTCATAGGCGCAAAGCTAGGGACAGCGCCGGTTGCCGCGCCGCCTGCCTCAACGCCGCGCTGGCTCGCATAGTGCCCTACCCCCCTACACTGCCCGCAAGCGGTAGCGCAGCCACGAGCCGGCCAGCAGCAGCAGCTTGGTGTTGTCGGGCAGGCGCACACGCTCGGCCAGCACCTGCCGGGCCGGCGCCTGCCGCAGCTTCTTAAACAGCTTGAGGTAGTAGATGTAGGCCAAATACACGCCTAGCCGCGCCGGGCGCGGCAACTGCCGGATGCCCTCGTAGGCGGCCTCAAAATCGGCCCGGATGTCGGCCTCCACCGCCCGCTTGGCCACATCGTCGAACTGCTCGTAGCGCAGGCCGGGGAAGTAAACCCTACCCCGCTCCTCGTAGTCGGCGCGGATATCGCGCAGGAAATTTACCTTCTGAAAGGCCGCGCCCAGCCGCCGCGCGGGCGCTTTCAGGCGCTCAAACTCGGCCGGCTGGCCCTGGCAAAACACGCGCAGGCACATCAGTCCCACCACCTCGGCCGAGCCGTAGATGTACTGCTCGTACAGCTCCTGGCGGTAATTGCGGTCCTCCAGGTCCATTTCCATGCTGCGCAGAAAGGCGTCAATAAACTCGTGGTCAATCTGGTACGCATTCACGGCCCACTGAAAGGCATGCAGCACCGGGTTCAGGCTGAAGCCATCGGCGATGGCGGCATAGGTGTCGCGCTCAAACTGCGCCAGCAGCGCCGCTTTGTCCCGATTATGAAAGGTGTCCACGATTTCATCGGCCCAGCGCACGAAGCCATATACGGCATAAATGGCCCGGTGCAGCGCCTTGTCCAGCGTGCGGATGCCCAGCGAAAACGACGTGCTATAACGCCGCGTGATGAGCTGCGCGCACGCCAGGCTGGTGTCTGTAAAAAGCTGTTCGTGGTCCATTGTTTAGCGAAAATCGTCTGTCATTGCGAGCGTAACGAAGTGGAGCGCGGCAATCTTTCCTTCACTTTAGGGACACTAATTCAACGAATACGGACGGTAAGGAAAGATTGCCGCGTTACACTCGCAATGACAACTGGTACTTACCTAATTTCCTTCATCACTTCTTTTGCCACTACCTGGCCCGAAATTAAGGACGGCGGCACGCCCGGCCCCGGCACCGTGAGCTGGCCCGTGAAATACAAGTTGCTGACCTTGTTGCTTTTTAGCGAGGGCTTGAGAATGGCCGTTTGCCTGAGCGTGTTGGCCAGGCCGTAGGCGTTGCCTTTGAAGGAGTGGTAATCGGCCACGAAGTCGCGGTGGGCGTAGCTGCGCTTGTAGATAACGTGCTCGCGGATGGAGTGGCCGCAGTGCTTTTCGAGCCGGTCCATTATCAGGTGGTAGTATTTTTCGCGGGTGACCTCGGGGTCGTCGAGGTCGGGCGCCACGGGCACGAGCAGAAACAGGTTTTCCTGACCTTCGGGGGCCACCGTGGGGTCGGTTTTGCTGGGCACCGAGGCGTAGAACAGCGGCCGGCTGGGCCACTGCGGCGCCTCGTATATCTCGTGGGCGTGCTGGCTGAAATCCTCGTCAAAAAACAGGTTGTGGTGCCGCAGCCGGTCCAGCTTGCGGTCCACCCCCAAATAAAAGAGCAGCGACGACGGCGCCATCGTGCGCGAGTCCCAGTAGGCCGGCGAGTAGTGGCGGTACTCGGGCGCCAGCACCTGCTGCTCGATGTGGTGGTAGTCGGCGCCGGCCACCACGGCATCGGCGGGCCAGAAGCCGGTGGCGGTGCGCACGCCAGTGGCGTGGCCGTTTTCGACCACGATTTCGCGCACTTCCTGGTCATATGCTATCCCTACCCCCTGCTCCTGAGCCAGGGCCACCATGCCGCGCACTATCTGGTGCATGCCGCCCTTGGGGTACCACGTGCCGAGGGCCAGGTCGGCGTAGTTCATGAGCGAGTAGAGGGCGGGCGTGTTTTCGGGGGTAGCGCCCAGAAACAGCACCGGAAACTCGATGAGCTTGAGCAGCTTGGGGTGGCTGAAAAACTTGCGGGCGTGCTTGGCCATGCTTTGCAAGAGGTCGAGACGCACGGCGCCTTTCACGATTTCCCAGTCGATAAACTCGGTGACTGAGCGGCTGGGCAGGTGCACGAATTTGTTGATGCCGACCTCGTATTTGTACTTGGCCTGGGCCAGAAACGCATCGAGCCGCGCCGCGCTGCCGGGCTCCAGGCTTTCGAATAGCTGCCGTAACTCAGCCATGCTGGCCGGAATATCTACGGCATCGTCGCCTTCGAAGATGACCTGGTACGACGGGTCGAGGCGCACCAACTCGTAGTAGTCGGTCACCCGCTTGCCAAACTTGGCGAAGTACTGCTCAAACACGCCGGGCATCCAGTACCAGCTCGGGCCCATATCGAAGGTAAACCCCTGGGCCTCAAACACTCGCGCCCGGCCACCGGGGCCGCTGTTCTTTTCCAGCAACGTTACGTGCCAGCCGGCCTGGGCCAGCGTAGTAGCGGCCGACAGGCCAGCGAAGCCGGCCCCAATAATAACAGCGGTGGGAGTGCGGGGAGGAGAAGCCAACGGACGGAGCAAACGGGATAACGGGCTGCAAGCTACAATCCGACGCTGCACTTTGTTTTGGCCGCCGGCCCGCGCCGGGCGTAGTGCCTACTCAGAAAGGGGGTAGGAAAACGGATTTTCTAAACTCCTTTTATAACTGCACAAAACATTGATTTTCAATTAATTATTAACTAAATTTTAAATTTAGCAGAGTCTCACGAAGCAAAAAGTCAGGTTGCTTGGGCTTGGGGCAAGCCTGCACCTTTGGCGTAGTCGTGGGGGGTAGGCCGCTGGGCCGGCCACCACGCCACCACTCACCCTTTTCTGAGCTATGAACCGACGAACTTTTCTGTGGCGCGCGGCGCTGGGCACGGGCCTGGCCACGCTGGGGCCGCGCGGGGCCGGGGCGCTGGCCCCCCGCCCGGCCCCTACCCCCGCCGCGCTGGCCCGCTGGACCGAGCTGCTGGACTACGCCCGGTGGGCGCCGTCGCCGCACAACATTCAGCCCTGGCGGCTGTGGGTGCAGTCGGCCACCGAGGCGCAGCTCTGCTACGACCCGGCCCGGCTGCTGCGCCACACCGACCCCACTTCGTGCTTCACCATCATCGGGCTGGGCATGTTTCTGGAATGCCTGCGCGTGGCGGCGGCCCCCATGGGCTGGCAGCTGGAGGTGGCGCACGCCCCCGAGGCCCGGCTGGACTACGCGGCCCCTACCCCCCAGCTGTTTGCCAGCCTGCGCCTGCGGCCCCGCGCCAGCACCCGGCCGGCCCTCGACCGCGAGCTGCTGAAGCAGCGGCGCACATCACGCCACGCCTACGACGGCCGCCCCGTGGCCGCCGAAGTGCAGCAGCGGCTGGCGGCGCTGGCCATTGCCCACGGCCACCGGCTTAGCTTTGCCAGCGACCCGGCGCTGGTCGATTTCGTGCTCGACCTCAACCGCCAAACGTTGTTTGCGGACCTCGACGACGCACCGACCCGCCAGGAGCTGAGCACCTGGATTCGGACCACCGACGAGCAGGCGCACCGGCTTAATGATGGCCTCTGGAACCGCTGCATGGGCTTTTCGGGGCGGCTGATGCACAATTTCTTCTTCCACGCTGAGCGGTTTCGCAGCCCCTGGAAGCGGGCGGTACTGGGCAAAGTGTACCGACACTCGATGCACGGCACGGCCACGGTGGCGTGGCTACAAGGAAATTTTGCCGCGCGCGCCGACTGGCTGCAAGCGGGCACTCTCATGCAGCAGCTGTGGCTCGAAATGACCCGGCACGGCGTGTACCTGCACCCTTTTGGCTCGGTGGTGACCAACGCGGGGGCGCATCAGCAGTTCTTGACCAAAATCGGCTCCCTACCCCCCGACCCGCCGCTGTGGCTGCTGGTGCGCCTGGGCTACAGCACCGAGCCGCCCCGCAGCCTGCGGCTCCCCGTCAGCGACTTGCTGCTCAATGAGGTTGCCTAAACTATCATTTCCCTACCCCCTCTTTCTATGAAAACCTCGCTCAAAACCTACCCTTTGCTGGCCGCGGCCTACGTGCTGACCGTCTGGCGCTACCTGCTGGAGCGGCACCAAAGCACAATGCAGCTGCTTTTTTTGCCCCGCATGGAAGCGCTGCGCTGGAACCTGGGCAAGCTGAAGGCATTGGCCGTGTTTGAGGCGGCGCGGCGGCGCACGCCGGCCTACCGCGACTTTTTGGCCGGGTACCCGGCGGGGCGGGTGCGGTTTGGGCGCTGGGGCCTGGAGCCGGATTTCAGCCAGCTGCCCATCATGGACAAGGAAAACTACGTGAAGCCCTACCCCCTGGCGGCGCGCTGCCGGGGCGGGCGCGTGCCGGCCCACGGCGTCATCGTGGATGAGTCGTCGGGCAGCAGCGGGGTGCCCACCAACTGGGTGCGCGGCCGGGCCGAGCGCCGGGCCAACAAGCGGATGCTCGAATTTGGCCTCACGCACCTGGTGGGGCGCGGCCCGCACTTCGTGATTAATGCCTTCGCGATGGGCCCCTGGGCCACGGGCGTCAACATCACGATGGGCCTTACCGACGTAGCCATGCTGAAATCGACGGGCCCCGACGTGCCCAAAATCGCCAACACCTTGCAGTTTTTTGGCCCCGGCCAGCCCTACCTCATCTTGGGCTACCCCCCGTTTTTGAAGCTGCTGGTCGATACGGCGGGCATCGACTGGGCAGCCTACGACGTGCGCATGATTTACGGCGGTGAGGGCATCAGCGAGCTGATGCGCGACTACCTACTAGCCAAGGGCATCCGGCAGGTGTACGGTTCGCTGGGCGCGTCGGATTTGGAACTGAACATCGCGGCTGAGAACGATTTCACCATCGGGCTGCGCAAAAAGCTGCTGCAAAGCCCGGCGCTGGCGGCGCGGCTGCTGCAATTCCCGGGGGCCATGCCGGTGGTATTTCAGTTCAACCCCGCCGATTTTTACCTCGAAACTACCCCCGCCGGCGAGCTACTGGTCACGCTCTGCCGGCCCACGTACCTGTCGCCCAAAATCCGCTATAACCTGCACGACCGCGCCCAAATCATCCGCTTTCCCGAGCTGCAGCGCCTACTGGCCAGCTGCGGCCTGCGGCCCGAAGACCTGGCACTGCACCACTCCGACCTGCCCCTGCTGCTGCACTACGGCCGCGCCGACCTAGCCGTGGCCTATTTTGGCTGCAAAATTTCGCCGCCCGATGTGCAGGAAGCCCTGCTGGCCGTGCCCGAGCTGGCCGAGCGCGTAGCCTCCTTCACGCTCTGCACCAGCGAGGGCCCGCTGGCCGACAAGCAGCTGCGCGTGTGCTTCGAGCTGGCCGAGCGCCAGCCGCTGCGCCTGCGCCACGACGAAGAGCTGAACGACTTGTTCTTCAGCGAGCTGCGCCGCATCAACCAGGATTTTCGGGAGTCCTGGCGCATGGTGCCGGCCGGGCAGCGGCCCCGCGTCGAGTTCTACCCCTACCGCACCGGCCCGTTCGCGGCGGCCGATATCCGCATCAAGCAGCGCTACATCCAGGCGGCGTAGCGCGAACTTTCCAGTTCGTACGCGAGCGCAGCGAGCAGGCGGCATCACACGGCGCCAACGACGATGCTCGCTATGCTCGCGCACGAACTGGAAAGTTCGCGCTACTTCCTAAAAGCACGAGCGCCCGCCGCTTCCAGACTGGAAACGGCGGGCGCTTGCGCTGTTGCGGAGCAGGAAAACCTATTCTTCCAGCGATTCCAACTCGGTACCGGCGCGGTCGGCGCCGGCGGGGGCATATACTTTCAAAGCCGCCTTAAGGTCCTTGCGGGCGATGTGAATGCGGTTTTTCACAGTGCCAATCGGGATTTGCAGCTTCTCGGCGATTTCGAGGTACTTATAGCCGATGTAGTACATCATGAAGGGCGTGCGGTAATCGGTACCCAGGCTGGCAATGGCCTCGTTGATGTCGCGCACCACAAAATCCGTAGTAGCGCCGTTGTGTGTAATGTAGTTCTCATCGGTGTTGAAGTACTGGAAGTACTCCGTCGAGTCGATGTTGGAGCTACGCTTGGTAATCTTGTTATAATTGTTAATGAAGGTGTTGCGCATGATGGTGTACAACCATGCCTTCAAGTTAGTACCCGCTTTAAATTTATCCTTATTGAGCAGCGCCTTCAGCAGCGTCTCCTGTACGAGGTCCTTCGCGTCATCCGCGTCGCGGGTGAGGTTCATGGCCACCGGGCGGAGCGAGGAGGAGATTTTCTGCACTTGGGAAGTGAATTCCAGAGAAGTCATATTGTAGAAGGGTTCGTAGCAGAATCTTAAACAAAGATAATCCACAAGCGGGAAACTATAGTACCAGGTCAGCTATTTTTTCAGCTATTCCGAGTACCTACATTAGTTGGCCGGGCGGGCGCCGCTATTTACGCAGATGCTCTCCCCGGAGACGCGTTTTCCACATTATTTTTCTGCTACTTCCTCCTCAACGCGCTGATTCACATACGGAATCAAATCACGAAATTCGTGCAGGCACGCCAGCGGCAGGCAGCCTTCGGGCAGCCCGGTGGTTTGCACGGCCAGCGACCCAAACAGCATAATGGTGGCCTCGGGGCACTGGGCCCGCAGCTCGGCGGCGTAGCTTTTCACCTGGTTGCGGGCCGGCGTGGTGGTGAGCACCGTGGCCAGCGCGGTGGGCCGAAACGTGTGGGCCGCGGCCACCACATCCACCAGCGGCAGGTTGGGGCCCAGGTACAGCACCTGGCAGCCCCGCGCCCGCAGGGCATAGTTCATAAACAGCAGGGCCAGCTCGTGCCATTCGCCCTCGGGCAGGAAGAGCAGCCAGCGCGGCGCATCGGCCTGGGCCAGCGGAATGAGGGGTAGGGCATCGGCCGAGGCCATGAGCTCCTGGCGCAGCAGCTGGGCCACGAGGCGCTCCTGGGCCACGCTAAGCGAGCCGGCCTTCCACGACACGCTCAGGCGCTGGAGCAGGGGGTAGCCCAGGCGCAGCAGTGTTTCCTCGGTGCCGAGCTCTGCAATGGCTTCGTCGAAGTAGCGGTGCAGGGCGGGCTCATCGAGGTCGAGGGCGGCGGCGAGCAGCGCGTTGAGGCGCGGGCCGTCAGTGGGCCGCACTTCATTGCACAGGGCCAGGGCGGCCGTCTGGCATTCCTGCTCACTCAGGCGCACCACCTGCGAGATGCGCTGGCCCCGCCCGCACAGCGTGGCTACGTTGAGCAGGCGCCGCAGGTCCGCCTCCCCATAGGTGCGGATATTGGTGAGAGTACGGCTGGGCTTCAGCAAGTTGTAGCGCTGCTCCCAGATGCGAATGGTGTGGGCCTTCACACCGGAAAGCTGCTCCAAATCGCTAATAGAATACTGAGCCACTACGTTATTTTTTGGGAAGGATAAATAAAATTCTCGACGCGGCCAGGGGCCAGCAACGGGAAACGCATAGAAAAGAATAAGTTTATAAACTGCTCCATATCAACTGCACGTTTTCTGTATTGCTAATTCGAAAACCTTTCAAATAGTTTGCCAGCCACGCCGCAGACCAGGCTCAGGCGGCTTTTTTGGCGGCGTGCTGGCGGGCCAGGCGCAGGTACTTCGGCGACACCCAGAGCAGACCGAACTCCTGCGAGTGGTCGCGGCCCTGGGTTTTATGGTGCATCTTGTGGGCCATGTTGAGGGCGCGCAAATACACGCTATCCGTCTTTTTCCAGAAGGGCAGGCGGCCGTGAATGAGGCCGTCGTGCACGAAAAAGTACACCGTGCCGTAGGCGGCAATCCCTACCCCCACCCAAAACCACCACCGCTGCCCATTCTCCCCGGTGATGAACAGCACCGCCGAAATAGCCCCGTAAATCACGAAAAACCAGTCGTTGCGCTCAAACGGGCGCGGGCTGGGCCGCACGTGGTGCGAGCGGTGCAGCACCCACAGCGGCCCGTGCTGCACGTATTTGTGCATGAACCACGCCCAGAATTCCATGAAGGTGAACGTGGCGAGGGTGATGGCAACACTTCCAAAAACGGACATAACCAAAGAGCGTTTGCCATTGCGCTCGCAATGACAGGATTTAAAGAATTACCAATCCAGCTTTTCTTTGTTCAGAAACGCGGCGATGCCCCGGCGGCAGTCGTCGGAGGCGCGGGTAGCGGCGTTGCGCTCGGCGGCGTAGCGCAGGCCGTCTTCGAGGGCCAGCTCGGGCAGGCGGGCCAGGATTTCCTTGGTAATTTCGATGCTGTGGCCCGAGTTTTCGCGGGCCAGGCGCAGGGCGTAGGCGCGCACGGTGTCGGCCAGCTGCTCCTTCTCGGCGATAAAGGTAATGAGGCCATAATCAAGGGCTTGCTGGGCCGTAATCACGTCGCCGCTCAGCAGCAGCTGCTTGGTGCGGGCCTCGCCAATGCGGCGCAGCAGGAACACACTCACCACGGCGGGCAGGAAACCGATTTTGACTTCGGTGTAGCCGAACTTGGCCTCGGGCACGGCGAAGGTGATGTCGCAGAGCGCGGCCAGGCCGCAGCCGCCGGCCAGCGCGTGGCCCTGTACCTGCCCGATTACCAGCTTCTTGCCGGTATAAATCTGGTGAAACAGCTGCATGAGGTGCGTGCTGTCGGCCAGGTTTTCCTGGTACGTATTGTCTTGCAGCTCTTGCAGGTACTTGAGGTCGGCGCCGGCGCAGAACACGTCGCCGGCCGCGCGCAGAATAATTACCTTAACCTTATCGTCGGCCTCCGCCTGCTCAAAGGCTTGCTTTAGCTCGGTTACTACATTGGCACTAAGCGCGTTACGCTTGGTGGGGCGATTGAGCGTGATGTAGGCCAGGCGGTCCTGCACTTCGTATTGCAGAAAGCGCAGCGTATCGAGTTCGGGCGAGAGGTTAGTCATAATGATTCAACTACGATAAAAACAACGGTGTGGGTTGAATGGCGCAAGTTAACGGAATATTCTATAGACTCGCTGAAGCGGGGTAGGAGGTTGCTTGGGAAGTTAAAAATCCCAACAGATTAATTTTTAATTCATCCTTTTTAATTCCCCGCTGGCAGCGCGTAGGTGAAGGCGCCCTGCTCGTTCACGTCCCAGGTGCGGAAGCCGGCGGCGCGCAGGGCCGCGGCTTGCCGGGCCACGTACCAGCGCTGGCACGACGAGTCGAACACCACCCGCGCCCCGGCGCCGAAGTGGGCGGCCAGCGCGTCGGGGTAGAGGTGCGGGTTGCGGCGCAGCACCACCACATCGGCCGCCAGCGGGGGGGTAGGGCCCGCCAGCCGGCGCAGGCTGCCGCTCACGAAGGCCACGCGCAGGCCGCGCCACCGGGCCAGCACCAGCGGCGCGGGCGGGTAGCGAAACGTGCGTTTGAGGCTGTCGGGCGGAGCTACCTGGCGGGCGGGCACGCTGGCCCCGCGCCAGCCCACGCAGTAGCGCGGCTGGCGCGCGCGGCGCAGTATCAGGCTGGGCCGCAGGCGGTAGGTGCGCTCGGTTTCGGAGAGGGGCAGCGAGTCGGCGGTGATGAACTCGGGCGCCGCGCCCTGCCAGAAGCCCACCACCGAGCGGCGCGGAATGCTATACACCACGAACTCGCGCACCGGCGCCACGGCCCGCGCCTCGGCCACCCGGCTGCCGGCGTAGAGGGCCAGCAGCGCCACGCACCAGCCCGCCCAAGCCAGCCGCCTGGAGGCCACGAACACGCAAAAGGCCCCGATGAGCAGGAAGATGAGCAGCGTTTGGCCCTGGCTGAGGTGCACGCCGCCCACCACGGCGCCCGGCAGCAGCCGGCCAATCAGGAAAATGTACTCATTAAACAGCCAGATGAGGCCCTGAAACACGTAGCCCACGGCCCGCGGCAGCCAGTCGAGGAGGACGTTGGCGGCGGGGGGCAGCAGCAAAGCCGGCAGCGCCACCAGGCCTTTGGCCAGCAGCAGCCCTACCCCCACGTACACGGCTAGGCTCGAAATGGGCACCGCGATGAGGTTGGACAGCAGGAAGTTGAACGGGAATTGGTGGAAATAATACAGCCCCAGCGGAAACGTGGCCACCTGCGCGGCAATGGACAAGGCCGTGAGCTGCCAGCTGGCATCGGCCAGCCCGGCGGCGGCGCGCCAGCCCGTTTGCACGGCCGGCGCCTGCCAGCCGCGCAGGCGGTCAAGGAAGAAGTTGCGGGCATCGAGCCAGCGCACGATGCGCGGCTGCAGGTACACGATGCTCAGCACTGCCAGAAACGAGAGCTGAAAACCCACGTCGCAGAGCAGGTAAGGATTCCACAACAGTAGGCAAAATGCGGCGGCGCTCAGGGTGTTAATCAAGCTGCTCTGGCGCTCCCAGGCTTGGCCGATTAGCACGAAGGTGAACATGACCGTGGCCCGCAGCACCGACGCCGAGAGGCCCGTCAGGAACGCATAGCTCCAGATGAGGGCCAGCCCCAGCCCGGCCGTGAGCAGCCGGCGGCGCAACGGGCTACCCCCCAGCGGCACCCGCACCAGCAGCCACTGCAGGGCCGCGTACAGCAAACCTACCTGCAAGCCACTCACGGCCATGATGTGCGTGGTGCCAGTGTTGGCGTAGGCCTGCTTGGTTTCCTGGTCGATATCATCCTTAAAGCCCAGCACCAGCGCCGTACCCAGCGCGTATTCGCGCAGGCTGGGCACGTAGCGGCGCAGCACGCCATCGAGCACGGCCGCCGCGCGCTGGCTAATGGCCACTGGCAGGCTCAGGGGCGCGTAGCCCAGCACCTTATACTGCCCCCGGTGCACAAACTGCGCGTGGTACACCTGGTGGGTCTGTAAATACCGCCGGTAATCGAACTCGCCCAGGTTGGCGGGGCCCTTGCTCAGCTCGGGCCGGCCCTGCACCAGCCACACCTCGCCGTAGCGCGGGGCGGGCACCGAGTCGGCGGTTTCGTGGCGGGGCAGGCTGATGCGGATGCCGCCGCTGGCCCGCTGCCAGCGCCCGGCCACCCGCACGGCCTGCACCCGCACGGTGGTGGCAAAAGTGGCGGCCCGCACCACGGGCGCCTCGTCCACGGTGGCGCGGTAAAACTCGATGCGCGGCGCCAGGCGGCTGATGTGGTCGGGCCAGCGGCTTTCGGTCACGGCCTGGCCGCGGGCAAAGCCCAGCGCCGCCACCGCCAGCAACCCCACGATGCCCACGGCATCGGTGGCCGCCGGGGCCGCCTGGCGGCGGCTCGCGGCCCAGCCCAGCAGGTACAGCAGCACCAGCCCCGCCGCCCAGGGCGCGGCGCTACCCCCCCCTTCCTGCCCCAGGTAGAGGTAGGCTGCTACCCCCCCGATAAACGCCAGGGCCACGCGCAAAAAGGGAACGGAGGACCAGGCGAGCATAAAGTTGAATAGCCGAATTATCCGGCATATTACAACCCATCCCAGCTACTTCTATAAACTTTCGGCATATTTGTAAATATTCCCGGCACTTCCTCTTCCAGCTATGTAGGCTGGGGATGAAGCGAGGGTTTTTCTTTTTAGCCTTGCGCCTACTATGGCTTATACTGACTTCACCCCGGCCGAATTAACCTAACGATTTGACCTTGCCTTCCAGGCGGGCCGGCTGTTTCCTAACTGCGCGCCCCAGGAGCCTTCGGCTTGGCTGGCCGAAGCCTTACAGCGCACCCAACGCATTGGCTACGTGAGTGAAAAGTCCCGCTCCGAGCGCCTGGTATCGCCGGTACTGACCGAGCTGAACCAGCAGCATTTCACGTTTCACTCCGGCGTAAATCTCGACGTGGATGCCGCCGCTGGTTTACGGGGCGAATGCGACTTCGTGCTTTCCCTTAGCCCCATCCGCGATTTCATCGTGGCCTCCATCTTCTGCATTGCCGGGGCCAAAAAGCAGGACCTGGAGGCGGGCACCGTGCAGTTCGCGGCCCAACTTGTCGGGGCCCAGCGCCTCAATGAGCTGGCTCACCGCCCGGCCCCCATGCTTTACAGCTGCTCCACCACCGGCGTCGATTGGCGCCTCCTGACGTTGGTAGGCCGGGTACTCACCCTCGACCACGACGTGTACAGCATCCGCGAGCTGCCAATACTGCTGGGAAAGATGCAGCACATTGTACACCAAGCCACTGCGGCGCAGGTAACCAGCTGAATTTAACTTTGCGAACGCCGCCCTACCCCAGCAGCATCTTGTAGTGCTGGATGTCGCACTCCTCAAACAGGTCGCCGACCTTGCTGAAACCAGTGCGCTCGTAGAGCGGGATGGCGCGCAGCTGCGCGTGCAGGTACACCTGGGCCGCGTCGGGGGCTTCGGCGCGCACGTCGGCCAGCACTTGGTGCACTAGGGCTTCGCCCACGCCGTGGTTGCGGAAGATGGGCAGCACGGCGAAGCGCTCCAGCTTCACGCCATTCTCGGTGGAGCGCCAGCGGGCGGCGCCGGCGGGCTGGCCATCTACCTGGGCCAGGTAGTGGCGGGTGGTAGCGGCGCGGTCGTGGGCATCGTACTCAGCGTCGGCGGGCACGTTTTGCTCACCCACGAATACTTTTTCGCGGATAGTAAAAGCCGCGTCGAGGTCGCGCAAGTCGGTGATTTTATGAACGGTGGTCATGAACAAGTTGCTTACCGGAGCTTATCTAATTCGGCTCGTAATTCCGCATACCCTTCAGTACCTAACTGCTGCTCACTGAGAATGGGGTTGCGAGGGTTAGAGGCAGTATAAAATCATCCATAATCTCCTAATTCCTCAACAGCTTCTACCCACAATTTCTTGGAACGCAAGCCTATAATCAACGCACCGCGTTCAATAGCTTGGCGCACCAGCGCAAAGCCGTATTCCTGTGAAGGAAGCGACTGCCGCGTAGGCTTATAAGAGGTAGAACGATAGGGTGAGTATTGCACGCTTAGTATCGCCTGCGCTAGCAAAGTATCGTTATAGTGTGCTCGCAGGTACTTCAAACGCCGGTGCCACCACTGTTGCCCCTTCCCCGAATCATTGCCCTCAATCTGAGGGTCAAGAAAAAAGAGAGGGTAGGGCAACGTTGCATCGTGGCGGTAGTTGCGAAAGCTGGTTTCTCGAAAATAATCTGTAGTCTGTTTACTCTCATCGCCTACGTCATAGCCTGGATTAAGTCCCAGCACTACGATAGGCGCTTCAGGATTGCCCTGAAACGGGAGGGGCGGCAGATGCAGGCGGAAAGCCGTGAGACTAGGATTGTCCACTTCGTCGTACACATCCAGCTTAGACTTATCTTGAGGTAATACAAAGGGTGGCTGCGTGGACAGTGTAATCCACGGATTTGCTATAACGGACGCATCTTTCATCTGGCCAATACTTGAGTTAAAGAGATGTTTAAGTTACTGAAAACGTTCATGCTGAGCTTGCCGAAGCATCTCGCTCGCATCGTTGAGTTACAAACCCAGCGGCGCGCGCGATGCTCCGGCAAACTCAGCATGACGTTCTTTTTTGGCTTCCTATACGCCGCCCTACAGCGCCTGCTCGTGGTTCACGGGTAGCTCGGCATCATCGAGCTCAGAAGCAAAGCGGCGGCCGTTTTGGCGGTCGTTGCCCTCGCGGCGGCGCTGCTTATACTCAATCTCGCGGCGCTGCTCGGCCACGTCGTGCTTGTCGTAGGCCAGCACAATGTCTTTCACCAAGCGGTGGCGCACCACGTCGTCGGCGGTCATCTCGACGTAGCCGATGCCGGGGATATCCTTCAGAATATCAAGCGCCTGCATCAGGCCCGATTTCTGGCGGGTGGGCAGGTCAATCTGGCTGCGGTCGCCGTTCACCATCACCTTCGCGCTGGGGCCCATGCGGGTCAGGAACATCTTAATCTGGCTCGGCGTGGTGTTCTGGGCTTCGTCGAGCAGCACGAAGGCATTGTTGAGCGTGCGGCCGCGCATGTAGGCCAGCGGGGCAATTTCGATAATCTTGTTTTCTTGGTAAAATTTCAGCTTTTCGGCCGGAATCATGTCTTCCAGGGCATCATAAATCGGGCGCAGGTAGGGGTCTACTTTCTCCTTCATGTCGCCGGGCAGGAAGCCCAGGCTTTCGCCGGCCTCCACCACGGGGCGCGAGATGATGATTTTCTTAACTTCTTTATTCTTAAGCGCCCGCACGGCCAGCGCCACCGAAATATAGGTTTTGCCGGTGCCAGCGGGGCCAAGCGTGAAGGTGAGGTCGTGCTTCATCACCGTGTCCACGAGGCGCTGCTGGTTGGGCGTTTTGGCCTTGATAACGCCGCCCTTGGCCCCGAACAGAATAACGTCGGGCGAGGCGGCCAGCACCCGGCCCTCGGCCTCCTCGGAGGTGGCGGAGAGGTACTGGTTGACGTCGCGGTCGGTGATGGCGCCGTACTGGTGGTAGTGCTCCAGCAGGGAGCTGAGGATATCGTTGACCCGCGCGATGACTTCGGTGGGCCCCTGAATCTTGATTTCGTTGCCCCGGGACACGATTTTACTGCCCGGAAAAGCAGCCGAAATGCGACGAATATTTTGATTATCGGCCCCCAGGAAGTCAACCAGGGACACATTTTCGAGGGTGATGACTTTTTCGACCAAACTGGAAAAGCGGAGGAAAGGGAGAAAAAAAGGACTGGTAAGCGTAATGCCCGGCTGACCGGCGTGGCCAGCTGGCATTAATTGTGCAACAAGACAGCGGGCAGAAAACTCCCGGCCGACTACCGAAAACCGGGCTACTTTTGCACCCGCGCCGGCCGGCTGGCCGGCTACTAAACAATACTACGAAAAACCTGGCAACTTGCGGGCATGGGGGTACTGACGCTGCTTACGGATTTTGGCTACCGCGACCACTACGTGGCCGCGCTCAAGGCCCGTTTGCTGCACTTGGCCCCTTGCCTGCCGGTCCTGGACATTACTCACGGCGTGGAGCCCTACAACATTGCGCACGCCGTGCACGTGCTGCGGGCCGTATTTCGGGACTTTCCTACGGGCACTACGCACCTCATCACGGTGAGTGATTACGGGGCCAGCGCCGCCGGCGCGGTGGCCACGCCCGCCTGGCACGCCGCCGAGCATGAGGGCCACTACTTTGTGGCGGCCGACAACGGCCTCCTACCCCTGCTCTGCGACGGCGTGCCCGCCCAGCTCGTGCGGCTGGATGCGCTGGCCCCGGCCCTACCCCCCCTGCCGGTCGCCGGCCGCTCGCTCAACCCTACGCGCGACGTGCTGGCGCCCGCCGCCGTGCGCCTGGCCCAAGGCCAACCCCTGAGCACCTTAGGCCCGGCCGTGGCCGAGTTATACCTGCTCACCAACCGCCAGGTGCGCCTGCAGGACAACCGCATCACGGGCCACGTGGTGCACGTGGACCACTATGGCAATCTGATTACCAACATCTCGCGCGAGGCCGTGGAGGTGGTGGGCCGGGGCCGGCCGGCCGCCGTGCACTTTGGCCGCGAGGTGGTGCGCGAGCTGCGCCCGCACTTCGCCGCCGCTCCGCCCGGCGAAATCGTGTGCACCTTCAACTCGCAGAACTGTCTGTCGGTGGCCATCAATCAGGGCCACGCCAGTGAACTGCTGGGCCTGTATTTTGATTCGCAGGTTGACGTGCGCTTCGCGGGCGACTGAGGGGGTAGGGCAGCGGCCGCAGGCAAAAAGCCCCGGCCGCGCAAGCAGCCGGGGCCGGGGCAAACCGCGGGCCTCAGCTTACTTCATTTTGGTTGAGTCCGTTTTCATCTTGGTTGAATCGACCGTCGCAGCTGTGCTATCAGAGGCGGAGGTGGCCTCACTAGGCACGACCACGGCCGTTTTTTCGGTATCAGTAGTTTTGGGTTGGTCGCTGCAAGCAGCAAGCAGCGACAGGGCTGTGAGGGCCGGGGCAGCCAGCCAGCGGGCACGGGGAGCGTAGCGCATAAAGTAAGAAGTAGTGGTTGAGGAAACAGAAGCTCCCCTTTACGCCTGTGCCAGCCCGAAGTTAAGGTTGAGCTTAGTTCCTACCTTAATCAGGTTTTTTTCAATAACCTCACAATCAATATTTTTAATGTTAATTCGCATTGTCCGCCTACCCCTGCTGCCCGAGCGGATACCCGATTTTCTGGCACTCTTTCACCAGTCCGAAACCCGCATCCGGCAGCAACCCGGCTGCCACCACCTCGAGCTGTGGCAGGATGCCGACCAGCCCCACACCTACTGCACCTACAGCCACTGGGCCGATGCGGCCGCGCTGAATACCTACCGCCGCTCGGCGCTCTTTGGCGAGGTGTGGCCCGCCACCAAGCGGCTGCTCGCGGCCCCGGCGCAGGCGTTTTCGGTGGTTCGGGCCGCTGAGCAGGGGTAGGCGGCGCAGTACGACTTCCCAACTAATTACTTACGCTCGCTGTATGCTCTGTTTATGGCGCCGCCAACCTGGCGCCCCGGTCCTGCCCTATGTCTACTACCCCCAATTACTTCGCTTTCTACGGCCTGCCCGAAAGCTTTTTGCTCGACGAAGCCGCCCTCAAAGCCAAATACTACCAGCTCAGCCGCGAGCTGCACCCAGATTTTCACGCCCAGGATACTCCCGCCGCCCAGGCCGAAGCGCTACGCCTATCGACGCTAAATACGGATGCCTACCGTACCCTCGCCCACCCCGACCAGCGCATGGCCTACTTGCTCGGCCAGCACGGTTTACTAGAAGAAGGTAGTGCCCACAACCAGCTCCCCGCCGATTTTTTGATGGAAGTGATGGACCTCAACGAGCAACTCATGGAGCTGGAATTTGAAGCCGACCCCGCCGCCACGGCCACGCTGGAAACCGAAGTAACGGCCCTGGCCGATACACTTGATGCGGATATTCAGCCCGTATTGGCGGGCTATGAACAACTCCCACCCGACCACCGCCCCACCGCCCTGGTCCAGGTGAAGACCTATTACCTAAAAAAGCGCTACCTGTTGCGGCTTCGCCAGCAAATGGCTACCTTTGCGGCCCGCTCGTGACCTACCGGCACCCGCGGAATCGTTCTTGCCCGGATGGCGGAACCGGTAGACGCGATGGTCTCAAACACCATTACCGCAAGGTGTGCCGGTTCGACTCCGGCTCCGGGTACTAGGAATTACAACGGGAACCCCCGAAAAGTAGCTTTAAACATAGTTTAAGCCACTTTTCGGGGGTTTTTGCGTTTGGTCCGCTACGGGTCGTAAACCGATTTACTACGGTATTTACGCCCCCACTGGCGCCCCCAGCAACGCCCCCAGTATTCCTAACCTTTTTCAGTTATGACCATTCAATTTGAACGGCGGGATGACCGGCCTGACGCGGCCGGGCGGTGTGTGATTCACTTGCGAGCCTACTTTGACGGGCAGCGGCTGCGTATGGCTACCGCCGAGCGGTGCCTCGCGGCGGAGTGGAACGAGGACAAGGGCCGGTTCCGCAAGTCTTTCTCGGGCTACCAAGATGCCAACGACAGCTTGGAAGCGCTAGGGGAGCGGCTGGCCAAGGCCTACCGCGAGCTGCGCACGGCGGGCGTAACCGTGACGGCGGCGCTGCTGAAAACAGCGTTGCAGCCGAAGGTGGCGGCGGAAGACTTGCCGCCAGCGCCGCTATTAGCGGATTTATTTGGCGAATACATCGAGGTGCTGCGGGGGCGCGGGTTTCGGTTTCACACCCTGAAGGGCTACAAAACGGCCCACAACACGCTGCTGGAATTTGCGCAGACGCGGCCGGGGCGGCTGACGGTGGCCGACTACGATGCGGCGATGCACGACGAATTGGTGGGGCACCTGCGGGACGTGCGGGGCTCGGCGCAGAATACGGTGGCGGGCGTGGTGAAGCAGATTAAGCCTTTTCTGGCCTGGGCACAGGAAAACCGGGGGCAGACGCTGGCGGTGAATCCGGGCAAGCTGCGGGTGGAGTGGGAAGACGTGGACAAGGTGTGGCTGAGCGCGGACGATTTGACGAAGCTGGAGAAAGTGCTCCTACCCTCGAACCTGGTGGCGGTGCGCGACGCTTTCCTATTTTGCTGCTACACGGGGCTGCGGTATTCGGACCTGGCCAGCCTGCACGCGGGCAACGTGAAGGAGTGGAAGGGCGAGCGGGTGCTCAAGCTGACGCAGACGAAAACGCGCACGAGCGTGAGCATCTACCTGACGGCGTTAGCGGCGACTATCCTGGATAAGTACGCCGGGGAGCGGGAGCGGCTGTTGCCGTCGACGGCCAACCAGGTGATGAACCGCTACCTCAAGCAGATTTGCCGGCTGGCGGGCGTGAATGAGCTGGTGGAAGTGGTCGAAACGATTGGCGGGCGGGTGATGAAGCGGCCGGTTTCGAAATGGGAGCTGGTGACGATGCACACGGCGCGGCACACCTTCGCCACCCAAAGCCTACTGCGCGGCATGCCGGTGGAGGTGCTGCAAAAGGTCCTGGGGCACGCCAAGATTCAGACGACCATGATTTACGCCAAGGTGGTCGAGGATTTGCAGCACCATACCATGCAGCGGATTTGGGACGGCGGTGCGGCGGGCGCGGCCACCAGCCCGGCCGCCGCGGCGGTGTGCGCCGTGGAGCCGGAAGCCGCGTGAGCGGCGGCTTCTGCTGGCGAGGGTAGCGGGCTAGACTAGGCCCAACTACGGGCGAGGCTGGGGTGAAAGTGGGGCGAGCTGCGGGGGAAGTCCGTGGCTCGCCTTTCTTTTTGGGGCCTCCCCTAGCGGTTGATGAGGGGCTGGGCGAGGGCGGCGGCCACCTCGCGCTCGGGCAGGCCGGTGTAGGCGCAAAACTCCCCGACCGAAACGTAGGAATCGGTGGCCTTGCCGAAATGGGCGCGCACGCGCTGGAGCAGCCGCTTGGCGGCGTCGTAGCCGTTGCCGGTGATGGTGGCGGCGTCTTTGGGGTAGATGACGACCTGGGGCATGAAAGCGGGGTACTTTGGGGTATAGTTGGGTAGGCGAATATACAACCAAGGCGGGGGCGAAATAGGTTTGCGCCATGAAATTTTTACCCGCTATTCAATTGGGGGCCCGGCTCGGGTTAGTACTCGCGTTGGCCGGTAGTTCACCGGCTGCACCGGGGCCGGCGGCCTGGGAAGTAGCGCGGGTAACGCGGGTGGTCGACGGGGATACCTACGAGGTGCTGGCCGGGGGCCGGGTGCTGCGGGTGCGGCTGCTGGGCGTGGACGCGCCGGAGCACGACCAGGCATTTGGGCCGCAGGCCACCGACTCGGCGACGGCGCTGCTGCGCGGGCGGCTGGTGCGGCTGCAACGCCACGGCACGGACTTGTACGGCCGCACGCTGGGCCAGCTGCGGCTAGCCGGGAGCGGGGCCGTCGATTCGCTGCTGGTGGTGCGCGGGTGGGCCTGGGCCTTCGACCCGAGCCGCGTGGCGGCGGAACGGCTGCCCGAGCAAGTGGCGGCGCAACGGGCCGGACGCGGGCTGTGGAAATGCGGCGTCGACGGGACGCTGCCGCCGAAGGTATGGCGCGGGTTTACCGCCAAGATTAAACGGCGCTACGGGGTGGGCTGCACCTGGTAGCAAGACCGTTAACGCAAGCAGCTAGACCTATTTTCTTACCTTTTTATCCTACTCAGTTATGGCCCAGCAAACGGGTATTTTGGGCATCAAGGGCACCGTGGGTGGCCTGGTGTTCGCTAAGGACGGGAGCGTGCGGCAGAAGCCGGCCTCCAACAAAGCCACGTTTACCAGCTCGAAAAGCATGGTACGCGTGCGCGAAAACGCTTCGGAGTTCGGCTCGGCCGGCTCGGCGGGCAAGCTGGTGCGCGACGCCTTGCGCACCCAGATTCAGGCGGCCAGCGACCGGTACATGGTGTCGCGCTTGTCGAAAGTTATGAAGAGCATCATCAACCTCGACGCCACCAGCGACCGGGGCATGCGCCAGGTGGTAGCGGCCAACGCGGCCTCGCTGCTTGGCTTCAACTTCAACCTGGGCGCGGGCCTAGGGCAGTCGTTGTTCGCGCCCTACACCGTGACGCCGAGCGGCGCGACGGTGACGCTGGCCATTCCAAGCCTGAACCCCACGGTGGACATTGCGGCCCCAACGGGCGCCACGCACTACGAAATCCTGTTTGGGGTGGCATCGGTGAACTTCGTGGCCAAGACCTACTCGTCGGCGACGGTGGCCTCGCCGCTGGGCATCCTGCCCCTGACGGGCGCGGCGCGCACGAATGTGAGCCAGGTGGCCACGCTGCCGGCGGCCCCCACAGCGGATGAGTTGGTGCTGGGCGTGCTGGGCATGAACTACTACCAGCAGATTAACGGCAAGTTCTACCCGCTCAACAACAACGCCAGCAACCCGCTGGCGGTGGAGTACACCAGCGCGGTGCCGGTGACGGGTGGCGGCGGCACGGGCAACGTGGTGTACAACACGAACCTGAACGGCCCGAACGACAACGCCCAGGGCGTGACCCTGGCCGCCTCGGCGGGCGACGCCTTCGGCTTCGATGCGCTGACCACGGGCGGCTCGGCCCCGTCGAGCATGGACATCAACGTGGGTGGCGCGCAGGTGGCCTCGGTGGCCTATCTCGACCGCTACGCGGGCAAGGCGTTCAGCTTCACGCACGCCGGTGTGGCCCACACGGGCGCGTTTGCGGCTACGGTGAATTTCTAGGCTTAGCAGCTTAGGAAAAGTAAGTGGGCCGGCCCTGGTAGCGATGCCGGGGCCGGCCTTTTTTCCTTTCCTACCCCTACTTTCTACGTGCGATGATGACGCTTTTAAAAGCTTCCGCTAGCAGCCCAGCGGAGCCTATTGACACTGGCCAGGGCCAACTGCGCATTGCGGCCGTGGAGCCGGTAGCGGGGCTAGGGACGGTGCGAGCGCAAGTGTTGCTTTCGCACTGGCTGGTGGCCGTGGTGCAAGCCCCAGTGGGCCGGAGTTACGCCGACCTACGGGCGGCTTTTACCATCGGGGCCGGGTGGCCGCTGGCTTCCTTCCCCACGGGCTACGGGCTACTGGGCTATCTCGACCCGCGCGACTTGGCGGTCACTTAATCTCATTTTTCAACTCCTTTATTCCTTACTTATGAGTACGATAAGCAAAAAATTAGTGGGCTTCCTGTATGGCGGAGCGGCTCAAACTTTGGCCTCGGCGGCCTGGAAAGGCAACGTGAATGCCGTGTACGGCTTCAACAGCGGGGGCACGGGCTACCAGGTGTTCAAGCCGGGCAACACCTTCAACTCGCTCACCCAGCTCATGCCCGATGGCATGTACATTCTGGATGCTGACAAGCTGGGCTTCGACCTGCCGGGGGCCGTGCTGACGGCGAGCGCCGCCACGGAGCCGGCGGCCGGGGCGCTGGCGCTGGACAGCTTTATCCACAGCTTTTCGGGGGGCTACGACAACATTACGCTGCAAGTATCCTCGCCGGTGGCGACGGATAGCGAGTACTTGCTCGTGTTTGACTCGCCGGGGGCCTACTCCTACAAGCTGGCGCTGAAGGATGGGATTAGCCTGTCGGTGCCCAGCGTGGCGGCCGGGCAGGTCGTCACGCTCTCGGCGGTGGCCCCCTCGGGGGCGCGGCTGACGCACACGTTTACGGTGGGCGAGCAAGCCGCTGCGGCGCTGTAACCTGCTTTTCAGCAGTGAAATAAGAAGCCGACTCCCTGGTATGGGGGTCGGCTTTTTTAGTGGTGGGGGTTTTGTTAGCTGAAGCACTTGGGAAAGCAATTTGCAATTCTTGCGACAGTGTCGCAAGAAAGATTGAGCTTCTCACGCAAACAACGCCCCGCGCCGGCCGCCGACCTTTGTGGGGCAAGGAGCAACCGGAAAAACGCATGAAAACGGAGCAATCGCCTACCAGTACCGGGCCGGAAATCGTGTATTCGCACTACGAAAGCCGCCAGGTGGCGAGCGAGCAGTGCGTGGCGGTGCACGGCCTGACCTACCTCCTGGCGGGGAGCCTGCGCATGACCGATGCCGGCACCAGCCAGACTTTCGGCGCGGGGAGCCTTTTGTTTTCCCGCAAAAACTTCCTGGCCAAATTC
The DNA here is from genome assembly GCA_964657755.1 of uncultured Rhodanobacter sp. GTDB lineage: Bacteria > Bacteroidota > Bacteroidia > Cytophagales > Hymenobacteraceae > Hymenobacter. The sequence continues at coordinate 27,979 of CAZZWL010000053.1, forward strand.
ACCAAGCAGCCCGCCGAAAACGGCCCATTTCGGGCTATCACGGTGCTGTTTGACCACGCTGTGCTGCGCGCATTCAGTCAGCAGCACGGGGTAGCGGGGCCGCCGCCCGCCGGGGTGACTACCGCTGTTAGTAGCCTAGCGCCGACTGCGTTGTTCCACGACTTTTTCGCCACGCTGCGGCCGTATTTTGACGAGCCGCTCCCCGCCCCGCTGGCCCGGCACAAACAGCAGGAAGCCCTGGAGCTGTTGCTGCAAACGCACCCGGCGTTGTACCCGGTGCTGGTCGATTTTGGGCAGCCGGGCAAGATTGACCTGGAGGCCTTCATGCGGCTGAACTTCCGCTTCAACCTCGACATCAAGCAGCTGGCCTACCTCACGGGCCGGAGCCTGGCCGCCTTCAAGCGGGATTTTGGGAAGGTGTTTCACACCTCGCCCGACCGCTGGCTCTACCAGAAGCGGCTGGCCGAGGCGCACTACCTGCTCCAGGAGGAGCACCGGCGCCCGTCGGAGGTGTACCACGAGGTGGGCTTTGAGAGCCTGGCGCACTTCTCGCACGCTTTTAAGCAGTCGTTTGGCTGCAATCCGTCCAGCATTCGCGCGGCCGCGGTGGCTCGCTAACCTACCCATTTTTTATGCCCACTATTTTCATTACCGGCGCTTCGTCGGGCCTCGGCAAAGCCACGGCCAAGCTGTTTGCCGCCCGCGGCTGGCACGTCATCGCCACCATGCGCCACCCCGAGCGCGAAACCGAGCTGGGGCAACTGCCCGGCGTGCACCTGCTGCCGCTCGACGTGACCGACCCGGCCCAGATTGAAGCGACCGTGCAGCAGGCCATCGCGCTGCACCCCGTGGACGTGGTGTTCAACAACGCGGGCTACGGCCTCATTGGGGCGCTGGAAGCGTTGTCGGATGAGCAGATTACCCAACTTTTGAACACGAACCTGCTGGGCGTGATTCGGGTAACTAAGGCCTTTCTGCCCCACCTGCGGGCCAGGCAGTCGGGCCGCATCATCAGCACCACCTCCATTGGCGGGCTGATTGCGTTTCCGTTGTACTCGATTTACCACGCCGCGAAGTGGGCCGTCGAGGGCTGGAGTGAGAGCCTATCGTTCGAGCTGGCGCAGTATAACATCGGCGTCAAAACGATTTCGCCCGGCGGCATTGCCACCGATTTTACGGGCCGCTCGCTCGAGGTAGCCGAGCACCCGGCATACGCCAACCTGTACCAGAAGCTGCTGGCCGTGCAGGAAGGCGGGGAAGGCGGCGGTTTTCAGTTCTCCTCTCCCGAAGCCATCGCCGAAGTGGTATACGAAGCCGCCACCGACCAGAAAGACCAGCTCCGCTACCAGGCCGGCCCTGATGCCGTGGCCATGTACGCGCAGCGGCTAGCGGCCGGCCCCGAAGCCTTCCGGCAGGGGGTAGCCGCCCAGTTCGCGTAGTACCGGCCAGGCACCTCCGCCAGGTAGTTCCGCTACCAAGGAAGCTGGTAGCTTCTTTTAGGTGCGTTCATTATTTACAGCTGTTCATTAGTAGTGAACACGCAAAGAATAGTGAACAGGCACAGCTTGAGGCCGCCCTCTTACCACGCCCTTTTATAACAAAAAAGCCCCGTTGGCTCACTACCAGCGGGGCTTTTGATTGAGCAGCAAACTGCCTTAGGCGGCCAGCGCCAACGGCGCATTGAGGGCGGGGTTCTGGGGCAAGCCGGCGGCTTGGCGGGCGTGGTGGCGTAGCAGGGCGGCGTACTTCTTACGGCCCTGCTCAATGAGGCCGGGCATGGCAGTCAGCTCGACGCGCCAAACCTGGTAGGGAGCCTTTTTCTGCACCCCGATGATGAGGAAGCGCGTCGCGCCTAACACGTCCAAGTACAAGGCGGCCTGGCGGTCGTAGTCGTATTTTTCGATGGTGGCCAGAAAGTGTGCGAGGTCGGGGGCGCTGCTCGTTTTGAAGTCGATAAGGGTGAGCTGGCGGCCGGCGCGGCTACGCACCAGCAGGTCGGGGCGCAGCTTCACCCCTACCCCGCTGGCGGTGTGCGTGGCGGTGTAGGACTGCTCGGCTTGGCCACGGTAGAGTAGGTCGCGGCAGTAGCGTTGGCGGCGCAGCTGGCGGGCCAGCGTTTCGAGGTCGGGCCATTTAATGCCACGCTCGTCGGTGCGCTGGTAGTGCTGAGGCTCCAGCACGGCGGTGTGGAAGTGGGAGCCGAAGGCCAGGGCCACGGGGTTGGGCCGGCGCAGCTGGCCTAGGATGCTGGCTTTGAGGTTGGAGAGGTCGGTATTGGAGACGTGCGGCAGGGCGCGGTGCTGGGCCTGGGTTAGGTCGGGGTGATGGGTGAGGGCGTGGAACATCTTTTCAATGAGCAATTAACAGTGAGCAATTAGCAATCAGCGGATGAGGGCCAGGCGGGCCGCGTCGGCGGCGCGGTGCAGCCAGATATGGGCGCTGCCACAGCCCACGCGGTAGGCGGGCTCGGGGAAGAGCTGGCGCACGGCGGGCGCGAAGTCGCGCAGGTCGGGCAGCGGGTCGGTATTGGCCAGCAGTTCGCGGAGCTGGGCCAGCTGCGCGGCCTCGGCTTCGTCGTGGGGCGGCTGCTCGATGTGGAGGCGGGGCGTTTCCATGCGGGGGGTAGTGAGGGCCCCACGGCGGGCACCGTGGGGCCGGTGGCACTAGGCAGCTTGGGGCAACTCAGCAGCGGGGGTGTGGGGGTCGCCATCCTCGGGCACGGTGTAGCCGTGCTGGATGCGGATGTCGGCCGCGCCGGTGTGGGTTTCGGCCCGCCAGATGGGTAGGTCGCGGGCGTAGTCGCGGCGGGCGGCCACCTCCTCGGCGGGGGCGGGCTCGTAGCTGAACTGGGCGATGTAGTAGGTAGCCGTTTTACCCTCCTTGGTGGTCTGCTTCTTCTCGGCAGTGACTTTCACCACCACGTCGGCCAGAGTCAAGTCGTCGTAAAACAGCGGCTCGATGAGCCGGTAGAGGTTTTCCACACTGTAGCCGTGGAAAAGCACCGCGCAGATAGCGCCCTTGTCGTCGGCATAGAATAGCTCGGCCCACAGCTTGCGGCCCATATTCAGAATATCATCCTGGAAGATGCGCCAGGCCAGCGGGATGAAGCGGAGCGAGTTGCCCAGCGGCACCGTGCCGCCGATGTTGAACTGGCCGGCCTTGGCATCGAAGCGCACCTGGCGGGGGTGGCCGGGCAGGTAGCGGAAGCGCGACACCTGCGCGACTTCGCCGCTGGCCTCGTCTACCTTGTCGATAAGGTAGGCGCGGGTGGGCTTCTGCTCGGTGAGCACGGGGGCCGGTATAAGGGTGGCCGGGGCTTCGGCGGCGGGCAAGCTAGCGACTTCCTGCGATTGGTCTTTTACTTTGGTAGGCATAAGGGTGATGAAGAAAAAGAGGGAAAGCGGGGCCAGTCAGCGGCCGGCCCCTTCGCCGTTTTAGATTATTTGAATTGGGAATCGTGGCAGAGAATGGCCCGGCCCACAATGGAATCGACGCCCCGCGCTTCGGGCTGGTATTGGTACCAGAGGTAGGTAGCCAGCAGGTTGAGGTAGGCAGGGTTGCGGAACTTGCCTTCGTCGTCGATTATCAAAATCAACTCATCGGTGAGGCGCACCACGTCGACTAGCCGGCAATCGAGCAGGCGGTACAGTTCGGCCAGTTTGAAGCTCTTGCCGTTGGCGGGGCTGACGGGTTGCGGGTCAGCGGCGTGCGGGTCGAGCAGATGGGGCTGGTAGGTGACAGTAGTTTTAGGCACGGGGGTAGGGAAAGCGGGGCTAACTCGGGCGGGGCCGGCCCCTAGGTGGGTGGTTAGGACTGGTGGGCGGCTAGGGCCGGGTAGGCGTGGGCGCTATCGAGGAAGAGCTGCACAGCGGCGGCCAGCGCTTCGTAGCAGGTGGCCCCAGTGCCGTGGTAGTGGCTGGGGCAGCCAGTGCCAACGGGGGTGCTGACGGTGAGCGAGTAGCGCGAGCCTTTGGCGCTGAAGTAGCCGCGCACGGTGCAACCGGGTAAGGGAAAGCAGGCGGCGGCCACCTGCGGAAAGCTGGGACTGAGGCGGGCAATCATAAAAGGGGACCTAGGGGCCCGCGCCGACTAGGGCGCGGGCCGGGTGGCTAGAGGAAGCTTTGCCAGCGGCAAGGGTCAGTGGCGGGGTCATCGAGCGGGTCGATGGGGCGGCCCTCGCTGCGGGAGGGGCTGCGGCGGCGCAAGGGGCCGGCGGCCAGCGCCGCATCGTGAGCGGCTAAGCGGGCGGCCAGCTCGGGGTACTGGCGGGCGATGGCGGCCAGCTGCGCGGCCCGCGTGGGGGCCGCGCCCTGCGGGGGCGCGGCCGGGGTGGCGGCCAGTGGTGGGCTAGGCACGGAGCAAGCGGGGGCAACGGTGGCGACGGGCACGGCAGGCGAAGCCAGCGACGCGGGGCGGCCGGCCGGCCAGCTGCACGCCCACGGTGGCCAGCACCCGGCGAGCGAAGCGGCGGGCGGCCTGCGCGCTGGCCAGCTGGCGGGCAGCCTCGGCCTCAATGCCAGCGGTGTAGTGCAGCACAGCAGCGGCCACGGCGGCTAGCGGGCACTCGGCGCGGCCCATATGGCACACGCCGCCCACGTGATAGGACGCGCTGTAAGTGGTACTAGTATGGTCGCCAACAGCCGCGGCGTAGTACTCGATGCTGGCGATAATAGCGGCGGCGGGGCCAGACCAAGCGGCAGCGGCCAGCTGGGAAAATTGTAGGGTAGTGAGCATGGCTGTAAGGGTTAGCCGGTGGGTGCCTTGCGGTGCGGGCCGGGCCCTGCTCACGCCGTAAGTGCAGAAGCAAATGGGTCTCTCCCATTTCTTATACAAATATACGGCACATTTCTCATTTATTACAAGTAATTACGAAGAATAAAATAATATATTACGTTTCACGTGGAACAAATTACGATTATTTTGTCGTAATTTAGAGTATGGAAAAATACAAGAACAAGGTGGTAGCGGTAGTAGGCAGCCGGGGGATAAAGAGCTGCGCGGCGCTGGCCCGCCGCCTGGCCGAGTTGGAGCCGGCGCAAGTGGTGAGCGGCGGCGCGGCGGGCGTGGATGCCCTGGCGGCCGAGTGGGCACGCGCCCACGGCGTGCCACTGCTGGAACTGCGCCCCGACTATGCCACCCACGGCCCCACGGCCGCGCCCCACGTGCGCAACGCCGAGATAGTGCGCCACTCGGCGCTGGTGCTGGTGGTGTGGGACGGGCGCAGCAAGGGCACGCTGAGTACCCTGCGGGCGGCGCGGCGGCTGGGCCGCCCCTGCGAACTGCTACCGCTGGACTAGCCAGGCGGACCACGGGAGCCGGGCGGCGGCCGGGGCGGGCCACCCGACCACAAACACTGGATGCTCTCGGCCAGGGGGTTTGGGGGGCGGGCTGAGGCCCCCAATAAGCCGGCCCGAAGGGCACCTTATGAGGGGGTAGCAGCCTTTTTCAGGCTGCGGAACCCGAGGAAGATGACCGGGCGCTAGCCGGGGCATGGATGCGGGGGTTTGGGGTACTCCCCAATGAAACCCTCCGCGAAGCGGGCCTTATTTTTTATTTGGGGGTGGTGAGCGCGGGCCGCTTTTTCAGCGGCTGGCGCGGGGTGGTGGGCTGGCACCTGGGGAGCGGCAGTGGTATCGTGGCCACCGCTGCCTGATGCGCGGCGGGGGCGGTGTGGTGGGGTGGCGGCGGGCGGCGGGGGGCTGCTTCTGTGTTGCGGGGCGGGGGCGAGGGGCTGGCTGACCAACGGGAGGCGGGCCGGGGCGGTGATTTTC
>CAZZWL010000054.1:0-33334 GCA_964657755.1 uncultured Rhodanobacter sp.
GGGGTAGTAATCAATTCCGTTAAACGATTGAGTTACTACCCCACGCGAGATGCTTCGGCAAGCTCAGCATGACGTTCTGGTTTATTTTGCTATTCCCTACCCTCTCCCGCAACACTCCATGAATCTTTCCTCCCGCACCGTTGCCGTTCTCATTGCGCTCGTGGTGGCGGGGGTGCTCACCACGTTTGCCTACGTGGCCCCGGCCCTACCCACGCATCAAGCCTTTCTGGCGGCGGGCATCACGGTGGCGGCGTGCTTTCTGCTGGTGTATTTATCGTTTGAGGCCCTGATTTTTCGGGAGATAAACGGCATCTACTCGCGCCTGGAGCACATCAAGCGCAAGGAATTTAAGAAGCTGAGCAATAAGTTTTTATTTCGCCCCGAGCCGCTGCGCCGCATCGGCGATGAGATAGTGCAGATGGCCGAGCGCCGCCAGCAGGAGCTCGACGAGCTTAAACGCCTGCAGGCCCTGCGCCGCGAGTTTTTGGCCGATGTGTCGCACGAGCTGAAAACGCCGCTTTTCGCCGCGCAGGGCTTCGTACACACCATTCTGGATGAAGAGGAAGCCGACGAAGAATATGGCATGGACCCAGCCATCCGGCGCAAGTTTTTGCAGCGTGCCGCCGCTAGCCTCGACGCGCTCGACGCGCTGGTGAAGGACCTGGTTACGATTTCGCAGCTCGAAAAAGGCGTCATCCGCATGCGCCGCCAGCGGTTCGACCTCGTGGCGCTGGTGCAGGAGCTGTTTGAGCTGCTGGAGCAACATGCCGAACGGCGGGGCACCACGCTGGAGCTATTCCCCCCGCACTTAACTGAGCAGGAAATGCCGGTTATTGCCGACCGTAACCGCATTCGCCAGGTTTTAATTAATCTGATAGACAACGCGATAAAGTACGGCCGCGAGCAAAACGGGCACGTGGTAGTAGCCCTCACACCGGGCCGTAACGGCGTGCGCGTAGCCGTGCGCGACAACGGCGCCGGCATTGCGCCCGAGCACCAGGCGCGCATCTTCGAGCGCTTCTACCGCGTCGATAAAAGCCGGTCGCGCGCGGCGGGCGGCTCGGGCCTGGGCCTAGCCATCAGCAAGCATATCGTGGAGGCGCACAAGTCAACTATTCACATCAAAAGCGTAGTGAATGAAGGCACCACGCTGGAATTCAAGCTGCCCCGCCCCAAAGAATTGAAGGGCCATGAACCCGTGCGGTAAGCTTCAGCTTGCCGGGAGGGGGTAGGCAAGTGCAGGGGACACTTTCCTACCCCCTCCCGGCAAGCTGAAGCTTACCTTACACTCCCCTACCCCCTTCGTACCTTCGTGGCTCGCATGAAGCCACCTAAGTTCAAAGACCTCATTCTGTTTGAGAACGACGATTATATCGTCGTCAACAAGCCGCCGTTTCTCTCTACCCTCGACGAGCGCATTGGCGTGGCCGCCAGCCTACTGCGCCTGGCCCGCGAGTATGCCGACGATGCCCAGGTGGGCCACCGCCTCGACCGCGACACCAGCGGCGCGCTGGTAATCGCCAAAAACCCCGAGGCCTACCGCCACATCTCGATGCAGTTTGAAAACCGCGAGGTGAACAAGGTGTACCACGCCGTGACGTGGGGCGCGCCGCCACTCGATAAATTCATCGTGGAGCGCAACATCGAAACCACCAAGAGCGGTAAAGCGCGGCTGGCCTTCAAGGGTAAGCCGGCCGAAACCCGCTTCACTACCCTCGAAGTGTACGCCAAGCATGCCCTCGTGCAGGCCGAGCCCGTGACCGGCCGCATGCACCAGATTCGCCTGCACCTGGCCTATGTCGAGACGCCCATCGTGGGTGATACGCTCTACGGCGGCGAAGATTTCTTTCTGTCTTCGCTCAAGAAAAAATTCAACCTCAAAGAAGGCGAAGAGGAACAGCCGTTCATCAAGCGCTTCGCGCTACACGCCAAAGAGCTGACTTTCACGGGATTGGACGGGGTAGCGATAAAGGTGGAAGCGCCCTACCCCAAAGATTTTCGGGTGTTGGTGGAGACGCTGGCGCAGTATCGGTAAAAGTCCTTTTTCTTGAGCCAGTAGGAGTGGGACTCTGCGCGGCTATCCCGCAAAACTTCGCCTATTGGTTTGGTAGTCTGTCAGAAAAAGAGTACCTTTGTGTCCGTTTTTCCCTAAGCCCGTCCGGCTTAGGGCTTATTGTCAATTGTTTAGCCGGTAATTTTTTACCATCCTTATGGACCACCTGAGCTTCAAGACGACCCACGTCAACAAGGCCAACGCCCAGAAAAACTGGGTTATCGTAGACGCCAGCGTGGCCCCGCTGGGCCGCGTGTGCAGCCAAATTGCCAACCTGTTGCGCGGCAAGCACAAGCCTTCCTTCACCCCGAACTCCGACTGCGGCGATAACGTTATCGTTATCAACGCCGACAAGCTGCGCGTGACGGGTAAGAAGATGGAAGAGAAAATCTACATCTCACACTCGGGCTACCCCGGCGGCCAGAAGCAACGCACCCTGCGCGAGCAGATGAACCGCGATTCGCGTAAGGCCATTGAGCACGCCGTGAAGGGCATGCTGCAAGGCAACCGCCTCGGCGCAGCGCAGTACCGCAACATGTACGTGTACGCTGGCACTGAGCATCCGCACGAAGCTCAGCAGCCGCAGGTATACGAGCTGAAGAACCTCTAAATCTTTTTAAATGTGAGCGCTGTGCTTAATGGGGAAATGTGAAACCGAGTTTGCTAAGTAGCTAATTCTCACACCTACCACATTTTCACATCTACCACATTCTTTTTATTTCTCACATTTTCTAAATGGCAGCTACTAACACCTCTGGTAGAAGAAAAACCTCGGTGGCCCGCATTTACATGCAGGCCGGGCAAGGGAATATCACTATCAACGACCGGGACATGAAGTCCTACTTCGCCAACGAATTGTTGGAGAACATCGTGAACCAGCCGCTGGCTACCCTCGAGCAGGTGGGCCAGTACGATATCAAGGTAAACGTGAGTGGCGGCGGCATCGCTGGCCAGGCCGAGGCTATCCGCCTCGCCATCTCGAAAGCCTTGGTGAGCGACAATGCGGAAGTAAAGCCGGCCCTCCGCAAGGAAGGTTTCGTAACCCGCGACCCCCGCATGGTCGAGCGTAAGAAGTTCGGCAAGCGTAAGGCTCGTCGCTCGTTCCAGTTCTCTAAGCGCTAATCGTTTAACCGTAGTAGTATCATGGCTCAGTCCACCACTTATAAAGAGCTGCTTGACGCGGGTGCCCACTTTGGCCACCTTACGCGCAAGTGGGACCCGAAAATGGCGCCGTATATCTTCATGGAGAAGAACGGCATCCATATCATTGACCTGAACAAGACGCTGGCTTCGCTGGATTACGCTGCCAATGCTATTCGCAACATCGCGAAGAGCGGGCGCAAAATCATGTTCGTAGCCACCAAAAAGCAGGCCCAGGAGATTGTGCAGACCGAGGCTACCCGTCTCAAAATGCCTTTCGTGACGGACCGCTGGCTGGGCGGGATGCTGACGAACTTCGCCACCATCCGCAAGTCGCTGAAGAAAATGAGCACCATCGACAAGATGGTGAAAGAGAACACGGCCTACGCCGCCTTGGCTAAGCGTGAGAAGCTCATGATGTCGCGCGAGCGCGACAAACTAGAGCGCGTAATGGGTGGCATCGCCGACCTGAGCCGCCTACCCGCCGCCCTCTTCGTGGTGGACGTAAAGCGCGAGCACATTGCCGTGAAAGAGGCGCAGAAGCTGGGCATCCCGGTTTTCGCCATCTGCGATACCAATTCTAACCCCGACCTGGTTCAATTTCCGATTCCGGCTAACGACGACGCTTCGAAGTCGATTCAGCTGATTATCAACGTAATTGGCAAGGCTATCGAAGATGGCCTATCGGAGCGCAAGGTTGACAAGGAAGATGCCGACCGCAAGGAAGCTGATGAAGCAGCCATCGCGGAGAAAACCGAAGCTGACACCGAAGCCTAAGCCGCTTTTCAAAGCTTGACGAAAAAGGGAACGGTCGAGGCAAGTGCTTGGCGGTTCCCTTTTTCATTTTTGCTTGTAGAACGGAGTGGCACTCCTTTCCCGCTTGAACGACTTTTGTTTTATCAAACAACGATTAAACGCAGTGCCACTGCGTTTTACAACTCCCTTCCCAATGGCCGCTATCACCGCCGCAGACGTAAATAAGCTCCGCACCATGACTGGCGCGGGCATGATGGATTGCAAAAAAGCCCTGACCGAAGCCGATGGCGACTTCGAGGCCGCGCGTGACATTCTGCGCAAGCAGGGTCAGAAAATCGCTGATAAGCGCGCCGACAACGCTACGTCGGAAGGCTTGGTACTGGTAAACGTAAGCGCCGACGGCACGACCGGCAAGCTGGTAGCCCTAGCCTGCGAGACGGAATCGGTAGCTAAAGTGGCTGACTTCCGCACGCTGGTGCAGCAAATCCTGGATACCGCCGTGAAAACCAACGTGGGTACCAAGGAAGACTTGCTGGCTGCCACGGAAGCCGACGGCCGCACCGTGCAGGAGCACATTACGGAGCTAACCGGCAAAATTGGTGAGAAGCTCGACCTGACCTACGCCACGCTGACCGCCGAGAAAGTAGCTTCGTACATCCACTCGGACAACAAGAAGGGCGTGCTCGTGGGCCTGAAAAACGTGGGTAGCGCCGACACGGCCGCCGTTGGCCGCGACGTAGCCATGCAAATCGTAGCCATGAAGCCCGTTGCCGTTGACAAAGACGGCGTGGACGCTGGCACGGTAGAGCGCGAAATCGAAATCGGCAAGGAGCAGGCTCGCGCCGAAGGCAAGCCCGAGGCAATGCTGGAGAAAATCGCCCAGGGCAAGCTCAACAAGTTCTACAAAGACAACACGTTGCTGAACCAAGAATTCGTAAAGGACAACTCGCTCACCATCGCTCAGATGCTCGACAAAGCGTCGAAAGGCATGACGGTAGAGTCGTTCAAGCGCGTAGCTATCGGCGCCTAGTTTCTGACCTGATTTGTTTTAAGAATGAAAAAGCCCGCTGGCAATGTGCCAGCGGGCTTTTTCACTTATTCAAGGTAGGTCCATCAAATCCAGACCATTTTGTATCTCCACAGATTACTTCTTTCACAGTTTTGCTTTGCGGGTCAAAATAAATAACTGTACCTGTCCGGGCAAATAATGGAGCGTCGTATTCGAGGATACCAGTTGCTTCCTGATGTCCTTGCCCATCCAAGTCACCCATTATTCTTTCTGCTTGCGCTACTGTCATACCAGGCTGCACTTTCTGGCAATTTTTCAAATATTGCGTAGGTTTTCTATCCTGTTGAAGTCGAAAACCAATCAACAATAAAAGGCTTCCTAATAGAAGCAGGGCAATTATTTTCGAGGTCATGCTATCGCTTTTTTATTAGGCTACCTGCTTTTCCCCACCCACGCCCGCACCCGTGCCCGCGCATTCTCGCGCATATTGAGGTAGAAAAAGTTGTAATCGACCAAGTGATACGAGGCGCTTAACTCCTTCTCCCCAGGAATGTGCAGGTGCTTGTAACCCGCCGGGTGGGTAGGGCTGGCCCAGAGCAGCCCGTGGTGGGCCTGCGCGCCGGTTACGTGCGGGTCGATGCGATTAAAAGTGAGTGGCACGCCACCGCGATTGAGGCGGGCAGGCGCAGCGGCCGAGTCGAGCGTCCAGGTGAGGGGATTGGTAACGAGTAGGCCGCGGTAGGGCCCAAACTCGGTGCCGCGCGAGGCAGTGTTCCAGCCGATAATGCCGCCGGTCTGGAGCGAGTCGCGCAGGGCGGGCAGGTGGCGGTATTCATCAGGCTTTATTTTTCGGCCGATTAAGTAAGCGGCAATCAACTGCTTGCGTAGCTGCGGGTTATCGTCTACCAGCTCGTGCAGCAGGCGCGCGAGGTGAGTAGTGCCCTGGCTGTGACTAGCCAGCATGAACGGTCGGCCGTGATTATAATGCGCCAGATAGTATTGAAACGAAGCCTTCACGTCGGCGTAGGCCAGGTCGAGGGCGGGCTGGCTGTTGGCGTGCTTTGGGGCAAAGAAGGCGTAGAGCGTGGCCTGCCGGTAGCGCGGCGCGTAGAGCCGGCCCGCGTCGTAGAACAAACTAGCTTGGTTGCGCAGGCAGGTGCGGTCGGTGAAGCGGCGCAGGCGCTTGAGGCGCAGCGGCGCGTTCCAGTAGCCGAGCTTCCAGAAATAGGTGGTAGGGTGCACGTAGAACACGTCGGCCACCGTGTCGGCGGGGGTAGGCGCGGGGCGCGGCAGGCCGGGCGGGCGCTGCTGCGCGGCCGTGTAGTGGCCCGGCAGCGCGGCCCAGCTGGTCGAGTCGGCATAGTCGGGCGCGGGACCGGCGCTCTCGGCGGAGAAGCGGTGAACAGGCTTAATAATGACGACGCAGCCGCTCAAGCAACTCCCTAGTAGCAAGCTACCACCTAGCAGGCGCCAACGTAGAACTTCCAGCAACACGGCTATGGCGTCTTGGTGGTAGCCGAATCGGTGGGCGCGGGCGTGGCTTTGGTAGCCGCTGGCGCCTTGCTGGGCGGGGTAGCAGGTGCAACCGGTACTTTACTGACCGGTGCGGCAGCAGCCGGCACCGCTGCCACTACCGAGTCGGTACGGAGCGGGCGCGCAGATGCGGCCGGCAGCACCCGCGGGGCCACCCGAATGGTTTCGGGCGCGGCGGCGGGGGGTAGGGTAAGCTGTTCGGCCTGCGGGCCAACCTCCGGCACGGTGGCTACCGAATCGGCGGCGGTTTGAGTAGCGCTGGTCAGGTGCTCGTCGGGGTTCTTCGGACGGTCAATAAATAGAAAAAGCACGATACCCACCAGCACCAGAATACCACCCACGATGAATACTAGGTTCAGCGGATTGCGCCGCTCGGCGAGCGGCGGCAGCTTCGACTCATCATCAAAGGGTAGCCCCGGCGCGGCGGCGGCCAGCCAGTCGGGCACAACCGGGCTCGGGTTGGTTAGGGCCGCTGGGCTGACTTCGGGGTAGCCAGCCGGGTTGGGGATGCTTGCCACGGGCCCTACTTCAGCCTCGGCGAGGGGGGTAGGGGCCACGGGCGGCGCGGGCGGCTCACTCCCAAAAATGAGCTGGCGCTTTAGCGTTTCAAATTCGGCGGGCGTGATGGTGCCCGCGTCCAGCATTTCTTTGAGCTGCCGCAGGGCGGCGAGCGACGAATGGGCATCGGACGGGCTCATAGGGGTAGCGGCGGGGCGTATTGGGTTTATTTGCGTTCTACGGTGGTCAGTCGCTCGCGGCGGCGTTCGAGCTGCGCCTGGCTCACTTCGCGCAGCTGGGCGTTGCCCACGAGCTGGGTACTATCCTGGCGCAAAAGTTGGGCGTTATTTTGGTTTTGGCGTAGCAGCTCATCGATGCGCCGGAGGTTGGCCGCCGTATTATCGCGGGCCGCCTGCATGGCCTTGTTCAGCTTGTCCTTCTCCTTGTCGATGGCCACCACCTTGGCCTCGGCCACGGCCACTTGCTGGCGGTAGGCATTGGCGCGGGCAGCGGGCGCGAAACGCTCCAGCATGGCCTGCATCCGCTTGAACTCCAAGGCAGTAAGGTCGGGGGAGAAAAAAGTCTTGTCGCCAAAGCCACCAAACATGGCCACCTCCGTAGTCGAGTCGGTAAGGGCCGTGAAGGCCGTGTAAAGGTCCACGGCCCGGCTCGAAATGGCCGTGCCCGGCACCTGCTTCACCGACAGGATGCTGTTTTTGCCCAGCAAGCCACCCAGCCCGCCCTTGAACGACATCCGGTAAGTATCCTTCATAAATGACTGGAAGAAGTCCCGCGAATCATTTACTGGGCTCTCTATCACCACGTTCACACTCTGCTGCGTGCGGCCGGCGTAGGGCAGCTGACCGTTTTTCACCATATACAGGTCGGTTTGGGCAGAGACCAAACCGGGCAAGCAAGTCAGCAGTGAGAGAATACAGGCTTTCAGCATGGCAAAGAGAAAAAGGGTGAAGGGGTAAAAAATCAGCGCAAGTCGTGGCGGGCGAAGGCGGCGCGCATATCCTGCTGCATGAGCTGAAAGCGGGCCACAGCGGCGGTCAGAAACTCGTCGTCGAGCAGCTGCCGAATCTCCACGTCGGGCGGCACGATGCCGCTCAGGTCCAGCTCGGGCACTTTATAGGTCTGCTCCAGCGGGCCCTGCTCCAGCTTGAGCAGGTACTTGCCGTTCCAGGCCAGCAGGGTGATTTTGACTTGCGGATACGGAATATCGGCGACGTGGCGCATGCGGAAAATAGTAGGGAAACGGCCGAAGATAAGACCCCTACCCCACCCGTCGAGCTAAACGTCGCTTTAACGCCAGTAGCGCGGGCCGCATACAACCCGTAGGCCGGCCCGCTACACAAGGCTGGGTTTCGTCACGTTTATTCTTACTACGATGCCACAGGGAGATAAGTCGAAGCACACCGACAAGCAGAAGCGCCGGGCCGAGCACATCGAAGAAGGCTCCGAAAAGAAGGGCGCGGGCCGCAAGCAGTAGCCTACGCCTACCCTACCCCCTGGCTTTCGGCCAAGACCGGCGCGGCGACCGGGAGGTAGGGCCGGCGGCGGCGCAGGTCGAAAACCAAAGCCAGCAGCAGGCCGCCGCAGCCCAGGCCAATAACGGGGGCCGTGGTAATTTCGAGCAGCCAGCCGTTGAGGTAGCTCGCCGTGACGGTGCACAGGTTGACCAGCGCCATGTAGGTCGTGAATTGCGAGCCCTCGATGCGCGGCCGGCAAAACGACATGAGCAGCGGCATGGCCGCCACGCTCAGCAGCGGGTCGGCCAGGTTCAGCACTACTAAACCGCTGAAGCTAACGGTTTTATTGGGCCACAAAGGCGCGAGGCTGCTGAACAGCAGCAGAAAGCCCGCCAGCCCCACCATCACCCAGTATTGCAGCCGGGCCGGGCCCAGGCGGTCCACCAGCACCCCGCCGCCCATCAGCACCGCGAAGGCCGCCACGCTACCCCAGCTGCCCTGCACGATGGACACGTCGGCATCGGGCCAATGCAGCGCGTGGATGAGGTGAAACGAGTAGGCATTGCTGAACAGCGAGCCGCCCAGGTAACCCAGAAAAATGATGCCGAACGCCCGCAGGCTGGGCCGGTCCACCATGCTGCGCCACAGCTCCCGAAAGAGCCAGCCCAGCGGTGGGTTTTCTTCAGCATCGGCGGCTTCGGCGCCGGGCGGGGGGGTAGGGCGCCCGGCCCGGCCCAGGCGCGGCAGCAGCCGGTCGGTGCGCTCCAGCTTGATAAAAAACGTGAGTACCGTGAGCGCCAGCAGCACCAGCGACTGCGCCAGCGCCGCCCGCCGAAAGCCGCCGTGGTGCAGCACGTAGGCCAGCGCCGCCCCGCCCATCGCCGAGCCCAGCAGCATACCGCCCCGCATAAAGGCGTTGACGCGCCCGCGCTCGGCCACCGGCACCACCGAAATGGCAATGGCATCGACGCTGGCATCCTGCACGGAGGCAAACACGCTGTGCACAAAAAATACCGCGCTCAGCAGCCCCAGCTGCGCCACCGGGCTGCGCACCAGCAGCAGCGAGAGCGAGGCCAGCACCGCCACCAGCTGCGTGAGCACCACCCACTGCTTGCGGTGCCCGATAATGGAATACTGGTACTTGTCAATCAATGGCCCCCACACGAACTGGAACGTCCAGGGCAGCCCCACGATGGCCGCGAACGAGCCCACTTCCTTGGCCGACAGCCCGTTGCCAATCAAGTAGTTATACACCGCCGTCAGGCCAAAGCCCGCCGGGATGCCCTGCATCACGTACAGGTAAAAAAACGTGGCGTAGCGCAGCCGGGCGCTGTCGCGGAGAACCAGATTGCGCACAGCAAAAAAGGGTGGGGTGGGAAGACAGCCGGCGCAACGGGCCGGGGTAAGGGCCAAATGTAGGCGCCGCCCACCGGCCGCTGGCTACGGCCGCGCTTACTCGGCCAGCGCCTCGGTCACCTTGCTCAGGTCGGTGCTCACCTTCTGCAAAAAGGCCAGCTGCTCGGCCAGCGTGCGGTCGGTGTTGGCCACATCGGTTTGAGCATCGGCCTGCACCTCGGCCAGAAGCGGCGCGGTGGCGGCGGGCAGCTCCGCATTGGCCGAGGCGGGGGGGGTAGGGGTAGCCGCCAGGCGCGCGAGGCTTTTGCTGAGGGCGGCCTGGGCGCTGGTGAGGGCGCGGCGGCTTTCGGGCGGCACGCTGGGGTTGGGCGTGGCCTCGTCTTGCCAGGTAGTGGTGAGGGCCGAAATATTGGCCGACAGAATGTGGTTGAGCACCACGAATTCGTGCACCTCGGTGGGGTGGCGGCGGGTGCGGCGCGGCTCGGAGAGCATGCGCTGGAAGGCCGCCGCCAGGTTGGCCGAGGCCACGTACACGTCTTTGCGCAGCAGGCGGTAGGTGGTGGGCGGCACCTCGCGGCCGGCCAGGCGGTCGGCCAGCTGGCGCAGGTAGGCCAGGTTGGCGCGCAGGGTAGCGGCCAGCAGGTCGGGCAGCTGGTCGCTCTCCCAGCGCGGAAACAGCAGGTAGGCCGTGGCCAGCGCAATGGCGCAGCCCAGCACCGTATCAGTGAGGCGCTCTTCGATAACGCCCAAATAGCTCAGGCCCAAAAAGCTGAACATGATGAGCAGGTAGGCCGTCAGAAACACCACCGTGACGAGGTATTTGGTGCGCTGAAACGAGTAGGCCACGACCATGAACACCAGCAGCAGGCCAAAGCGCACATCGCCGTTGGGCACCGCCCATAGCACCAGCACGCCCAGCACCCCGCCCACCAGCGTCCCCATAATGCGCTGAATATTACGCTCACGCGTGAGGCTAAAGCCGGGCTTGAGCATAAACGTCACGGTCATCAATATCCAGTAGTTGTGTTGGCCGTGCCACAGCAGCTCAGCCACGCTGTAGGCCACGGCGCAGGCCACGGCCATGCGCACGGCGTGCCGAAACACCGACGAGCCCAGCGTTAGGTTTTCGCCAAACGCGCTCCACTCCAGCTCCTGCCGGGCCACGAACTGCGTGTGGCTGGCCACGCGCCGCGGGTCGGGCGCCAGGGCAGCGGCCTGCGCCTCGTCGAAGTAGCGGCGGATGTTGGTGATGCGCCGGCTGAGGTCGCGCAGGTTCACCACTATTTTCTTCAGCACCAGCGTACTTAGGCCCGTGGCGGCGTCAGGGGGGGGTAGGGCCGCGATGCGGGCTTGCAGGCGCGTGAGCTCGGCGAGGCGGTCGGGCGGTGGGCTACCGTAGGCGCGGTTGGCCAGAATGGCGCTGCCCAGGTAGTCGAGGTCGGTGGCTAGGCGACTGAGAAACGCCTGAATTTCGGCCAGCACGCCGGTGCTGCCGAAGGCCGTGCGCAGGGCCGCGTAGTCGTAGTAGCCCGCCGTGATGTGCTCGTAGAGGTCCACCGTTTCGGTGAAGGTGAGCACCAGGCGGCGGCCGGCGCTGGTGCTTTCGCTCACAATCTGGCGCGAGCGGAAGATGAGGTCGCGCACGGCCTCCTGCTTTTCATTCACCACCACCTGCTGGGTCACCAGGCGGCGGTAGTCTTCCTCCAAATTAGTAGCGGCATCGTAAAAAGCGGCTTTGCGATGCAGGAAGCCCGCCACCGCGTGTAGGCACTCGCCCAGCGCCTGCTGGGCCGAGCGGTAGGGCTGCACCTGGCTCTGCACCAGCGCCAGCAGCAAGTACCAGCCGCCGCCCAGCGCCAGCAGCCCCGCGTGCAGCAGTATTTCCTGCCAGCCCTTGGGCGGGTGGGCCAGCGTGAGCACCATGCCCAGCAAGGTAGCCGAGCCCACCGAGCCCGCCCGCGCGCCCCACACCAGCAGCATCGTGAGCCCAAAGCTCAGCGCCACGATGACTACGCCCAGCCACAGCCGGTAGGGCGCCAGCCAGCCCGTGAGCAGCGCGCCCATAAATACCAGCGCCAGGGCGGCCAGCAAGCCGTTGCGGCGGTGCCTGAACGGCCCCGGCGTGTCGGTCACGCTCAGGCACACGGCCCCGGTCGAGATAGTGATGCCCGTCGCAAACTCACCCCACTGCGCCCCGGCCACCGCCGGCAGCAAAATGGCCATCGTGGTGCGCAGGCCATCAGAAAACTGCTGGCTGAAAAAAAAGTACGACAGGTCGCGGCGCGACACGCGGGGCAAGGCGAGCATAGTCAATTAGCAATTATCAGTCAACAAGTACCAGTTGCTTACTCAGTCGTCTACGCTGATTGTTCAATGATAACTGATGATTGCTAGCTGATAATTATCAAAGCAGGATGCTGGCCAGCGCGTAGTCGGCCAGCAGGATGGAGATAATCGAATTGGTGACGGCCGCCGTGCTGGCCTTGCCCACTTCGAGGGCGCCGCCGCGCAGCGTGTAGCCTTTGTACGACGAGATGGCCGACACCAGAAAGGCGAACACCACCGACTTAATCAGCGAAAACACCACCGTGTAGGGCTTAAACGAGTAGCGGATGCCCTCGATGTAGTCGGCGCCCGGCATGGCGCCCGAGAGCTGGGTAGCGATGTAGCCGCCCAAAATGCTCAGGTTCATGGCCAGAATGACGAGCAGCGGAAACACGAACAGCGAGGCCAGCACCCGCGGCAGCACCAGGTACGAAGCCGAGTTGATACCCATCGCGTCGATGGCCGAAATCTGCTCCGTGATGCGCATCGTGCCCAACCCGCCCGCAATGGCCGAACCTACTTTGCCGGCCAGCACGATGGAAATGATGGTGGGCGCCAGCTCCAGAATGGTCATTTCGCGCACCATAAAACCCACCGTGCTCATCGGAATGAGGGGGTTGACCATGTTGTAGGCAATCTGCACGCAGGTAACGGCCCCGATGAAGGTGGCTACCAGCCCCACGATAAACACCGAGCCCGCGCCAATTTCGACCGCTTCTTCGAGCGTGCGCTCCCAGAGCACCTGCCGGCGCTCGGGCCGCGTCACCATGCTCTGCATCAACAGCACAAAGCGGCCAAACGCGGAAATCGGCCGGGGATATTTATACTTCACTCCACCTAACATAACGGCCACAAAGGTACCTTTTAATTAATGACTAGTGGCTAATGACGCAGAAGGCCCCACATTACTTGATGCGCGTCATCAGTCACTCGTCACTCGTCATTAATACAGCACGTCCTCGATGGGCTGCACAGGGGCGGGTAGGGTTTCCTCGCCCAGCAGCTCGCGCAAGTCAATCTCGATGCTGCGGCAGATGGCCGTCATGGGCACGTCGTTGTCTTTATTGTCGAAGGGGTTTTCGCTGTTGTGGCCCACCAGCTCGATGGTGTTGAAAACCCAGCTGACGGTGGCCGCGAAGGGCACCATCAGCCACACGTGAAACGGGCCCAGCGCCACGCGGTGGTCAAACTCCTCGACCAGGCCCAGGGGCAGCACCGCCGCAAAAATCCAGACGAAGACGTAGCTGAAAAACGCGTACTGCCGCGGAAACGGCGTGTTTTTGATACGCTCGCACGCGCCCTGGGCGTTAAACAGGTCCTGGATGGTTTCCATCAGGGCTACGTGCCGGTACTCGGTGAGCACGCCGTTTTGGTGCAGGTCCAGGATTTCCTTGCTCTGGTGGCGCAGCAGGTGGGTGGGCGGGTTGGCCTTGGTGAGCAGGGCCTGGTCGGCGGGGTCGCTGAGGAAGGGCACCACGTCGGTTTCCCAGCGCTCGGCGGTTTGGCGGCGCAGGTGCAGGCGCAGGGCGTTGCACCAGGCCAGCTGCCGGTACAGCAGGCGGCGGTGCAGCTCGCGGGTGGCGAGGGGGGTAGGGAGTACTTCGCCCGTGGGCGGCTGCACGAAGTCGAACACCTGGAGCGACCAGATGCGCGAGGTGTTCACGATGGCGCCCCACAGCTGCCGGCCCTCCCAGAAGCGCGCGTAGGAGCCGTTGCTCTTGAAGCCGATGTAGAAGGCCACCGCCGTGCCCAGCATGGCCACCGGCTGCCACGGAATGTCGAGCCAGTGAATGTCAAGCGGCCCGTAGAGCCAGCACACCAAGGCATCGTAGAGGGCGAAGATGAGCAGGGGCCGCCACCCATATTCTTGCCAGACGAACAGGGCGCGCAGATTTTTACGAACGTACATATGAGGAAAGCTGAAAGCGGGGCGAGCCGTAATTTTCGGTAAAGAAACACCCGCTTGAGCTGGGTCGGCGCGTTCTTTGCCGGGCGGCCCTACCCCCTCCTTACCGCCGAACGCGCCGCATTGTTCATTATTTCTTCATTCGACATGCCTACTCCCCGTTTACTGGTGTTCCTGCTGCTGGCCGCTGCCCCCGCCCTGGCCCAGAAGCCCGCAAAGCTGAAATACACCCCCGACGACCCCCAGCACATCTACGACGCCGTGGAGCAGCCGGCCGTGCCCAAGGGTGGCCCCGCCGCCTACGCCGAGTACCTGCAAAGCCACCAGAAATACCCCACCGCGGCCCTCCAGGCCAAGCAGGAAGGTACCGTGCAGGTCACCTTCGTGGTGGAGCGCAGCGGCAGCGTGGGCGAGGTGGCAGTGAAGCAACCCGTGGCCCCGCTGCTCGATGCCGAGGCCATGCGCGTCATCAAGGCCGGGCCCAAGTGGACGCCCGCCCACCAAAAAGGCCAGGCCGTGCGCCAGCGCGTGACGGTGCCCGTGAGCTTCGTGCTGGCCCCCGGCTCGGGCGAGGTAGTAGAAGTGCCCGGCGCAACCAAGCCCGGCCCGCCCCTACCCCCCGGCGCGGTGGCCGCCGCGCCGGGCACCACCTCGGCCGTAGGCACGGCACCCAACGGCGCGGCCATCATCCGGCCCGAGAAGTCGGCGCAGCCGGTGGGCGGCAACCCGGCGTTCTTTGCTTGGATTGCGGCCAACCAGAAGTACCCCGACCTGGCCCGCAAGCGCCACATGCAGGCCAAGGTGCCGGTCGAATTCACGGTGCAGCCCGATGGCTCGCTCACCGATGTGCGGGTGGTGCAGAAGCACGGCTCGGGCATGGACGAGGAAGCCGTGCGCCTCATCAAAGCGGCGCCCAAGTGGGAGCCGGCTACGTACCAGGGCAAGCCAATAAAGCAAAAGATGACCTTGCCGGTTATCTTTCAGCTGTAGAGCTTAGCGCGTGGCCCGTGGGGTGCGCACGGCTCCGGCTTTCGCGCCTTTTCTGCTCATGTCTTCTCTCCTCCTTGCCCCTACTCCTCCTGCCCCGCCTATAGCGGCGCCCGCTTCTATCTGGAAACACCAGCGCCGCTACCTCGAAGGGGCGCAAAGCATCGCGCAGGCCCTGTTCGACGCGCTCGACGACGACCTGCGCCCCTACGTGCAGCTGCTGGCCCTACCCCTCGACCCCACGGCCAACCTGCCCGTGTGCCAGGAGCCGCTGGAAAGCAGCCTGCCCATCGAAGTTTTTGCCGATACCGTAGCGCAGGGTTTGGTGTGTCCCACTACCGGCGTGCGGCCCGCGGGCCTGCTCCAGGACTCCGATGTCAGCCCGGCCCATATGCGCGCACGCTACGAAAATCGCAGCGTGCGCGCCCTGGTGCAGCGCACGCTCGATGAGCTTGATGACAATGCTCATTACCAGCACTTTGCGGGCTGGCCGGTGCGCATCAACGGCTACCTGGTTTTTACGCTGCTGCGGGTGCAGCGCAAGCCGCTGCGCGCGTACCCCTCGCTAAAGCCCGACCGCTTTTACACCGATGGCAAGCCGCTGGCTAACTCGCTGGTGGTGGGCGCCGTGTATCGCTTCAACGAGGAGTGCGTGAAGTCGCTGACCGAGCCCGAGCCGGGTGCGGGCCTCCTCTTCCGGCCCCGCGAAACCGAGGAACTGCTGCGCGCCTCCGGCAAAAGCCTGCTCGACACGCCGGCCCACGCTCTGGGCGCCGACCCCAGCGTGGCCCAATTGTTCTTTACGCTTAACACTATTTCCAGCCTGCGCTACGAGGGCGCCGAGGGCATCGGGCGCCTGCTGCTGGCCCAGCGCGGCCACACCAATGTGGAGGAGGTATTTGCCCTCACCTGCCCCACCGAGCTCAGCGACTACCGCGCCGTGCGCAAGCTGCTCGAAATGACCAGCCACGACGTGCACCTGCTGGCCGACGGCGAAAAAGTGTATGCCCTGGGCCGGCAAGTGGGCCACTACGACGCCAGCCGCGAGGACCTGTTCGACATTCACTTCGTGAAGCACTACGCCTGGGAGCTGGCCCACGCCGGGCAGGTGCTGCTGCGCGCCCGCTACGGCCTGCCCACGCTGCCGCGCCCCCGCCTAAACCGCACCCGCTTCAAGCGCGACCTTAAGCGCACCTTCGACCTGCACCGGGCCGATAAAGTATCTCACCTCTGGGACGTGGTGCTGGAGGCCAGCAAGCAGCCCAAGGGCACGCTGCTCGTCATCACTACCGAGGCGCTGGCCGAGGCCGACCGCCTCAAGCTGCAGTGCACGCTCATTGAGCCAGTACCCCTCACACCGCTCATCACCCAGCTCATTACCAGCATCGACGGCGCGGTGCTGCTCGACCCCGAGGGCTACTGCTACTCCATTGGCGTTATTCTGGATGGCAAAGCCAGCGGCCACGGCACCAGCACCCGCGGTGCGCGCTTCAACTCAGCCGTGCGCTACGTCGAAAGCTCGCCCTACCCCTGCCTGGTGGTCGTGGTGAGCGAAGACGGCATGGTGGATGTGCTTACCAAGGAAAACCTGGCCGAAAGCCGGCAGTAGCCAGCCTACTTCTTCGCCCGAAACGACCACGTAACCCGGAACACGGCCACCACGTCGCCGGCTTCGTCTACGCCGGTGCTGGTGCACACCACCGTGCGGCCCTCGCCGGTGGCACGGCTTTCGGCCACGGCCTGGGCAATGGCTGCCCCGTCGGGGCAGGTGAAGGTGATGAGGCCGGTGGCTTTTTTGCTAAATTCGGCCGTGAGGCCCACCACCAGCATCGACACTGGCCTACCCCCCTGCGCCTGCATCAGGGCCTGAATACCCGATGCCAGCTCGGCCGCCATCGCCAAACAGGCGAAGTAGATGCTGCGAAACGGATTTTGAGTCAGGTACTTATACCGCACCGTCACGGTGGCGGCCTCGGGCGTGAGGGCCGCTAGCCGCAGGCCCGCCAGCCAGGCCATTGGCAGCTTGCGCAGCATGAAGAGGCGCAGCTTAGCCGGGCTCAGCACTTGGCGGCGAAAAGCAGCGGCTTGGGGCGAGTCGGGGGCGGCGAGGGGGGTAGGGAGCATACTATCGGCGCCCACCGCAACGAACCCGGCCGGCGCCGGGCGAAGCTAGTGCTTTTTGCGGCTTCGTGCCGGCGCCGGTTTCACTACCAGCTCGTTGTAGCCGTAGGTGGCATCTTTTTCCCGCTCAAAGCGCAGCGTCGGCAGCACACCCAGCACGAGTTCGGCAGTAGTATAAACGCGGCAGCCATCGAGCAGGTGGCCACCCAGCGTGCGCCCGGTGCTGTCGGCCACGGCCAGGTGCAGGTGCCCGCCGCCACTGGCCGAGAGCGTACCCACCAAAGACACTATTTCGAAGTGCCCGCGATAATGGGTAGCGGCTTCCTGGTTGGCCAGGCGCAGGCTCACGTCGGTGAGGCTGCCCACGCAGGTCAGCACCGCACCCGCCTCGATACGGTGCGCCGCCACGAAGGCCAGCACCTGCTGGCGCAGGTCGTCGCCGGGCCGCAGGCGCAGCGCGTAGGCTTGCAGGCTGGAGGAAGGGGTAGGCATGGGAAGCGGAGCTACCTGCCCCAGCGCCGGGCCGGCCAAGCAGCTTAGCAGGAGAAAGAGTGGGAAGCGCATTGCCCCGCAAAGCTATTTGCTGAAGCGCACCGTGCCATGGCGCACCTTGATAGTAACGTTGCCGGCGCCCCGCGCCGGTGTTCGGCCGCCGTACACGCCCATCACGTCCGCAATGCCATCCGTTTTGCCGCCCGTCGACAGCACGCGCACCAGGTTCTTATCGACCAGCAACTGGCCTTGCTCGGTGCTCACATCGAAGCGAAAGCTGGGGGTAGCCCCGGCAAAACCCAGCCGGATGGTGCTGTAGCCCCCATCCAGGGTCACCTGCCGGAAGTTGGCTCCCAGGTCGCGCACTTCAAAATCGGGGCAGTAGCGCACGGCCATGTCCAGCCCCTCGCTCAGCTTATCGACGCTAAAACGCGAGTAGCCCGACGAGCCCCGCAGCGTGCGCACGCTGCCCAGCGCCACGTCGCCGTATTTGCTGTGCACCGTCAGGTCGCGCACAACACCCATGTCTACGTCCGAATAATTAGTACGCAGCTCAATCTGCTCGCCCGCGTCGAGGCGCAGCTTGGCGTAGTCGGCTTGCAGCGTGGCTTGCTGGGCGTAGGGCAGGGTAGCGTCGCCGTTGGCAATGTGCACTACGTTGCCCGTGCCGTTGAGGCGCGCCGTGCGCAAGGTGCCGTAGTTCACATCCAGTTGCGCCGGGCCCTGCCAGTCGCCGGCCACCGCCACGTCCGCAAACGCCGTCTTCAGGCGCAGGGCCGTCGTATTAGGCAGCCACACGGTATAGCTGATTTCGTAGCGGCAGCCCGCGCCGCTGCACTTTCCCTTCAGCTCCGGCCCAAACTGCGAGCTCACGGCGACGCCCCCGGTGCGGGCGTCGTAGTCGAGCCACTGCACGCTCAGGCCATCCAGCAGTTGCGCCGCCGCGGCCGGGGTTTCGGCCCGGGCTATCAGCTCAGCTTCTACCTTGATTTCGGGCTTATCCCAAGCACTCACCCGCACGCGCCCGTAGCGGGTGTCGAGTGAGAAAGGCTGCCCCACCTTCGTCACCTTGAGGCTGCGGCTAAAGTGACGGCGCTGCTCAATGGGGGGGGTAGTCTCGGTTTGGCTTGGCGCCTGCGCAGCTGAGGCAGCTGGCCCATCCTGCGCGCTGCCGGTCATCGGCGCCACGTAGTTTACCTGCGCTCGCTCAACGACCTGGTCAGCAATGACTTGCGCCTGCGCCGCGTGGCCCAGCAGCGCTAGGCCAGCCACCAGCCAGTACGCAGACTTAGCGCGCATGGCGACGCACCAGCACATTGTCGGCCACTACCCGGCTATCAGCCAGCACATACTCGCTGGAATTACCCGCGGCCAGCGCCGTTTGGTTGGTACCGTGCTGCTCCAGCTGCCGGTCCAGAATATCAAGCCTTATCTGCAAATTGCGGTTCATGGCCGTCAGCACCACTTCGGGCTGCGGGTGCTGGGGTAGTTCGCGCTTGAGCTGCTGATAGCTCGAGTCGAGGCCCACCAGCTCGCGCGCCCACTCAGCCGTCGCGGATGGCGCCAGTTGGCCAAGCTGCGTCTTGCGGTCGTTCAGCTGCGCCACGTAGTAGCGCTCCATGCCGTGCACCGCCGTGTCGAGGCGCGCGTCCACGTCGGTCCCGTCGTTCTGGTTAGCCGTTAGCAGGGCAGTAGTAGGCCCCACGTAGAGGCCGGCGTCCGTAGTGGGAGTAGCAGTAGTTGCCATTGTCGCATGGCCAGCTTTCCAGTTTTCGCCGGCCCCAGCGGCAATTACCAATGCCGCCAGCGCTGCCGCCAGGCCATAGTGCTGCCAGCGCTTGGTTTGCTGCGCCCGCATCACTGGCTTAGCCTGGGCTTGCGCAGCTGGCTGGGGGGTAGCCGGGGCCACGTTCATCACCGGGTGCTCGTCGCTTGGTACTTCGCCGTGCAGCTGTTTCTCCAAAGCTGCCCATAGCTCTGGGCGTGGCTCGTGCAGGTCGAAATCGGCCCGATGCCGGTCCGCGTATTTTTCTAGTGAATAAGGTTTGATAGGTTCCATAATAGATAAGTACCCCGTTGCTGCCCAGGTTACTACTACGCCGTGGGCTAATACGGTTGCCCGGCGGGAGAGGCCGGCAGAAAAGGGTGGGGAAAGATGAAAAAAGTCGGGTAGTAAGCTAAAACGGCGGGTAGCGCAGCGGCGCTAACTCAGCCCACGCTCGGCGGCTAATTCCCGCAAGCGCTGCCGGGCGCGGCTATACTGCGATTTTGAAGTCGACTCCGTAATGCCCAGAATACCGGCAATTTCCAGGTGGTCGTAACCCTCTAGCAAATACAGTGACAACACGACCCGGTAGCCATCCGGCAGCTCCTGAATGCAGCGCCGCAGCACATCAGCCCGATACTGCTGTTCCTCAGCATCTTCCTTAGCGTGCGGCGACGCACTTTCCGCCGGTGAGTTATCGTGGTGAA
Source organism: uncultured Rhodanobacter sp. (assembly GCA_964657755.1). Lineage (GTDB taxonomy): Bacteria > Bacteroidota > Bacteroidia > Cytophagales > Hymenobacteraceae > Hymenobacter. The sequence goes on from CAZZWL010000054.1 coordinate 20,124, forward strand.
AGTCTTCGAGCGGCACTAGCTGCAAGCGTCGCTGCCGCAGGCAGTTGATGCTCTTATTCACAACTATGCGCTTGAGCCAAGCCCCAAACGACGAGTCACCCTTGTAGCCGCTTAGCTCTCTGAATGCGCTCAGAAAAGACTCCTGTAGCACGTCCTCCGCCTCCGCGTAGTCGCCCGTAATACGGAGCGCCGCATTGAACATGGCTTTTGAGTAGCGCCGGTACAACTCGGCTTGCGCCTGCCGGTCATTTATCCGGCACCGCTCTACCAGCGGCGCGTTAATGTCGATATATACAACAGCTTCCATAGGCAAACGCGGCTTGGGGTAGGCACAAAGGTCGGCAGCTTTTCGAACTATGCTCAACAGACAAGTATTAGCATAGGCAGGTTGCATAAAGCTCATGAGCCTACCCCCACTCACGCAAGTAGGTTCTGCTGCCGTTGTGCTCATTTCTGAAGCAGTGCAGTCCATAAGGCTCCTAGCCCTTCGTATAGCCACGGTTTCGCAGGGGCATAAAAAAAAGACCTGCCTCGCAGCAAGTCCTTTTTATTTTACTCCAAAAACTACTCAGCTTTAGCTTCCTCGCGGGTTTCACCATTGGTGAGCGTATCAGTAGCCGTGTCAGCCGGAGCCGACTGCGTAGTAGCGGCTGCCGGAGCATCCGACTTCACTTCAGTGGCCGAAGTAGTGGTTTCACTGCCAGCCGATTCAGCCTTGCCACCCCGACGACGCGAACGACGAGTAGTAGTAGACTTGGCTTCGGAAGCATTTTTAGCCTCCAGGAGGGTTTCGTTGAAATCCACTAGCTCAATGATGCACATATCCGCATTATCACCGGCGCGGGTAGCGCTCAGCTTCAGAATGCGCGTATAGCCACCGGGACGGCTGGCAATGCGACCGGCGATTTCACCGTACAGTTCCTTCAGGCTCTCTTTATTTTGCAGGGTAGCGAATACGGTCCGGCGCGAGTGCGTCGTATCGTCTTTTGCCTTGGTCAGCAAAGGCTCCACAAATTGGCGCAGGGCTTTTGCCTTGGCCACCGTCGTAGTAATGCGCTTCGAGATAATCAGCGACGAAGCCATGTTCGACAGCATCGCGTTGCGGTGGGAGGCGGTACGGCCTAGGTGGTTGATTTTTTTACCGTGTCTCATCGGACAAATTGGTTAAATGCTACGCTTGCGGACCAGGACCACGGCGGACCCAAAAGCCTCATTAGAACCCCAGCCCCGAGGGCGTAGCGGGTGAAATAAAAAAGTTTCTGTCTCCTGCCCTGCCCATATTTGGGAGGGGTAGGAGCCAGAAACCAGTAGTTAATCTTCGTCTAAGCGGTACTTGCTCAGGTCCATACCAAAGTGCAGACCCTTTTCTTCCACCAAGTTTTCCAGTTCAGTCAGGCTCTTCTTACCAAAGTTGCGGAACTTCATCATATCGGCCATGTCGAGTTGCACTAACTCTCCCAGAGTCTTGATGTCAGCCGCCTTCAGGCAGTTGTAAGCCCGTACTGAAAGGTCCATTTCGCCTAGTGATGTTTTCAGCACCTTGCGCATAGCCAAGGTTTCCTCATCAATGGGTTCCGCTGCCACCGGGCGGTTACCGCTCAGCTGCATCGTGCTATCCGAGAACAACATAAAGTGTTGAATCAGGATATTAGCCGCACCTTTCAGCGCTTCCTCCGGATGGATAGAGCCATCCGTCTGGATTTCAATCACGAGGCGCTCGTAGTCAGTCTTCTGCTCTACGCGCGTGTTCTCGATGCTGTATTTCACGTTTTTGATGGGCGTGTAAATAGCATCAATCGCAATTTGACCAAAAACCTGGTCGGTCGGCTTGTTCTCGTCAGCTGGCACGTAACCACGGCCGCGGGCAATGGTCAACTCAAACTCCAGTTCTTTAGCCGAGTCAAGATTACAGATAACCAGCTTCGGATTCAAAATCTGGAAACCAACGGCAAATTTCCCAATGTCGCCAGCGGTGAACATATCCTGCCCGCTAATGCGCACCGTAATCTTGTCCTCAATTGCGTCGCTAATTTTCTTGAAGCGCACCTGCTTGAGGTTCAGAATGATTTCGGACATATCCTCAATCACTCCCTCAATCGTCGAAAATTCGTGCAGCACTGAAGTTGTGCGCACCGACGTAATGGCGAAACCCTCCAGCGACGAGAGTAGAATACGCCGCAGCGCGTTCCCTATCGTGACGCCGTAGCCCTTCTCCAGAGGCTTGAATTCAAACGTCCCGGTGAAGTCGTCGGATTTCTCCATCACCACTTTCTCCGGCATCTGAAAAGCTAAGATTGACATATGTGGGGCAATTAGTTATGATATGAAGAAAGCAAGCCGAAGCTTGCCTTAAAATTGGTAGCCAGCCAAAACTCAGGTAGAGTAAGTTTAGTGCCTTTAAACACCTATTACAAGATGTTAAGTACAACAATGGCTTAGCATAAATGCGGCCCGAACCAAATCCGGGCCACACTCAATGCCATTATTACTTCGAATAAAGCTCGACAATGAGCTGCTCCGTGATTTTCTCCGGAATCAAGTCACGCGATGGCATATTGGTGAATTTGCCAACCATATCCTTACCGTCCCACTCTAGCCACGAGAACTGACGCGCGTTGCGCACGGTCAGGCTGGCAGTGATAGCTTCGAGTGACTTCGACTTCTCACGCACCCCAATCAAATCGCCGGGCCGCAGCTTATAAGAAGGAATGTTCACTACTTCGCCGTTTACCGTAATGTGTTTGTGCGATACCAACTGGCGGGCAGCGCGACGGGTAGTAGCAATGCCGAGACGGTACACCACGTTATCAAGGCGCGACTCCAGCAAACCCAACAGGTTTTCACCCGTGATGCCCGGTAGTACAGCGGCCTTATGAAACAGATTTTCAAAGTATTTCTCTAGTACACCGTACAGGTACTTTACTTTCTGCTTCTCCATCAGCTGAACAGCGTATTCCGACTGCTTCTTGCGACGGCCACGGCCATGCTGACCAGGGGGATAATTCTTTTTATTGAGCGCTTTGCTCGGCCCGAAAATCGGCTCCGAAAAGCGACGGGCAATTTTGGCGGTAGGGCCAGTATAACGTGCCATGGGATGTTACTAACAGAATTGAAAAATCAAACGCGACGGCGCTTAGGAGGGCGGCAACCGTTGTGCGGCAACGGCGTCACATCGCGAATGGTCGTCACTTCAATACCCACGTTGCCTAGTGCGCGAATAGCCGACTCACGGCCCGCACCTGGACCTTTTACGAATATCTCTGCTTTACGCATACCCAAGTCATGGGCTACCTTACCGCAGTCCGTAGCTGCCATCTGAGCAGCATAAGGGGTATTTTTCTTCGAACCTCGGAAACCCATCTTACCGGCCGAAGCCCAAGAAATAACTTGGCCGCTGGAGTTGGTAACCGAGATGATGATGTTATTAAAGGAAGCACGGATGTGCACTTGGCCCACCTGCTCCACTATGACAAGCCGCTTTTTGGCTTTGTCTTTTCTTTTTTGTGCCATTTGGTTATCGCTAAAAATGCGGCAGGTGTTGGTGAGCCCTACCCCTCCATTTCGGAGGAATGCGTAGGGCTCACCGATTGCCGCTACAGTTTATTTCGTTGCTTTCTTCTTGCCGGCCACGGTCTTACGCTTACCCTTACGAGTGCGCGAATTATTTTTGGTACGCTGGCCACGTACGGGCAAACCTTTGCGGTGACGCAGGCCGCGATAGCAGCCAATGTCCATCAGACGCTTAATGTTAAGTTGAACTTCTGAGCGAAGTGCTCCCTCGGTCTTGTGCTCAGCAGCAATAATACTGCGCACTTCACCAGCTTCAGCTTCAGTCCAATCCTTTACTTTCTTGTTGACATCAATGCCAGCCTTAGTAAGAATTTTAACTGAGTTGCTCCGACCGATGCCGAAAATGTAAGTCAGGGCGATTTCGCCGCGCTTGTTGTCCGGGATGTCTACCCCTGCGATACGAGCCATAGTGTTGTTAGGTGTTTGCGGACCAGAAAGCCCGGCAGCTGCTTGGAAGGCGACCTAATGAATATTATTTCTTAAGTCAGTACCCAATGCTCCGAATTTCTGAAAATTGATTTAGCCCTGGCGCTGCTTAAAGCGAGGGTTCTTCTTGTTGATAACGTAGAGCTTACCGTTGCGACGGATGATTTTGCAATCAACGCTACGTTTCTTCACCGAGGTTTTTACTTTCATGACCTTGAAAAGAACGGAAAAAATTATTTGTAACGATACTTAATGCGACCTTTTGATAAATCGTAAGGTGACATTTCAAGTTTGACCTTGTCGCCGGGCAGGATTTTAATATAGTGCATCCGCATTTTGCCTGATATGTGGGCAATTAGCTGATGCCCATTTTCCAATTCCACGCGGAACATGGCGTTGGACAGGGCTTCGAGGATAGTACCGTCCTGCTCGATGGAGGCTTGTTTTGCCATAAGGGCTACTTCAGTGCTTTTTCTATGTATTCAAACGAGGTCAGGATTTCTGCCTTGTCTTTTCTAACAACAACGGTGTGCTCAAAGTGCGCCGCCGCCTTTCTATCGCGGGTCCGGATGGTCCAGCCATCTTTCTCCTGTACTACATCTTTCTTACCGAGCGTAACCATCGGCTCAATGGCGAGAGTCATCCCAGTTTGCAACAGTGGTCCTGAACCCCGCTTACCATAGTTTGGTACTTCAGGCTTCTCATGTAGTTTAGTTCCTACCCCATGCCCTACTAACTCACGAACCACGCCGTAGCCTTTTGGCGCTACATGGTTTTGAATAGCAAAGCTGATGTCGCCAACACGATTGCCACTTACAGCCTGTTCAATGCCTTTATACAATGACGCTTCTGTTTCCTTCAGCAACTGCTTTACTTCGGACGACACCTCCCCGATTGGATAAGTGTAGGCACTATCTGCATGGTAGCCGTTCAGGAATACCCCACAGTCTACTGATAAGATATCTCCGTTTCTTAACGGCTCATCAGTTGCAAATCCATGTACTACTACCGAGTTTGGACTCAGACAGAGGCTATATGGAAAATTATTGTATCCTTTGAACGAAGGTGTAGCCCCGTTGTCACGAATAAACTCTTCAGCGCAGCGGTCAAGTTGCTGTGTTGTTGCTCCTTCACGCACCAGCTTAGCTACCTCACCATGTGCTCGCGCTAATAACTGCCCGGCAGCACGCATCAAATCTATTTCTTCTTCAGTTTTAAACTGAATGACACCAGTTGCCATATTTCTTTCTTACGAGGCTATCGCTACGGGTTCTGTAGCGCGTCCGCGAAGCTTGCCCGACTTCATCATACCATCGTAGTGACGCATTAGCAAGTAGCTCTCTACTTGATTTAACGTATCAAGTACTACACCTACCATGATAATAAGCGAAGTTCCTCCATAAAATAACGATAATGGTCGAGTCACACCAAGCAGCAAAGCAAGAGTAGGGAAAATAGCAATCAAAGCCAATGCTACGGCACCTGGCAAGGTGATACGAGTTAGAATCTCATCTATAAATTCTGATGTATCACGACCCGGCTTAACACCAGGAACAAATCCTCCGCTACGCTTTAGGTCATCCGCAATTTGGTTAGGATTGACACTAATTGCCGTGTAGAAATAAGTGAAAATAATAATAAGCAATGCAAATACTGTATTATATACCCAATGCTCAGGCGAAAAATAAGCGGCAATAGTAGCTGCTAAATCACTATTCTTATCCCAAGCAGAAGCGGCAATACTAGGAACAAACATCAAAGACTGCGCAAAGATTATGGGCATAACACCAGCCGCGTTGACTTTTAACGGAATAAATTGCCGTTGAGCATCAAGTTGCGTGGTACCACCTACCTGCTTAGCATATTGAACTGGAATGCGACGTACTGCCTGTGTCAAAACAATGACTGCCATTACAACTAAGAACAGCACTACCAACTCAAGTAAAAAAATCAACGATTTATTAATACCTTTAGCAGCAGCTTCCCCAATTAGAGCACCGGGTAGACGTGATACAATACCAATCATGATTATCATGGAGATACCATTACCAATACCCTTATCGGTAATTTTTTCGCCTAACCACATGCAAAACAGCGTTCCTGCCGTAATGATGAGCATTGTTGAAATTGTAAAGAAAGTGCCAGGACTAATAATTGCTTCAGCATTGATTGTAGCTAGAAAACCCACCGACTGCGCCATCACAATAGGGATTGTAAGTACGCGGGTATACTGGTTAATCTTCTTACGGCCAGATTCCCCTTCCTTTTGAAGTTTCTGAAAATACGGTACCGCTATTGTGAGCAATTGCAACACAATGGAAGCTGATATATAGGGCATAATTCCCAACGCGAAAATTGACGCGTGGCTAAATGCCCCTCCAAGCAGTGTGTCTAAAATACCGAATACACCACCACTACCAGCTTTAAGACGAGTAGGGTCTACACCAGGCAACACTACATAGCAACCCAAGCGATAGATAGCAATGAAAAAAAGCGTATTGAGGATTCGCGTACGCAAATCCTCAATCGCAAAAATGTTTTTTATCGTGTTGATAAACTTATTCATTGCTCGTGATTAGTAGTTACAACGTAACAACCTTGCCACCAGCTTTTTCGATAGCCTCAACAGCTGATTTCGAGAAAGCGTGAGCATGTACTTCCAGCGCGGTGGTGATTTCACCACGACCTAGAATTTTGATTTTGGCGTTCTTCGACACCAAGCCAGCTTCTACGAAGTAGGCCTGGTCCATTGCGGTTACCGTGCCTTTTTCGAGCAGGCCCTGGAGCACGTCCAGATTGATGCCTTTGAACTCAACGCGGTTGATGTTCGTGAAACCGAACTTCGGTACGCGACGCTGGAGAGGCATCTGGCCACCTTCGAAGCCCGACTTACGCGAGTAGCCCGAGCGTGACTTAGCACCTTTGTGACCACGGGTTGCGGTACCACCGCCGCCCGAGCCCTCACCACGGCCAAGGCGCTTATTGTTGCGCGTCGAGCCAGCGGCGGGTTTTAGATTGGAAAGATTCATGACTGGGATAAACGCTTACAGTTCGGTTACTTCCAGCAGGTGCTGAATCGACTTCACCATGCCCAAGATGCTGGGGTTGGCTTCGTGCGTAGCAACGCTGTTCATTTTATTGAGGCCGAGGGCCTCCACGGTACGCTTCTGACGCTCGGGGCGGTCGATGGCGCTGCGCACGAGCTTTACTTGAATCTGTGGCATGGTCAACTTAACCGTTAAATACGCGAGCGAGTGAAATGCCGCGCGCCTGAGCGATTTGCATCGGGTCGCGCATCTTGGCTAGGGCAGCAAAGGTAGCCTTTACCACGTTATGGGGGTTCGAAGAGCCTTTCGACTTAGCCAGTACATCTTTGATACCAGCCGACTCGAACACGGCACGCATGGCACCGCCGGCGATTACGCCCGTACCAGCCGCAGCGGGCTGCACGAGTACGAAACCTCCGCCGTAGCGGCCCTCCATTACGTGGGGAACGGTGTGCTTGTACAGCGGCACTTTCACCACGTTTTTGCGAGCGTCGTCAATGCCTTTGGCGATGGCGTCGGTTACTTCGTTGGCTTTGCCCAGGCCGTATCCTACGTTGCCTTTGCCGTCGCCTACCACTACGATAGCCGAGAAGCTGAAGCGACGACCACCTTTCACCACTTTGGCTACACGGTTGATGGCTACTACTTTCTCCTTGAAGTCCGAGTCGCCCTGAACCGAGCTATCGTTGCCGCGGCCACCGCGGTCGTTGCCGCGACGGTCGTTACCACCCCGGTTGTTGCCACCTCGGTCGTTTCCACCAGGAGCACCACCACGGTTGTTGTTGTTATACTCTGCCATGATGCTTAGAAATTGAGGCCGCCTTCGCGGGCTCCTTCAGCTAGTGATTTAATACGACCGTGATAGAGGTAGCCCGAGCGGTCGAATACCACTTTCGTGATACCGGCCTCCTGCGCTTTAGCGGCGATTTCGCGGCCAACGGCAGCGGCCAGAGCCACCCCGTTACCGCCTTCGGCGGTTACCTTCTTCGACGAAGCGGCAGCCAGCGTGCGGCCAGCCGAGTCGTCAATAATCTGGGCGTAGATGCCCGTGTTGGAGCGGAACACCGACAGGCGCGGGCGCTCCGACGTACCGGACACTTTCGTGCGGATGATGCGCTGAATGCGCTTCCGGCGAGTTGCTTTATCGAAAGCCATGATACTAGATTACTTTTTAGCGGCAGTCTTGCCGGCTTTACGACGAACGATTTCACCCACGAAGCGCACACCTTTGCCTTTGTAAGGCTCTACTTTCCGCAGCGAGCGAATTTTGGCGGCTACCTGACCAATAAGCTGCTTATCGATGCTGTTCAGGGTAACAATAGGGTTTTTACCTTTCTCAGTAACGGCAGTAGCCTTCACTTCGGGCGGCAGGGCCAAGTACACGTTGTGCGAATAGCCAAGCGACAATTCCAACGACGAGCCGGCTAGGGTAGCCTTGTAACCTACTCCTACCAGCTCGAGCTTGTGCTCGTAGCCGGTGTTAACGCCGGTAATCATGTTGTTGATGAGCGAGCGGTACAGGCCGTGCATGGCTTTATGGCGCTTCTGCTCCGTAGGGCGGGTCACCACTACGTTACCGTCTTCCATAGCTACCGCGATGTCGCGGTCTACGGCCTGGGTCAAGGTACCTTTCGGGCCTTTCACCGTTACGGTGTTCTCGTTGTCGACCGATACCTGCACACCAGCGGGCAGTGCAATCGGCAGTTTACCAATGCGGGACATATAGATACTAGGGCTTAGCGGTTAGTACACGTAGCACAGCACCTCGCCGCCCACGTTCTCGTTTTTAGCCTCCTTCTCGGTCATTACCCCTTTCGAGGTCGACAGGATGGCGATGCCCAAACCACTCAATACGCGGGGCAGGTTGTCGGCCGCGCGGTATTGGCGCAGGCCAGGTGTGCTCACGCGGTCCAGCTTGGTGATAGCAGGAGCCTTCGTAGTGGGATTGTACTTCAAGGCGATTTTAATCACACCTTGGGCCGAAGTATCATCAAAACGGTAGCTCTGAATGTAGCCCTTGTGATAGAGCACTTTCGTGATTTCCTTTTTGATGTTGCTGGCCGGGATTTCCACTACCCGGTGGTTCGCCTTGAGGGCGTTGCGCAACCGGGTCAGGTAATCAGCAATCGGGTCAGTATTCATTTAGTTTAAATAGGTCCTTGTTACGGGACCGCAAAGATAAGAAAATTTCGACGCACTAGCTATTGCCGTACAACGAAATCTCGGTTAAGACTACTGGGCTAGGCTTTCAGGGCCAACCCATGGTTTCTTTCGGCAACCTGCCAAATGAGTGGGCTAGCCCACGGGTGTTCTCTTTCGGGGTGCAAAGGTAGCAGTAAGCGTGGCACTTATGCAATAACCCGCCGCATTAAAGTTTTCGCTGTACTAGTTAAACAAGTGGTGCGCCCACTAAAAGTATTGCTGACCCTGGCTAGCCTGCTCCTAACCCTACTTGTAAAGCGTGCTTGGTTACCCAGAAAGCATACCCGTTAAAACGAACTTACAACATCAAGAATTTGGTTGTGAATCGCTAATACTAGCATAGCTATTTGTTGACGAAGCCCTGGCTGCTAGGTCGCTTCTGGGTGAAATCCATATTGAAATGGCTTGTGAAGTAGGCCGCCGTATTCCGTCGAAAACCTTCACTGGTACCTGCCTTGATGCTTTGCTGCCAGGCAGCCGCGAGCAACACAGTCTGTAGCTTCATATCCTCGCCAGCTTGCGCAATAAGAACCGGCGTAGCATAGCGAGGACTACTAGCCAACAAAGGAAGCAACTGATTGCGCACGCCCTGCGCCATAGTCGGCGTAATAACGTCAGTGCGGTTGTTATTGATTATCGAATAACCAGTCAGCATATACACTGCCATTGCAGCGGCAGCATCATTGTCAGGTAGTCCAGTAGCGCGCCGCGCGGTATCGTAGTAAGGCTGGTAACTACGGTGATTAGGGCCAACATAATCGGCGATTTCCCGGCCGCCGAGTGATTGGGTATCCTGCGCATTCGCAACGGCCCGCTGCACAGCTTCCTGGCGCAACGCTTCGGTTGGCACATAGGCGTAGCTATGAACAGGAGTGGCAGCGGTGGCCTTCTGCGGAGCTACATTGCCACTGGGCAAATGCGATTTAGCAATGTTAGCATCGGCCATATTAGTGGCTTGCTGCACATTACTCCCAGGGCCTGTTGATTTTTGAGCAAGGGCCGAAAATGGATTTCCCATAAGTAAGCCGGCTGGTAACAAAGTCAAAAAGAGCACTTTCATCACGTAACGGATAGGTGTACTAGTTGGTACGAATCGCGAATTACTTAGTTGAGTTTACTATTCTGTGAATCGTACTCTTCCCGCAGCGGCCCGCACGGCTAGGGGCTGCTAGGGTTTCTATTCTATCGACTCTACTTCGGCAGCTGACAATCCTGTCATTTCCACAATCTGTTCCGTCTCAACCCCAACATCCTTCATAGCTGATGCATTGGCTAGTATATCCTCCTTTGTCTCCTCTTAATTAAACTTTTGGCACCAATTCCAAAACTCATCTTCAGAGTCTTCGTCATCCATCGATGCGGGATATTTTACAATCTCTAATGCGGTTTCGGGAATAGCTACGCTGAATGTATTTCGCACCCAATCTTGAAATTCTACATTAGGCTGCACTACGAATTCATCATTAGCCAGAGGTTGGGAAGCAAATTCGTCACTCCAACATATCTCATTGTAGCCGATAGCTAGCAAACGTAAGAAATCAACGCAATTGTCCGCTAGCACACAGTTCATTGTTGAACCAGACCCTAAACCTAGGTGAACGACTTTTACCTCACCACTGTCGCTCAGCCAAAAAGCCCCCATTGAGCCTTCACCGCCAGTTTGAGCAAACACGCAAAGTCGCTGATTGACTTCGTCATGCTCAGCTCCAAACCAATAGTGCAAGTTTACACTGCCTTCTGCTGCGAATTCAATTTCAGTTCCACCATCACGCCCATCATCCGTCCAACTTGCTTTTAGCAATTTCTCGGGGTACAAAAAACCGATACGACCACAGTCATTGTCTACAAATAGATTCTTGTTCTCTATCCATTCATAAAGCTGCTTTATAGGTTTAGGTACTTGCATACCAGTGGGCATCACAGATTCAAGCTGCTCGAGTAGTTTATTTTCCATGCTCAAAAATGAATGAAAAGCAAAATTCCCAAGCTAAAGTCCTTACGAACCTCAACTTGGGAATCAAACTTACGAAGCGGTAATACTACCAGCTCGACTTCGTCACGCCAGGAATCTTACCAGCCAGCGCCATTTCGCGGAAGCGAACGCGGCTAATACCAAATTTGCGCATGTAGCCACGGGGGCGGCCGTCAATCATGTCGCGGTTGTGCAGGCGCACGGGCGACGCGTTGCGGGGCAACTTGTCGAGGCCAGCGTAGTCACCGGCAGCTTTCAGGGCCTTGCGCTTCTCGGCGTAGCGGGCTACCAGGGCAACGCGCTTGCGGGCCCGGGCTTTGATGGATTCTTTAGCCATTATTCAGCTTCCTTTTTAGCGTTAGCGAAGGGCATACCGAAAGCGCGGAGCAGCTCGTAGCTCTGCTCATCGTTTTCGGCCGTCGTTACGAAGGTGATATCCATACCGGAGATGCCTTTGATTTTATCAATCGAAATCTCGGGGAAGATAATCTGCTCTTTTACACCGAGGGTATAGTTACCCCGGCCGTCGAAGCCCTTATCGTTGATGCCTTTGAAGTCCCGCACGCGGGGCAAGGCTACCGTCAGCAGACGGTCCAGGAACTCGTACATCCGCTCGCCGCGCAGCGTTACGCGCGCACCGATGGGCATACCTTCCCGGAGTTTGAAGTTCGAAACCGAGCGCTTAGCGATAGTCGGAACAGCTTTCTGACCCGTGATGGTCGTCAGTTCCTCTACCCCGTTGTCAACCAATTTCTTATCAGCAACAGCGGCACCGATGCCCCGGTTGATGCAGATTTTGGTGATGCGCGGTACCTGCATGATGCTCTTAAACTGGAATTTCTCCTGGAGCGCGGGTACTACTTCTTTCTGATATTTATCTTTCAGTCGAGCCATTATCGTAACGAATTAAGCGTTGGCCGAATCAACCTTCTTCACGTTCGACACGTGAATGGGGCTCTCGATTTTGGTGATGCCACCCTGGGGGTTCTTCGCACTCGGCTTGTTGTGCTTCGTTACCAGATTTAGGCCTTCCACGATAACGCGCTGCGTAGAGCGGTTTACCGATTTGATGGTGCCGGTTTTGCCGCGCTCGTCGCCGGCAATAACCTTCACTAGGTCACCGGATTTCACGTGCAGGTGCACGGCCGGGGCTTTTGCTTTAGTTGCCATTGGTTAGATTACTTCGGGGGCCAGCGATACGATTTTCATGAACTGCTTCTCGCGCAACTCACGGGCCACCGGCCCGAAAATGCGCGTGCCGCGGGGCTCGTCGTTGTTGTTGAGCAGTACGGCAGCGTTGTCGTCGAAGCGGATGTAAGAACCGTCCTTGCGACGGATTTCTTTCTTCACGCGCACGATAACAGCCTTGCTAACAGTACCTTTCTTGGCATTGCCCGAAGGAATAGCCGACTTAATAGCCACCACGATTTTATCACCAACCGTAGCGTACTTCTTGCCCGTGCCACCCAGTACGCGGATGCAGAGCACTTCCTTGGCGCCGCTATTGTCGGCTACCGTGAGGCGGGATTCTTGCTGTATCATCGTTCAGGATTATTTAGCACGTTCAACAATTTCAACTAAGCGCCAGCGCTTGGTCTTGCTCAGGGGGCGAGTGCTCATGATACGCACCAAGTCACCTTCGCCGCACTCGTTTTTCTCGTCGTGGGCGTGGAACTTGGTTGTCTTGCTCACGAACTTGCCGTAAATCGGGTGCTGGTGTTTGGCAACTACCGCTACCGTGATGGACTTATCCATCTTGCTGCTGGTCACCTTGCCCACAATCTCCTTACGCATGTTGCGGTCCGAAGCGTTGTCGTGAGCCGGCAACAGGTTTTCTTGAGTCGGTTCCATTACTAAGCTTTGTTAGAAGCCTGCTCATTGTTCCGACGCGAAACTTCCGTTTGCAGGCGAGCAACGGTTTTGCGGTTAGCCTTCAGGCGGCCGGGGTTTTCGAGCGGGCTGATAGCGTGCGCAAAGCGCATCTGCTGGCCATT
>CAZZWL010000055.1:0-17638 GCA_964657755.1 uncultured Rhodanobacter sp.
CAATGGCGGCCAGCAACTCCTCGGGGGTCTGCTCCTCGTTGGGTTCGGCAGTCAGATTGGCGTCGCGCTCGTTTTTGGCGCGGCCGGCGGCTAAGTCGCCGCGGATGCTGGCCTCATCCTTCAACTCGAAGTAGGCGGCCATACCCAGGTCCTTGCCCCAATGCTGCACTAGCTCGTACTCCTCCCCTGGCTGGCGGTCAACCCGGTAATCCTGATACTCTTTCCAGAGGCGCTGGGCCTCTTTCATATCGGGGATGGAAGCCTGGAAATCGCGGGTCAGGTCGTAGCCGAACAGGTCTTTGAAGTGCAGGGCTGCCACCAAGTTGAGCACCGTGTTGGCGCGGTGCACGGCGGGCGGCGAGTAGGTAGCGACCTGCTTGTTGCGAGCGGCCTCAATGTACTCGAGCAGCAGCTTGTGCAACGACAGGAACTGGGTAGGGCGCAACTCCTCGTACTGCTTGTACAGGAAGTCCTCAATGAAGAGGTCGATGGGCGCATTGTAGAGCTGGCGCATCATCCCCTCGTAAATCGAGTCGATAAAGCCGGTGACGTTGGCGTCGCTGTAACCTGCTTTTTCGAGCTTCTTAAGTTGGGGCAGCGCAGTTTTAATAAAAGCCTGCTTGGCAGCACCTGAAGTGGTGAACAGCAGGTTATTGCCTTCCTGGCGGGCCTGCACCATAAAGTCAAGGTGTACCATCTCGTGCATGACCAAGTGGTCCACGGCTGGGTAGCTGGGCTTGAACCAAATCTGGTGGTAGGGCCGGCTATAATTTTCGGCTACTTCCAACTTGGCCGCGGTCGGAATGCGCTCATCAGCATCCACGCGGATTTCTTTGCTGGTTGCGGCCTCCAACTGCTCTTGGTACTCGTCGGCCAGGGCGAAGGTGTTGGTGGTTTCGACCTGCTGCTTGGCCGTTTGCATGACCAGGGCCAGGGCACCGCGGCGGATGGGGTCGTTGGCGGGAGCATTGCGCAGGGAGCGCAAGGCGAACTCAAAGGCACCGGTGTAATCCCGACGCTGCTGCCTCACCATCGCTAGCGCGTAAAGCACGTTGGGGTAGTTTGGCTGAATTTCGTGGGCAATCTCGAAATAGCGTTCGGCCTCCTGGGCCCGGCCGAGCTGCATGAGGGTGCCCCCGATGTTATTGATAGCGATGAAGTCTTTGGGGTTCACGGCTAGCGCCTGGCCGAAGTACTTGTTGGCCGTCGTGAAATCGTCCTTGTGGCGAGCGTAGATATTGCCCGTCATAATGAGGGCATAGCCGTTGCGGGGGTCCCAGCGGAGGGCATCAACGAGCGCGTCGACAGCAGCATCCTGCTCTCCGGTCTCTGAGAGAACCTGACCAAGTACGCGGTGGTACTCGGAGACGGTGGGGTTTTGCTCGATGAGCTTGCGGAGGCGGGGTAAGGCTTGCTTGAACTGACCCTCCTGGCACATCTTGAGCACCTTATTAAACTCACCTTGTTGGCTGTTAATAGCTTTGGTGTCAATCTGCACAGTCACCACATCATCTTGGATGGTGACCTTGGGGCGAAAGGGACCGAAAGTATAGTAATCGGTGAGGTAATCAACTAAGCGATTAGGGTCTTTACCGAATAGCTCAGTTTCAGGAAAGAGACTATATAAGAAGTCGTCGACTTGGTGAACAATCGTCATGTAGGGGTGCCAGTGAACTGGCAAGCTTAATAATTTTCGGCTGCTTCTCGTTCGAGGCGCTGCAGCATCTTGAGTAATTGCTCGACGGTGAACTTGCTATAGTCGGCCGCCTCTTCATCGGCAATGAACTCGTCGGTGGTGTCGGCTTGAAACGGTCCCTCGCGGGTCAGCTCAAAGACAACTAAGCCGTGGCCGACGTCGATGTGCGGGTCATCAGGCGTGCCAGCCAACTCTACTACTAGCAGATTGCTGGTGCCATCGGAATGCTCGTCGCCAGCCTCGTATTTCTCGAACTAGTCATCAATGCGGGTTACCAACTGCTGACGAACGCGGTCTTTCAATTGCTGCAAACCATTTGTGTCTAATTGCTTGAGGTAAGCTTCAACGTCGGCTTCAGAGTTCATATCTAAGAGGTGCGGGCTATAGGCAAACGAGGAAGTCTCGCTATTTTCTTCAAAAGTAGGCCGTTTTTTTTCGAAATTGGCCTGCCTCAACTTAGTCACAGCTAGCATCAGTAATACGCCTATTGAACGAGCAGCCGTCAGTTTTCAATAGGCATTTTATATATGGATTGGTCAATTCTAATGGCATGCAGGGCGGAGGTTCAAATACTATACTTTCTACTTCCGATTGAGCGACTTAATTTGCACGTTCCCTTACCCACTCATCCAGCACGCTATGACAATAACTACTCTTCTCGAATTGCTCAGTGCAGTGCTGGGCATATTACTCCTTGTGCTGCTGTTTCGGTTGCGGCAGGCGGCTAAGGATAAGGTAACAGCCATAGAGCAGCAGCAGTTGCTGCATACGGAAGAGTTAACCCAGGCAATTCAAGTCCGAGCCCAGGATGCCGAGGACCACCGCCAACAACTGGCCCGCTACCAAACCATTGTGGACGTAGAGGCCGAACGAGACCGGATACAAGCGGCTACTGCGGCTGAACGGACGCAGGTTATGCAGGAGTTAGCAGAAGCACGGGAAAAGGCAGAAGTAGAGCAGGCGCTTCTTACCAAGTCTGCCCAAGCTACCAGCGAGCAGATATTAGCTAAGCTTACAGCGCAAGAAGATGCCCTTCGCACCAAGCTGCAACAAGTGCAGCAACAAAAGCGGAAGGCGGATGAGGAGGCCACCACACTGCAGCGCCGGGTAGACTCGCTACTTACTGAATTGAAGGCGCTGGATGAGCAGGCAGACTTACAGAGCTTCGGCTTTTATCAGGCTAAGTACTCCTTTGAAACGTCAACCAGTTACCAGTTAGAGTTGACGCACATTCGGGATTCCCAAAAGCGAATGATAACTGCCAAAACTGCGGCTACCTGCAGCACCGACTGGACAGTAAACGGCAGCATTACGGAGGGACGTAAGCAGACCAATCAAACGTTGAAATTGATGCTGCGGGCCTTCAACGGTGAGTGTGATGCCTCTGTGGCCAAGGTGAAATACAACAATGTGGGAGCTATGGAAACCCGCATTCGCAAAGCCTATGAAGCTATTAACAGCCTCGCGGTGGTGCAGCAGGCATCGTTGGCTGAGGCTTATCTAGACTTGAAACTGAAGGAGTTGTACCTAGCCCACGAGTATCAGGAGAAGCTGCAGGCTGAGAAGGAGGAACAGCGCCAGATACGCGAGCAGATGCGCGAAGAGGAGCTGGCCCAGCGCGAGATTGAGAAAGCGCAGCAGGACGCCGAAAAAGAAGAGCGGCGCTACGCGGAGGCCTTGCGAAAAGCACAGGAAGAGGTAGGCAAGGCCGCCGGGGCAAAGCAGGCTAAGCTGCAGGCAGAGATAGAACTGCTGCAGGAGCGGCTAGCCCAAGCCAGCTTGAATAAAGAGCGCGCAATCTCCCGTGCTCAACTCACCCGGTCGGGGCACGTCTACATTATCTCCAACATCGGCTCATTTGGGGAGGACGTGTACAAAATTGGCATGACGCGCCGGCTAGAGCCAATGGACCGGGTACGGGAATTGGGGGATGCCTCCGTGCCTTTTCATTTTGACGTGCACGCTGTCATTTACTGTGAAGACGCACCGCATCTGGAAAACAAACTGCATAAGCAATTTCACCAACGGCGTGTGAATCAAGTCAACCATCGGAAAGAGTTCTTTCGGGTGTCACTGACAGAAATTGCTGAGGCAGTGCGTCAGCACCACGCCGAAATCGAATTTACGCTGGCTGCCGAGGCTGTTGACTACCGAAAAAGCCAGTCGTTGCTGGCTGCTTACACTTCGCAGGCGAGTCAATAGGATACTAACAAAGTTTAGTGAAGTTCTAAAAGGGTGGTCAGACAACCTACTTTCTGAAGCGTCGAATTGGTTCTGTGATTAGATGCAAATGAAGAACAAGCACCTACTGATAATTTTAATGTATAGCCGAGCCTAGTTATTTATTATGCCCACTCTTTATCCTTGGGAACGGCGCTGGATTGAAATAGCAGTTAATAAGGCAGTCGATGAATCTTTTCACCAAGTGGAAAGCAATGGCTACGTAGCCGCCACAGTCTGGAAAGGCAACCTGCAGACTGAATTTGTAGGGTTGCGGTTGGTCGATATTGTCGCTGAACGCCAAGTGATGGTGCTGCTAGGTGAGCCGGGTAGCGGCAAGTCGAACGAATGGCGCAAGTTGCGTGACAGATTGAAAGTGGATACGCAGCACGTATTTCTGAACTTAGGTGCTTTCGCCTCTGAACATGAGCTACGAGAGGCCATATTAGAAGACCCGAAAGTAACAGATTGGCTGCGGGCAGATTTTAAGCTGACGCTGTGGCTTGATAGCTTAGATGAGGGGCTACTTCATATGCGGAAGCTTCGGGATACGCTACTACGCCTTCTGCAAAGACTACCGCTTGAGCGTCTGCAGTTACGTATTACTTGTCGTAATGCTGTGTGGCCCGTAGCCTTCACGGAGGCACTGGGCGGCTTATGGCAGTTTGGGCCGCAGCCTACCAGCCAACAGTTGAGCGTGCTGCTGCTGCGCCCCCTGACACGGGAACAGGTAGCGGATGCAGCGCAAGCAGAGGAGCTGCCTCCAGAGGAATTTCTTGAGGCGGTAGCCGAACTGGATGCGCAACCGCTAGCCAGCATTCCAGTTACGTTGCGCTTACTACTGTCGCTTTACAAGAAGTACCAGCCGGGTTTTGGCGTTTCAGAATCAGCTGGGCGGGCGGGGCTGTACGAGCGAGGCTGCTTGGAACTGTGCGATGCGCCAGATGAGGAGCGAGATGAGCAGCACCGACCGGATGGCCGGCAACGGCTGCTGCTGGCTGGTTATCTGGCCTACTTAGCTGTCTTCTCTAATCGTCGCCAAATCCACATCGAGCCGGTCAAGGACGAGTTGGAGGAGAATGCGCTAGACCCATACACAACAGGGGCCGGGCTGACCGCACCGTGGCAGGGTCTGCAGGCCACCATTTCGCCGCCTGCCATCCGGGACTTACTGAAGAATACCTCGCTATTTACGGACCTGGGCAACGGTTGCCTAGTGTGGGTGCATTAGGCTTTCGCAGAATTTCTGGCAGCTTGGTATATCAATCTCACTAGCATCTCGATAGGCAGCCTGCGGGCGCTGTTTCGCTCAGAAGCCGACCCAGCTGGGGGCGTAGTGCCGGCCCTACGCGAAACAGCGGCTTGGCTGGCCGAGTTGCAGCCCACGTTCTGGCAGGAGTTATTGCAACTCGACCCGTTAGCTCTGGTGCGGGGTGACCTGCGGCGGTTGCGAGACGAGCAGCGGGCCGACCTAGTGCAACGATTGGCAGTAGTGATAGGCACTTTAGCCTACCCACCCTATTTGGAAAGTCGTGAGCGAAGTTTTCTGCAGCAACTGCGCCACCCTGGCCTAGCGGCACAACTGGAGCCATTACTCACCTCAGATGGGGTGCCATCGGCCGCTGTGCGGTTTGCAATGGATATGGCGAAAGGGTGTAGCGTGCAGGAGCTGGTACCGGTGCTAATTAAGCAAGCACTAGATACAGCACAGCCGTTTGGGAAGCGTGCTGACGCGCTGGATATACTGCGCGACATTATGCCCGACGAGGCCAAGACGGCACTCCGGCCACTTATTCACTGCATCCCAGAAGAAGATAAACGTGATGAGTTTCGGGGTGACCTGCTGTGGACACTCTGGCCCGCACACCTAGAACCTGACGAACTGCTGCCGCTACTAACTCCAGAACAGGACGACCATTACGGGGGAGCTTATCGCTTTTTTATGCACCAGTTGGAACGGCAGGATATCCAGTTTTCTGCTGCGTCTGTGCGGGCTAGCCTAAACTGGTTAAGCCATAATGGCGCTACCTTGGAATACCGCCATCGTCGAACTGAGTTCTGGGCCCGCATGTCATCGCTCATTTGGCACCGGACCTGGCAGGTTATCAATGAACCTGGAGTTAAAGAAGCTGCCGCCGCTGCTTACGCAACTGGTACTGAGCACCATGACTACTTCAGTGTGGAAGGTGCCAGCGACGATGCGCGGTTGGAAGTTCTGAAAGTGACACTTACCAATCACTACAAGGGCACTCGCTGGAGCA
This sequence comes from uncultured Rhodanobacter sp., assembly GCA_964657755.1. Classification (GTDB taxonomy): domain Bacteria; phylum Bacteroidota; class Bacteroidia; order Cytophagales; family Hymenobacteraceae; genus Hymenobacter. Next base: position 6,178 of record CAZZWL010000055.1, read on the forward strand.
ATGTAGTATTTGATTTCTCTCGGCAGAAACCCTTACTAAGCCATACAGACTGGGACAGGCTATTCCCATTGATTTATACTAAGCTTTCGTTTGGTCAGCGTAAGTGGCTGGCAACGGTATTATTCAGGCTTTTAGTAGACTCACGGTACGGAGAAGCTGAAGCCATTTACTGTCAGCGTTACGAGCAGTTTCATAGCGCGGCTCGCAGGTATGCTTCAGCGCGAACAGTCCGGCGTGAGTGGTTTAAACCTTGCGTTTTACGAAGTAAAATAGCCCGATTTGAGCGTAAAAATTGGATACAAGGCCAGAAGCGTATTCGAAAGGAAACGTGGCGAAAAAGAAATCGTCGCCGCGAAACGCTACAGAAAATTGGCCAGCATGCGCGATTCATGCGATGGCTTGTTGGGCGTGAGGTTCGCTATACCTGCAAGCAGTGGAATTATTTTTTAAATAGCCTTCAGCTTGATAAGACAGAGAAAAATCATTACCGGCATAATGTTGACCCTGGCCAATCAAAGCGGTGGAGAAGATTAGCTCCAAGCTTGAAAGCTAAAGCATTAGACCGGCTGTGGGAATTTATTGTGCAGCATCCCATTCCTCCGACAACTTGGTATGAGCCTGGCAATCGTACTTCGTTGGGTGCGGAGATAATGCGGGAAGGGCTAGTGCTTCTTTTTAGCCAACGGGAACAGCTGGTGCGCAGCCAACCACCACGATTCTGGCAAGGCTTGGCGCCTTTTCTGGTTCGGTTCGATGATTCAGCGCACGAGGGCATTCGGTACGAGCTTTTGAGCCTGACCGCGACCAACGCGCCGCAAGAGGTAGACAGCGCCATTGCCTTGGGTATGGATGCGCGTGACGCCCGAGAGCATGGCTCCCTCAACCGGTTTAAAGACTGGTACCAGTGGCTACCGGCGGCCCGCTTTCCGGCACTACTGTTGTCAGGAATCGAGTTTGAAGTGTGGAATGAGGAGCTGTCGGCCCAGGTGCTAACTGCGATGCTAGAGGTGAACTATGTCCCGGCTTGGGAGTATGTACGGGAAATGCTATCGGTGCCGGCGGGCCAAACAATTAAGCGGCCTAAGCTTGCTGCGTCGCTATTCGGCTCCCTACTCTTCCGTAAAGAGAATTACTTGCCAGATGTGTGGCAGTATTGGGAATGGCTAAGTAACCACCCAGATATAGCGCGGGCAGTTATCAGCGCGGAAATCAATCATCCTTCGCCACGAGAACTTACTTACTTGGTTGGCTTGCAAGAGGAGGAATTAGAGGTATTAATACTGTGGCTGACTTGGACTTTTGACTTACTACCTACTGACGTGGATGACTGGAGCAACGATACTCCACAAGGTAAATATGCTGGCTTGCGAACGGCTGCCGCGGCAGAACTTGCCGAAAGAGGCACGGCAACGGCTTGGAGAATAATAGAGCGGCTAAGTGAGCAGCTAGGCCAACCGTTCTGGATTAGGGGCAGACTTGACCAAGTGCGGGAAAACTTACGCCGTAATGCTTGGGTGCCAGCCAGCCCAGAAGAATTAATTGAGATGAGCCAACAGGCCGGCAAGCGGCTGATAAGGTCGGCTACTGACCTACAGGAGTTGGTGCTGGACTCATTGCGCCGTTTTCAAGCCGATTTACATAATGAGTTGGCCGTGGCGAATACATTGTGGATACCGCAGAAGCAGGGCAATAAGCAGGTTGGCCACGAGGTACGGGATGAGAACTTCCTCTCTGATGTGCTCCGACTCTATCTAGATAAGGACTTGCGGCGACCGGAGATACTGATAAAGCGAGAGGTGGAGATTCGCAAATCCATCGGGGTGGGTACGGGGCAGCGTACAGACCTATTTATAGATGCTTTTACACGTGACAAAAAGGGTGAAAAAGTTGAGGTAGTCACGGTGGTAATAGAGGTCAAGCTGGCTAAGAATAAGGAAACAGAAACGGCACTTGAAGGCCAGCTGCTGCCGTACCTAGTCGACCAGCACTACAAGCACGGCATCTATCTGATAGGCTGGCATTATGGGCAGTATGATGCGCTACCTGCGAGCAAGAAGGATTTGTCCACACTGCACCATCTTCTTCAGAATCAAACAGCCTCCGTATCCGATACGTATTCTATTCGCACGCTAATTCTGGATATAAGGCTACCAGCAGATACTGCAAGGGCCAAGGATACAACAGAATTGTTTGAAACCATTTAGCAATTCCAACTACCCTAATTTCCTTTTATAGAACGTTGATTTGTCCGCGTTAATTTTAGAAGTCACCTAGTATAAACAGCGTATCGTCATTTTTAACTCGAAGCTGTATTATGCGTGGCGGTCGGCTTCTCAAACTCTCGGTATCCAGATGCCTGAAATAGATGATAATCCGCTTGCACCTGCCGTGCCGTTTCTGAATCAGGAAGTGCAGCAATAAATGCATCTACCGCAGCCCACGAGCCAAAAATCTGGTTCAGGAATGGTCGGAATGTCAAATGCCGTTCTAATGGAGGCTGACCAGTTGGGATAATAAACTGTTGAAGAGCAGAATCGAGGTGCGTTATTATCGCCTGCTTCATCGGTTCGTTGGCAGCGTCGTAAATGATGATGTAGTTGCTTGCATCAACTGCAGAGCCGTTGCTCTGATACAGGTTAAAAGTCACATTGTCTACCGTTTGCGTTGCAGCTAAGTAGTCACGCAGATAATTCAGGGTAAATTGGTTTAGCTGCTCTTTAGTCAGTAAAAAATTGGTTAAGTTTCCACGCCACAACTGGGCCTTGATATTGAAGGCCAGGTTTGCTTCGAGTAGGTAAGGAAATTCGGCGAGGGCAAATAGGCGCTCAATAAATTGTTTGAATGCAGCACCATCCCGACTATATAGGGCATCTATTAGCTCTTGGCTTTTACTACTGATGTCCAATAACCAGTCAATAACTGTTCGGTCTAATAGCTTACCAGCTTCCAGTACCGCTACAACCACGTTCTCAAAGTCTGCCCGGTTGTTGAACTTGCGCTCATGCACGAGTACATCGAAGGCTTCTTCCAACTGCCCCTTCACCTGCCAAGCAGCAATGTATGATTTAACGGCGGCAGGGAGACCAAGGCGAAGTTGCTCCAGCTGAGCCAGGGGTAAGTTATTGAAGTGACCTGCCGAAAAATAAACGGCGAAGGAGGAAGGACGCTGAATAGTGCGCTCGCCGGGCGTTAGCCGGTCACTTCCGAACAGGTGCTTTAACACTTTATCGAGTAAGACCCTATCCAATTTTTCAGTGGGGTGAGCTTCGTAAAAAGCATTTAAGCCGTCTTCGTTGATTTTGACAACGCTCTCGGCATAACCTTGCAGGACAGCAAAGTCTGCTGCTACGACACGCTCATTCCTAATGGCTTCATAGAGCGCTGGATACTTAAATTTGAGCAGCGTAAGGTTTACCATCTCATCCAGTCGCACTTCCTTAGCTAACGGCAAAAAGTCAAACGTGAAAAGATTGGTAAAACGAATGGCGCTTCTCATAGTAGAGATAATCTCCGGATAGAAGCATACTTTTGGGCTGCTCATATGCGTGGCGTAGTATTGCATGAAGGTATCAGCCGGTTGGCTGCCCGCTGTGCCGATGAGCAGTTCTTCTAAGGCCGCGTGATAGGGTTGCAGTTCTGGGGATGATTGCTGAACGATGTCCAAAGTGCGCCGCGCTAGCCGAACGGCATTAAACGGAGGCAGTGGAATCTCCAACTGGACAATTTTATCCAGGTACTGGCTACTATTAGCCTGATTGGTGAGCTGTACCGCATTGGTAACGTATTGCTTATCGTAGGCCAAGACGAAAATGGTATTGCCGAAGCTGGCTGTATTGCGCACAATCCGCAGTGTTTCCATCACCTCTTCCTTATCAAGCCGGTCAATGTCGTCAATGAAGATGACAATTTTCTTACGGAGGCGGGCAATCACTTGATTTACTTTTTTAAACTGCTCGGTAAGAGTAGGGGTGTCCCACAGGAAAGACACTGCTTCTTTTACTGCCTTAGCAGTAGTGTTGTCGTACACGCTGGCCAAGCCGTTAGCGTAAGTGTTGATTTCAGTAGCCAATTCTCCACTGTAATCGCCTAAACGCTCTTTTAGTGTGGCAAAAAAGTCTTTGCGAATGGCGGACGTGCTTTCTACCAGCCACGGGTTAAAGTGAATTATAATAACGTCTTTTTCATCCAATTGCCACTCAATTAGCATCAAAAACGAAGACTTACCCTCGCCCCATTTACCCAGCACACCGATAGCAAAAGACGCGCTGGTAGCCAGCGACGTGATTTGATGCGCCACCCGACGAGCTTCGGGCAAACGGTTAAGCGCATCATCAGCGGGGCTAGTTATTGGATTATCTTCCCGCAGGTAGCTGGTTGAAGACTTGGACGTGGCCGCGCTACCCCACATGTTGTAACCTAGCATTACCACCCCGCCCACAAGCAATAGCAGCAGCGCGTCGGCGTAGCGAAGCCAGCTAGCCCACTGAAACGTGTGAAAGTGCCAGTTGGTCGCCGGGCTGGCGCCAGCATAGCGCAGGGCGGCAGCGTAGAGTAAGCCTGGAACAATCAGCACCGCCCGCTGCCAAGTCGATAGCCGGTAGGCTGTGCGGATTTTGGCTACGAAGAATAGAATGATAGCGGCACCAAGTAGGCTGGCAGCTAGGTCAGTAACTGGACTTGATACAACTTTGCTCAAGACGAGTGAAACCACATACTGATTGTACAAACCGAGCAGTTGTTGCCAAAAAACAAACACTGCTAGCAGCAGCAAAAACAGACAGACGTTTTGTTTAGAATACGTTTGGGAGTCAAGCAACTGCTTGACGGCATTCCAGCAGTTGCGGCCATACGCACGCAGCTTTGCCCACCAAGGGTAATTTATATTCATAATACCTAACCGAGAAACCGAAGCCTAAAGTGAACCCGCCGCGTAAATTAAGCCGGGTACTCGTCCACCTGGACGTAAGAAGCTATAGGATTGGTGAGAAAGCTGAGCTTTTGCTGTATCTGCTCGGCTAGCTCCTTTTCTCCTTCTTCCCAGCCATCGCGGCAATCGTAGTGCAATAAATCAACCGAATGAATAGCGCCTGCTTCAGTAGCAATGCCAACTATATCCACTAGTTTCTCAAAAAAGCGCAGCTTTACTACCCGGCAGTAGTATTCCAAGAAGTCACGCCGGCGCTCCCGATATTTCTTATCTTCAATAGTGGTCTCACTAGGCGGCACCGTCAGCATCGCAAAACAGAGTCCTGGGCGCTGTTCAGAAAAGGACAGGGCCACTCGGTACTGACCAAGGGGAGTATTTTCAATCAACTCGTTCAGCTTTCCGGCTAACATGCGTCGCTCCACCCGGCCTTCCTGAGCCAGAAAACGGAGTGCCCGTTCATTAGCTGCTAAGCTCTTGTCCGAACTGAAGAACATGGTGTCGGCTACATAGTGCTTGGTAACGTACTCAATTAGGTTATCCCAGAGGTAGCTTATTTGGTCAGCATCCTGTTTACGTGCCCATTCGCGGCTCCGCAGTAAGTCGCCAAATTCCCCTGCTTGATACTCAACTACAGCCTTAGGTTTAAGCTTAGGAAAGTTGTGCCGCTCTTCCTCATCCAAGTTTCGCAGATAGTCGGCCAGTAACTCCACCTCGCTGGCCGCATATACCGCTCGACCGGGCTCCGACAAAAACCGCTCTTTCTTCTCCAGATACTCTACGAAGTCAGAAATAGTGTCCAATGTATTTAAGACCGCCGGGAGGCTAACGTCGTCAAAAAGGTGTACAAACCCTTTGCTGGGATTAACCTGACCAAATACAAAGGGGCGAAGCAGCTCGTTAGTCGCCTTAATATGTGCCTCACCGGCCAATTGGGTATCGAGGGCAAAGCTCCCATATCCCCCCAATGATTTTCGACAGTCTTCTTGCACCCCGTGCACAACTAATATGCGATGGACAATCATTTCGTCCAGCGGAGGTAGGATAGCTTGTAATGGGCGCGTACACGCGGCGTCCTGATAAAGACGATTGCGGTGCTCACAAAGCCATTTTTCAGCCTGCCACAGCTGGCCCGCGCTCTTCCAGATAGCCGCTTTGTAATAGCGGGTCCAATTAACATCTGAGTTCGGATGGTCGGTATAGCGACACTCCTTATCAGAGAAAATGACAACATGGCGTCCGAAAACGACCAGTTGGTCACACAGTTCCTTACCCACGCTCGTTGGTTTGCTGAAGTCCTTGCCATCGTCACTATGCGGGTTGGAATGATTCCATAACGACAGGAAAGAAGTGCGGCACAGTTGAGCCAAGAATCGCTCCCCAGCAGTAGTCCCCGTGGATTTGTAAGCTTCGGCCATAGTTGAGATAACACTTAGTTGAAGATGCACTGTTCCGATGCAGGACAGATGGTTTGGTGATGCATCTTCGCTTTATTTCTTAACAAACCCTGTTTACTTTATCGGTCTAAGTTATTCGAGGCTGCTGATAGTATTACTTCAGCCTGCTTTTTGATGTCATCTAAATCTTGTAAGTCACGGGCCTCGGTGGACAACAGCCTAGATGCTTCGAACGCTGTTCGCACAGCCTTATGAGTTTCCGCTTCATCGGTGCGTGCACCGGTCCGTCCGTTAGTAGTTGAGATAGCGGATATTGCTTATGACTCGAAATTGCGGCTATACTTGTCATGCGGTGGTCTTCGGCGCGGTTGCAAGCATCTCGACCGTTAGTTCAAGGACGGAATAGTAGGTAGCGAGTAAAAGTTGGGTGAGGTAGGACCCGTCGGTGAGCGGGTAGGCTATGGCGTCGATATGGCTGCGCACGGTGAAGTAGGGCAACTTGTTGGCTTCCGTGCCGCTCAGAAAGCAGAAGCGGTATTGTGAAACAGGCCCCGTCGAAGGTTACAGCTGGTAATCACTTCATCGGTAGCACCATTGCGGTGCTTGGCCACGTCGAAAAGGATGGTGTCGGCGGTGGCGGTGCCATCTTCGTACTCGGCGATGTGGTAGTATTCGCCGCGCCAGAGGAAGATGATGCAGTCGGCGTCTTGCTCGATGCTGCCGGACTCGCGGAGGTCGGACAGCAGTGGGCGCTTCTCCCCTCCCCTTTTCTCCACGTCGCGGCTCAGCTGGGAGAGGGCGATGACGGGCGCGTTCAGCTCTTTGGCTAGCTCCTTGAGGCCGCGACTGATGCTGCTTACCTCTTGCTCGCGATTGCCTTTGGTATCGCCGCGCAGGAGTTGGATATAGTCGACCAGGACCAGGCGCAGGGGGTGCTGGGCGTGGAGGCGGGTACACTTGGCGCGCAGCTGCTGGATGGTGAGGCCGGGCGTGTCGTCGAGGTGCAGGCGGTGGCCGTGGGTGCGCAGGCGCTGGGCCTGCTCGCGGATGTGGGCCACCTGGTCGATGCCGCCGGGGAGGTTGCCGCGGCGCAGGTCGGAGTTGGAATAGCCGGGCACCTCGCTGGCTACTAGGCGCTGCATGAGTTGCAGAATGGGCATTTCGAGGCTAAAGATGGCCGTGTGCTGACCGTGGTCGAGGGCGGCGGTACGGGCGAAATGCAGCATGGCGGCCGTTTTGCCCATCGCGGGGCGCGCGGCCAAAATGATGAGGTCGCTGGGCTGCCAGCCGCCGGTGAGGCCGTCGAGCTGGGCCAAGCCGGTGGGAACGCCGGTGAGGCCGTGCTGGCCCACGGCCTGGGCTAGGTGGGTGAACGTGGCCTCTTCGGCGGCGGCGGCGGTTTGGCCAGGGCGGGTTTCTAGGCTGCGGTGGAGGGTAGTGAGGTGCGTCTGGGCGTCGCTGAGCAGGGTGAGCGGGTCGCGGGTGTTGTCGTAGCCGTAGGTGGCCATCTCGGTGCCGGCGTGGATGATGACGCGGCGGGCGTGCTGCTCCTGCAGCAGCCGACAATGCGTTTCCAAGTGAGCGGCGGAATTGATTTTGTTGGTCAGGCCCGCTACGAAGGCGGGGCCGCCGGTGCGCTCCAGGGTACCACGGTGGCGCAATTGGGCCACGACGGTGAGGAGGTCGGCATGCTGGCCGGCCTGCACCAGGTCGCGGATGGCCAGGTACACTTGCTGGTGAGCGGCCAAGTAAAATGCCTGCTCGTCGGGGAGGGTGGCTAGCAAGGTGCGCTGGGCATTGGCTTCGAGCAGGGCTGCGCCGAGAACGGCGGCTTCCAAGTCCAATGCTTGGGGCGGGAGATGGGATTTCACGTATCAATAAGTGATTAACAGTGAGCAATAATGGGGGTAGCCGGCAGGACTAGCAACCACTCGACAGGCAGATTTCTCCTCCCTGTTAGCTCCAGCGGGCGGGGTCGGCTGGCTTAGGCGACGAGCGGGCACGGGCGGGCGGCGCGGCTGAACTGGCAGCGGGGCCGGCGGCCTGGAATTGCGGGCGACGGCGCATCCAGCCGCGGAAAGCGGCGCGCCAGTCGGCCATCGGGGTTTTGCCACTCACGCGCCAGCCGTTGCTAGCATAGTGGTCGCAGAAAGCGGCAGCTTCGGCCTGGGCATCGGCGCTGGCCGGGTGCTGCTCGGCGGCATAGGCCTGCACTTCAGCCAGCGTGGGTAGCGCGGCGCCTTTCGGCTGGGCGGCACTAGTCTTCTCCTCTAGCCCTGCCACTAACTTTTCAGAAAGGAGCGCGAGCGGAGCGGCCTCGGCCGCCTCTCCCTCTTCTTTTGAAGATGTAATTGAAGATGAAAATGAAGGGGTTGGAATTTGCTTAACCCCGGTGGTTGGCGTTTGATTGGAAGTTTGGTTAAGCAAAAGCGGATTTCCACCCTTTTTGCCCGACGTGGAGCGCACCTGGCGGAGTTTTTCGTCCTTGACCATGCGGCGGCAGAAGAGCGCGCCATCAGCCTCGCGGCGGCTGGCGACGCCATAGGTTAGCAGGGTGGTTAGGATTTGGTTGGTGGTTTGGTTATCCAAACCGAGGCGGCGCGCGATGACCGAGTCGGGCATGGGGGCGCCATTGACGAGCAGCACGCCGCGCTCGTCGCTGTCGTGCATCATGAGCAGCAGCTCGAACCAGGCCCCGCGCTGCATCAGGTCCAGCGCCTGCACGCCCTGGTCTTTGTGCCAGTCGCCGGGGTAGAACTGAATGGCGGGCAGCTTCATTAGCTAGCAGCGTTAACTAGCTGGGGTTCTGCTACCCCTGGTGATTCGAACAAGTCGAGCTGGCGATAGTCAGTGCGCTTGCCGCGCAGCGCGGCTTCGACCTCGGTAAGAGCCGTAGCCAGGGTGGCTTCGAGTAGGCCCGCGTAGGCGTAGCTGCTCTGCTCCTCATCGAAGGATTGGTGGGGGGTAGTGAGGTTGAGTACCCGGCCGCCGGCTAGCTCACGTTGGCCGATGAGCGTGACACCACCCTGGTTCTTACCCAGTGAGAAGCCGGTGACGGTGAACAAGGTGAAGCGAGGGGGTAGGTCCTCGTCGTCGCTGGGCCAGTAGTCGGGCGTTTCCGTCAGCTGCTCGGTGAGTAGGCAGAGGTGGGGCACCAGGCGGCTGAGCGTGTGCGTCAGGTCGGGGTGCACCTGCTCAGCGCACGTCAGCGCGAAGGCACGGGGCGGCGCTTCCTCGGTGCGCTGCTCAGTGAATTCGCAGGTCAGGTGCTGGTCTTTGAGCTTTACTTTTTGGACTGTGATGAGGGAATTAACAGCCGCGGGGTCGTAGCTGGCGGGGGTAGCGGGGCCCACGACGGGTAGTAGCTGGGGCATGGCAATAGGGATTTAGGCTAGCTTGGGGCTAGCGAATGGGAAGGACACGGGAGAGCTAGGCAGCTAGGCGTAGCGCGGGCAGCTGGCGGTTATAGCGCGTGAGGTAGCGGTTTAGCTCCGACTCGCGGAAGCCCCACTCTTTCTCATTTAGTTTGACGCCGCTGATGCGGCCCGCCCGGCGGGCTTTGCGCACGCCATCGGGCTTGAGGTGCAGGTAAGTAGCTGCCTCCCGCACGGTCAGTAGGCGGTCGGGTGAGGCGGGGGCTGCTTTGGGGGTAGTAGCCTCGGTGGCTTTGAGGCGCTGCACGTCGGCCAGTAGCTGCTGCCACTCTTGCTCGGGGACTAATAGGGCGACTTGCATAGCTAGGCAGCGGTGACTTTAGTGGCCCGGGCTTCCAGGGCTGCGACGCGCTTCTTCTCCTCCTCCACAACGCTGATATAGGCCTCGGCGATGTCGGCATTGTGGTAGCGACCCAGCAGGATATTATAAACCTGCTGTTTAGAGTAGACCTTACCCTGAGAGGCCAACAACTCGACGGTGCGGCGGGTAAAGTCATTGCGCTTAGGCAACGAGGCCCGTAGTTCGGAAATTATCTTTGCCAGGTGTTCCATTTTGTTTGCTGTTACGTATCTTTGGTGAGACTTCAGACGCCAAACTTGGTTATTAAACTTGATATTATCAAGTAAAATTCACCAACTAACAGCAATAAAATTGGAACAGCGCGCACACATTGGCGACCGGATAAGTGCTCTTATGAGCCATTACAGCTTGTCTGCGTACCAGTTAGCCAAGAATCTTGGATACGAAGGTCCACAAAAACTGTACAATCTTGTACAAAATAAATCGAAGCCTGGATACGAAACTTTAATGGACATTCTGGAAAAGTATCCAGAATTGCGAGCCGAGTGGCTGATGCGTGGGCAGGAGCCAATGCTTCGCAGCGATGAGTTGGGCGATGTGCCTACCCCAGCTTCTGAAATGTATTCGGGAATGCCGATTGCGGTGACCGTGGACGAGAAGGGTGACGAGCGCATCAGCATCGTGGACCGGAAGGTGGAGGCCGGCTATCTAATGGCCCGCAACGTTGAGGACATCATGCAGGGGCTGGAGACGATTAGTATTCCTGGCTACCGGGGCAAGACGGTGCGTGCCTTCGAAGTGTCGGGCGACAGCATGCAGCCGACCATCAGCCAGGGTGACCTGGTTATTGCCTCTTTCACGGAGCGGCTGGATTTGATTCAGCCTAAGCACGTGTACGTGGTGGTGACGCACGACCGGCTAATGGTGAAGCGGCTGCGCGGGCCGGTGAAGAAGAATGAGCCGATTGAACTGCTGTCGGACAATCGGTACTACGACCCATTTATTCTACCCCAAAAGGATTTGAAGGAGCTGTGGCAGGTACAGGCGCTGCTGACGGGCAGCATCCCGGCCAACACGAATGAGACGTTTGACCGAATGCTGGTGCTGCTGGAAATGCTGGCCCACGACTCGCAGCAGCTGCGCAATATTCTGCTGGATGTGGCCGCTCGCTACGACGTGAAATTGATAGGGGAAACGGTGTAATGGGGGCACGCCCCCGTACACGCCCCCACTGTTTTTTGAACACGCTTTAATTATCACTTAATTTTCTAGCAGTAAGGAAGTTACAAAGACTTGGCAGGGGATTGTTCTGGTTCCGTCCAGACCGCCAATCATTTGCAAAAAGGCCATTTCCAGCTTGGAAATGGCCTTTTTTCTTGCTCATTCCGAAAAAGGTGGCAAAAAA
>CAZZWL010000055.1:17648-32894 GCA_964657755.1 uncultured Rhodanobacter sp.
AACTGCCGCCCGATTTCGGTCGTCGGCACGCTCGTCGAGGCGCTGCTCCAGCTCGGCCGTATCGTCGGCTTCCCAGGCAATGTACTGGCGGCTGGGTAGGGCTTGCACCGCGTCGCGGGCCTCGCGCACGGCCGCTTCTACCCTATTTACCGCCTGCACTAAATAATCCGAACTACTGGCAGTAGTCGTACCGGTCAGCCCCTTGCCGCCGACTACCCCGCCCTCTTCGAAATAGCCGGGCCGGTGAGCTACCGGGGCGCCGCCGCGGTAGAGACTGGTATCAATCAGCTCATCCACGAGGTGCTTGTTGTTGGCGTAAGTGTCGCGGCTTAGAATCATGTAGGCCTCGCCCCGCTCCCACTCGCCCAGGTGCTCGCCGGTGGCCCCGTCCACCATTCGGATGCCACCGCTGCTGTGGCGCTGGCCCACGTCGGCCACGCCGGCTTTCGAATTAATGCGCCCGCCGCTGGCAAATTGCCGCACCTTCTCGCGCCACGTCGGCTTAGCACCACCAAACGTGCCCCCTTGCTCGAACTCGGGGATGGGGGTCGCAATTATTTTGGCCACGCCGGCGGCGGCCGTCACGCCGGCGGCTATCATCAGCGGCACGTTAGGCGAGGCCTTAATCACGGCCAGGGTGCCCTGAATGATAGCCTGGGCAATATTCAGCTCCTTTTCCTTCTCGGCCGCGTCCTTTTTAATGGCGCGGGTGCGGGCATCGTAATCGGCCTCAATACTGGCCTTTTGGGCCTCGTAGATGTCTTTGCTCACGGTGCCAGCCTTGTACTCGGCCTCCAGCTTGGCTAGGCGAGCGGCTTTGTCCTTGTCGAGCTTAGCTAGTTCTTTGTCGCTGGCGATTTTCTGGAAGTCGGCCACCGTCTGCACCGCCGCGCCGATTTGCTCCAGGCCGTATTCGACGTTGGCTTTATCGCGCTCGCGGCTGCGGTCACCGTATTCATTTTCTAAATCCTCCTTGTCCTGCAAGTACTTGCGGGTCAGGGCCAGCTTCTGGTCGGTGTTGAGGCCCTCCTGAAAATATTCCTCCCCGTACTGGCGGTCGAGCGCCGCTTTGCGCACGGCTTGCTCGTCGGCATCGGCCTGGGCCTGCACCTCGCTGAACTGCCCAGCCTGCTTGCGGCGGCGGTCGATGCGGCGCAGCGCGATATCCTCGTCAATGACCAGGATGGCGTCGGCAATCTCCCGCTCGTGCTGCACCCGGTCGCGGGCCACGGCGGCCAGGTCGTGCTGCAATTTCTCCTCGATGAGCCGGCGCTTCTCGGCGCCCTGAGCGTCGGTTTCGAGAACCTTCAGCTGCTCGGCTTTGGCGGCCGTGAGCAACTCGGCCGCCCGGCGGTCAAACTCGTTCTTAATCAGCGCGTTTTTACGCTTCTCGATGTCCAGCTCCTCCTCCTGCTCTTTGAGGGCCTGCTTCTGGCGCTCCGCCTCAATATCGACGGCGAGCTTATCCATAATCAGCCGGCGCTGTTCGGCAATTTGCTGGGCCGTGCCCTGGGCAGTGGCCTTTTCCTTGTCGGCTGCGGCGATGAGCTGCTGTATTTTTTTCTCGGTTTCATCCTTCAGCAGACCCGATTTGAGGTCCGCGATTTTCTTCTCGACGTCGGCCTGCTCCTTGGCCCGCTTGGTGGCCGCCTCCTGGCTCTTCTTGTCGTAGTCGTCCTGCAGCTGGCGCAAGTCGCGCAGGGCCTCGGCCCGGATTACTTTCTTATCGCCGGCGGTCTTCTTCTCATCAGCCAGGTCGATATCGCGCTTCACGAGCACTTCCAGCTTTTTGAGGCGCAGCTCCTCGGCCGAGCCGGCGGCCACCAGGGCCAGGGCTGCTTTGATGTTGGCCTCGCGGTTTTTGAGGGCTTCGAGGTTAGCGGTGGCAGCGGCGGCGGCCGTTTTAGTCGCGTCCTCTTTGGCTTTCTGCACTTTAGCGGCCTGCTGCTGCTTATCGCGCTCGGCGGCGGCAGCCTGCTCCAGCTTTTCGCGCGCGCCGTAGGCCTGGTGGTAGACACCGGCTACGCCGTCGCCCAGCCCGGTGTACTGCTTTTTTAGGCCTTCGCCTAGGGCAGCTATCCCAGACTTGATTTTTTCGGGGTCGAGCGTAAAGATTCCAAGCAGCAAGTCCCCTACCCCCCCGAGTTGGAGCACAACGGCTTCCTTGATGTTTTTGAACACCTGCACGGCGGCCGCGCCCAGGCCGGCAAACACCTCGCGCACTTTCTCGCTGCGCTCGTAGAGTGTAACCAGCCCACCAACCAGCAGGGCCACGGCTGCGATGACCAAGCCGATGGGATTGGCTGTCATCGCGGCGTTAAGCAGGCGCTGGGCCACGGCGCTGGCCGTGGTGGCGATGGCCCGACCCTTCTCGACCGCCGCAAAGTAGAGGGTGCTGGCCGACGCCGCGATATTGGCAGCGTTGAGCGTCAGAATAGCCACCCCCAGACCCAGTAGCACGCCCCGATTTTCAGAAATAAATGCTGGGGTGGCTTTCAGTGCTTCGATGAAGAACGCGAACAGCTTCAACGCACCGGTCAGCGCCGGCTGGATGGCCTGCAAGCCGTTAATAATCAGCTCCCCCAATCCCTCCTTAACGTTGCCGACTTGGATTTGAAACTGCTTCAGGGGACCGGTACCGGCTTTGGCGGCGGCTTCGGCCGAGCCGGCGAATTTCTTCTCCAGCTCGCCCAGAATGAGGGCTTGCGCACCGGCTACGTCGCCGGTTTCCGTGAGCGTCTTGATGAGCTTCTGCTGGTCGTCGGAGAAGGTAACGCCGACTTTGCTCAGGGCGGTGAGGCCCTTGGCGGGGTCGCTCAGGGCCTTGCCGACCTTGGTAGCGGCCCCGGCCAGGTCCACCTCGCCGTCGCCGCCGAGCTTGCTGGCCATATCGACAATAGCCGGAATGGCCTGCTTGTAGATGTCGCCGGTGATGTTGGTGAAGCGCAGAAACTGCGACTGCATGCGCGTTACCTGGTCGCCGTCGAGGGTGGAATTCTTCTCGACAGCATCGCTCAGGCCCAGCAGCTCCTGGCGGGTGAGGCCAACCTGGTTGCCCGTGCTGGCCAGGGTAGCATCGAGCTGGGCAGCGGCTTTGGCGGCCTGGTCGAACTCGGCCACGCTCGATACGGCCAGTTCTTTAATTCCACTCACCACGGCCTGCACCCCCAGCTGGATGCCCGCGAAGCCGGCCGCTTTGGCAAGGAAGCTGCCCAGGCCGCCGCCGGCGTTGTCGAAATCGTCTTTGATGCCCTTGGCCGCCGCCCGCACCTGCGCCAGGCGCGCATCTACCTGCACCAGCTCTTTACTCTTGTTGATGAACGACTCGGTGCCGGGAGTCAGATTCACCAACTCGCGGGCCAGCTGCTTGCTTAGGTTGCCCAGCTGGGCAATGCTGAGGCCGGTAACCCCGATTTCCTGGCGCAGTTCACTCATGCGGGCATTCACCTCGCGCAGCTCCTTGTTGGCGGCGATGTACTCGTCGGTGCCGCGCTTCATCTCCTTGAGGCCGGTGGTGAGCACCTGGGCGCGGCGGGTGAGGTTATCCAGCTCGGTTTTCGACTGCGAGCCGTCGATTTCGAGCTTTATCTGGACGTTATCCTGTCTAACTTGTCCCATATCAGATTTTAAGAGTAGCGGCCAGGTGCGTGCCGGTAGCAGCCAGGTAGCGGGTGGTCACCGCATCGATGAAGCCGTTGATGCTGGAGTAAAAAGTTTTGCTGAACCAGGACTTGGGCTTGACCTGGGCGTTGTCGCGCAGCTTAGCGCGGGCCAGGCCCCAGGCAATGCGGTTGATGGCCACGCTACTGGCCAGCGGAAACTGGCCGTGCTTGTAGCCCGGCACGTAGTCGAAGTGCCCTACCCCCACTTTCCGCACGTAGGCCTCGATTTCTTCAATGGGGGGCGCCTTCGTGCGGTTGAGGCCCTTCATGTCCTTAATGCGGCCGTACTGCTCGAAGAGCACGCCCATCGTGGCCACGTGCTGCGCGGTGGCCCCCACTACCTCCGTCCGGAGCGAGTCGAGCAGCTCCTGCGTGAGCACGAGGCCCTTGGCTTGGATAGCCTGCGCGAGCAGCCCCAGCGCCCGGGCGGCGTAGTCGCCTACTTCCTCGTCGAGGATGCGCTTAAACTCGTCTTGGTACTCTGCCATGTTCCCAAGATGGCAGAATGCGGCAGCGGGGGGTAGGACGAAACAAGGGATGGCCTAAATCGGAAAAGGCAGGCTCCCAGCATGGGAACCTGCCTTTTAGCAAGTCAATAAGGGTAGGGTCAGGACTAAAAGGTCACCGTGCCCGACTTGTCAACGATATTGCCGAAAATTGGTACGGATACGACCACATGGTAGTCCATAGACGGCACATCGGGATGAAGGGTGAGGTCTACTTCGGCGGTGAAACCTGCCGCACTGCCTCCTAGCGTAATTGTAGGATTAGCTGGGTTGAGATTACCCGAAGCAATGGTAATACCGGCCAGCGTGACGGTAAGGCTTAGGTTTAGCGGGGATAGGGTAAAATCCCAGCTTAGAGTCAGCGGACCAAAGCTGATACTACCGCCACCGACGTTGGCCAGTTGAGCGAAATCTTCTTTACTAAGTTGCAGTGTATAGAACTGCGGGGCAGGATTGGGCGTGTTCATAGGAATGTTGGGGGAAAGAGATGGGTAGTGATTTTTTTCTTTGACTTGCCTAGCAAAGGTCACCTAACCGCAATTTATTTTTACCCGTATTATATCCTGTTTTTATATTCGAGTATTTATACGTGGTATTCTGCGTATTTCTACCTACTATCGTCTTCTTTTTTAATATTTTCGCCATCTGAGCACCGCCCGCAACGGGGCCACCTGGCTGCTAACGTACTCCCAGAGCACCGCCCCGAGCACGGCCGCTATCAGGTACCACCACCAGGCAGGGCCGCTGCTCGTGGCGGTGGCCACCGCGCCGGGGCCGACCGCTGACGCGCCGTGCCCTTTGCCGGCCTTGCGGGCATCGGTGGCCACGCTGCCGGTGCCGGTGGCCACCGTGGAGGCCGGCCGGTTGATGGACGTGGCGCCGGGGGCAGTGGCTACGCTGCTGTTTTTCACTTTCGTGGGCAGCACGCCGGCGCGGGCCAGGTTCTGAGCTTGGGCGCGCTGCCACTGCCGGCGCTGGTGCGGGCTGGAGCCAGCCGGGGCCGGCACCAGGTAGGGGGGTAGGCCCAGGGTACACAGGTCGAGGGGTTGGCAGCTGGCCAGCGCGAGCGAGTCCAGGCGCGGTACCGGCACCTGCCTGGCCACTAGGGGCGGCTCTTGCTCAGGCAAGGGCCGCGTGGTAGCGCAGCTGCTCAGGGCCAGCGCGCCGACGAGGTAAAGTAGAGTTGTTCTCATGCTTGCAGGTAAAGCGCAGCTTCCCGAGCGCGGCGGGCAGTAAGGCCAGCGCTCACGCGCTTGACCTTGGTGGAAGGGTCAGTTACTTTGTTCCAGAGCCCGAACGCGGCCTTTATCACGGCTGGCGAGCTAGCGCCGGCGTTGGCCAGGGCCAGCACGCTCGACTGGTCGAAGCCGCCGGTGCCGATGTTGAAGCACAGCGACACCATCGCATCGAACTGGTGCTGGGTCACGTCGCGGTGCACGCGGCTGGCCACGTGCGCGCCGTAGTTGCGGTCCACGTCGCGGCGCAGCAGCTCGGTGGCCTCGGCTTCGGTGAGGCGGGCTTTGTAGTAGCGCTCCTCGCCGGCCACTAGCACGTGGCCGTAGCCGATGGTGGGGCGGCCCGCCTCGCAGCGGTACCAGGTGGCGCGGAATAACTCTTCGCGCTTAATCAGGGCCAGGCCCGCTTCGGAAATTCTCATGCGTTTTCTCTATCGGCTGCGCGCCGGCGGCGGGCCTCGCGGGCCAGGTTGAATAGCACGGTGTGTAGGGCGGTGTAGGCCACCTGCTCGTAGGTGCCGTAAAGGCCCCTTTCGGCCAAATCGGCCAGTAATTCGAGCATTTCGGTGCCGTCGCTGGGCCTGCGGGGGGCGGGCTTGCCGGGGCCACCCTCGGCGGGCGGGTCGGGCGTCTTAAACAGCTCTTTATAAGCGCGGTGAATGAAGCGCTGAGCAGCCAGAAAGTGGTGCAGCACCACGATTTTGACGCCCAGCGGGGCGTCGGCCAATTCCAGGGCGCGGGCTTCGGCCAGCTTGGCGTTGTAGCGCTCGCGGCGCTGGCCATCCCAGGCCGGGTCCTGGCGCACCCGCGCCAGGTCGGGGCGCCCCGGCCGGCAGAGGGCGGCCACCAGCTGGTCGAGGGCGGCCACGCGCGGCTTGGTGGGGTGGGCAAACTGGTGGAAATACACCTGGGCCGTGGCGTACTCGATGGCCACGCCATCAGTCAGCTGCGGCTCGGGCAGCAGGTAGGTGCGGCCCCGGTGCGTGAACGCCCCTACCCCCTTCGTGTCGGGCTCCTTGGTCCAGGCCCAGGCTACGAGCGTGCATATGTCCCACAACTGGTCGGCCGTGAGCCGGCGCACGTCCTTCTCGCGCAGGCGGGGGCACCAGGCGCGCAGCACGGCCAGGCGGGCGGCCACCGAGTCGTGGGCCAGGTGCGGGGCCAGGGCGAAGAACTGGGCGGGGTTCAGCTCGTCCCAGCGCTCGGGCACCGGATGGGGACGGCCGTCGAGGCGAAAGGTCTGCATCAGGCGGGGCTGGCTACGGGTTCGGGGGCGGCTTCCGCGGCCACGGCGGGGGTAGGCTCCGCTTCGGGCTCCGGCGACAACTCGGGCTCGCGCTCCGCTTGGCGCGTGATGCGGCGGCTCAGCAGGTCGGCCACGTCGCTATCCACCAGGTCGAGCTTGCCGAGCGAAATGATGAGCCGGCGCATGTGCACCAGCACGAAGGGCGCCAGCACCAGCTGCGTGAGAAAGAACAGGCCCTTCTCGTGCTCGCCGAAGCCGTGGGCCAGCGCCAGAATGACGGTGTAGCCCACCAGGCGCAGGGCCAGGTTGCGGGGCCGCAGGCGCTTGCCTACCACCAGGTTATTGGTGAGCACGTCGAGCACCACCAGCACCAGCAGCAGGTAGTAGGTGTAGGCGGGCGTCCAGATGTGGCTTTCGACGAACGAGCTGAGCCCGGCCAGGACAACGGAGGATAACTCTACGATTTGCAAGAAGTTGAGGGGGCGCATAGCTAGACCCAGAAGCTGGGCTTATCGGAGTTGTCGTAGAGTTGGGCCGACACGGGCGGGGCGGCCGGGGCCAGCCCGTCGAGGTAGGCCGTGAGCTTGGCCTGGTAGCGGTCGGCAGTGCTGGTGGCCTGCTGGCTCAGGGCCGAGAGGGCGGCCGGGCTGGCCGCCTGGCTTTGGCGGATGGCCTCATTGTCGCTCAGCAGGCGCAGGCTCGTGCCGCTTAGGGCCACGTTCAGGCTGAGCACCCCCTGGGCGAGTGCCCGGTGGGCGAGCACCGGGCGCACCAGGCCCAGCAGCTTGCGGGCCTCCGCGCTCGGTGCCTCGCCGCTGGCCAGGCCCTCGCGCAGCTGCTCCAACTGGTCTTCGCCCAGCAAGTCGCTGATGTCGAAGTCTTCGACCTGGCGCAGGGTGGGCAGCAGGGCCAGAAAGAAGCGCCGGCTGCCGGCCGTGGCCAGGTACTTACCCAGCTCGGCGGCGTCGGCGATGAGCAGGCCCTTGCGCGAGCGGTACTCGGTCGAGTCCAGCTCTGCCTCGTAGTCGGCGGCATGGGCATCGAGCCAGGCCAGGGCCACGTCGAGCAGGCGGTCGGCGGTCGAGGCGGCGGCCTCCACGAAGTTGTTGTACACCCACTGGCGGGTAGCCGGGTTGTTCGGGGCCTGACCTTCGGTCATGCCCACGTCGTTGAGCGTCACCGGCAGGAACGGGGCCGCTTCCAGGGCCACGTAGTAGGCCAGGGCGGCGCGCAGCTTCTCGCGCAGGGCCACCAGGTGCGCCGGCGCCGCGGTGGCTGGCAGGCTGCCCAGCTGCTCGACCAGGCCTTCGCCCAGCACCGGCACCAGGTGCAGCGTTTCGGCCGGCCCCACGAAGCTGAGCATGGCGCCGGCGTTCTGCTTGTGCACGCTGCTGAGGCAGGCGCGCAATTCTTCTACCGTGTTGAATAGCATGGCCTTACATGGATGAGTTAGCCACCTTCTGCTTCCCGGTCGGGTTGTCGGCGATGGTCGTGATGTCGATATCCTCGAAGCCGAAGAAGTGCTCGGGGTTGAAGCCCATGATTTTGTGGGCCGCCCGGAAGGTTTTGAGCAGAATCTTGCGCTTGGTGGGCGTGCGCAGGGCCACGTGCAGCTGGTAGCTGATGCGCTTTTCGGAGCCGCTACCCCCGAATTTGCCGCCGGTGTCGATGCCGGCCAGGCTCGGGTCGATGCCGTGGCCGCTGGTGTGGGCAATGTTGGCCTGCTGATTCACCGAATCGTAGGCTTTGTCGCTCATCTTGTTGTCGATGGGCACGATTTCCCAGCCCGGCATCGCCTTGCCGGTGGCGTCGGTGCCATACTTGCTCACGAACACCTTATCGGTGTTTTCGACGCCGGCCAGCATCTCATTCATGTTGGCCATTAGGTCCAGCTCCGCTTTCTTCTTCAGCTCGGGGGTAGGGAACTGGTCGAAGTAGCCCAGCGGGATTTTGATGTGGTGCTTGACGTTGTAGCCGTTGTCGAGGCCCGAGGAGTGAAAGCGCGGAATCTTGTTGCTGACCTCCGTCCACTTGCGGGTGCCCCAGTAGGGCGGCATATCGTAGTACTTCTGGCCCGGCGTCCAGTCACGGCCGTGCAGCAGAAACTCGCCGTACCTGGTCGGGTCCTTCGGGTCGTAGGCGTTGAGAATTTTGGCCTGGTCGGCGCGAAAATTCCGCCAGTCGTGGTGCAGAATGTACTTCTCGGGCCGGGGCTTGGTCGTGACCAGGGCGCGGAACACGGTGCAGTCGAAGCTCTGAATATCCTCCACGTACTTGCTCGACGCCAGCGAGAATACGCTGGCGTAGTTGGCGAAGGTTTCGAGGTTGTAGCCCAGGCTTTGCAGCAGGGCGTCGCCGTCAATTGCCTCGTACCAGTCCTCCATCTCGGTATCGATAACGGGTTCCAGCACGATTTTACCGTCCACGATTGTGCGCGAGAAGCAGCCCAGACGCGAGCCCAGCAGAAAATCGCGGGCCGTGGTAATGAGCTGCGGCTTGAGGTGGTTGCTGTACACCAGGGCCAGCATAGCCTGCGGCTGGAGATTATCGGCGCCCCAGGGGGCAATCTTGTTGCCGCCCAGCGTGAGGGGTAGGGCGCCGTAGTTCACGTCCTGGGCCTTATCGCTGCCGGTCAGCTCCACGATGGCCTGGGCGCCAGGCAGGATGTAGATGCCGCCCTCTAATTCTTTGATGTCGCGCGTCATAGGGGCTTAGCCGTGCAGGATGCGCCGGCCGTTGTAATCGGTGAGCAGAATGATTTTGAGCGCGAAGGCCTGGCCGGTGGCGCAGTCCACGAGTTGCAGGGTGCCCTTCTCCTTGACCTTGTAGCGGAAGGCGCTGCGGCCCTCGGGGCCGGCCGCGCTGCCGCCCCCCACGCCGGCCAGGCCACCTTTTTTCACCGCTGGCTTGCTGCCCTTGGTGCCGTTGGTTTTGTAGTAGCCGATGGAAAAGGCGCGGGGCTGGCCGTTGCCGTCGGGCAGCTCCAGCTCGGCCAGTACCGTGCGGATATGAATAAGAGTCCGTTGCATGGGACTCAAATTGCCCCTTTTCCCATCCGGCGCGTAGGACGGAAATAAATTATTGCGTGTTTGGCAGCCAACTAGCCGAAAATCAGGCAGAACGGCCGGCCACAGGTCGTTTTTTTATTGCGTGACGCACGCGGCCGTGCGCGCCCTTTAGCGTTTGGCAATTGCCAAAATGGCAATTTATAGGGAATATATGAAAGGGCCACAGGGGGTGCATGAGTCAAAAGAAATGCCCTGACATGGCTGCCAGGGCATTTCTTTAGATAATTGAGGGTGGCAATTGCCACTTGCGCATCTGGTCGGCTAGCCGCGGCCGAGGAAGTACACCTGGTAAGGGGTCTGCTCCTGCCCAAACAGGCTGCCGTACTTGCGGTACACGATGTTGTCGAAGCAGTCGCTGAGGTGAGTGGCGCGCTCCTGCTCGATGCTGCTCTTCTCGCTGTTCTTATTCTTAGTCCAGTCGGGGTTGATGGGTGACTGTTGGATGGAGATAATAAGAAACTTACACTTGTTGCGGTTGAAGCGAATGACGGGTAGGCGCGGGTTGTTCTCGGCCAGCAGCTGGTTGATGGCGATGTGCTTGAGGCGGTGGTCGGGGTCGAGGCCCTGCACCATGAGCAGGGAGGTCCACCCCCTGGCCGCCAGGCCCTGCTGGATGGTTTCGTAGAAGGTGAGGTTGGCCCCTACCTGCTTGTTGTTACCGTTGCGGTCACCGTAGATAACCACGTGCTTGCGCTCGTGGCTCGCGTAGGTATCGCAGTACTTGGTCACCAGCGCATCGAGCACGGTCGTCTCGCTCTGCTTGACCCACAACGCATCCAGGCAGCGAAACTCCTGGCCGTTCTCCTGGCACACGATAACCGAAGTGAAGCCGGCGTTGAAGTCGAAGCTTAGCTCCAACTCCCGCGCGGGGTCGCGGTCGCTGTCGATGGCCAGGGTAAGCCCCGTCTTATCGTCGTGGGTGTAGGTGAAGGTTTTCCAGACGCCGTGCCGTTCCTCGCTGAAGCTGGGGTAGAACGAGTTAGGCAATTTGGTGAGGCGCTTATTCATCACCTCCACGTCCCATTCCAGGGGTGTCATGCCGTTGCGCAGGTCGCGCAGGTACTTCTCCCCCAGCACGGTTACGTTGTCGTAGGCCGTGCTTTCGAGAAAGAACGCCTCATCCGGACTTTCCTTAGCTAAGTCTTCGGTCTTGAACACCCACTGGCCCGAGGGCAGCCAGGGCACCGACGTGTAGTCGCAGAACCGTTGGTGGTAAGATTTATCCGGAAAACTCTTATAGATATTGCCCCGAATCATGGGGCGCAGAATCTTGTTGACGTGCTCTTCCTTCATGAGCGCCGACTCGTCGATGTGGCCGAAGTCGTAGTTGCCGCCCCTGGCAAGCTCGGCCCGGTCCATGCTCAGCATCTGGATGGTGTAGCCATTGAGAAACGTTATCACGTTCTCGTAATTGCTCGGGGGCTGGTAAGGCTTAATCCACTCGGCCGGGGGGCGCTTGCCCTTCACGTAGTGCCCAAAACCCGACTTGAGGTCGTATTCGCGCAGGCCGTGGGCTTGCCAGGCCGCCTCCATCGCCGGCACGGTGTTGCTGCTGAGCTGGGTGTAGGTGAGGCCGGCCAGGAAGCCCTTGGCCCTGGGCAGGTAGTTCATCTCCACCCGGGTTTCGTGGCCGGCTACGGTGGTTTTACCGCTACCGCGACCACCCACGAAACTGCGCCGTTTTTGCTTGGCCGCTAGAAATTGGCGCTGCTTTTCGTTGACGTAAACCTTGCGGCGAGCTTCCTTACTCTGCATCGCCCTCCCCTTCCTCGCTTACGTCTTCGTAGTCAGTATCTTCCGTTTCCTGCTCGCGCAGTACTGCGGGGTCGGTGCTGAAGTCCATCGGCACGGGAATGAGGAACGCCTTGGGGTCGAGCACGGTCTTTTCGGGCTCAAATAGCCCCAGCAGCTTATCGGCGTTCTCCTGGGCCCGGATGGCAGCCCCGATGTCGCCATTCTTGCGCGCCAGGTTGGCCAGCAGCTTGTAGTTCTCGTGGGAAATGGTGCGCTGGCCCTTTTTATCGACCTCCTCAATCGAGCCGTAGAGCGTGACGCTTTCGCGCACGATGGCGTAGAGCTGAGGCTGGCTCAGCTCGTATTCCTTTTCCAGGGTGGCCAGCACCTGGTTGCGGCCGAAGCCCAGGCAGAGCAGGCCGTGGGCCTTGCGGTACTTGGCCAGCATCTCAGTTTCGGCGGGGCTCAGCTCCGCGCCATCCACGAGGTGCGACCGGTATTTGTCCAGTTTGTCGGGTTTACCGAGTTTTTTCATAAAAAAGCGGGATTACACCACTTAAGATGTAACCCCGCCTCTGGCAGCAATAGGACGGTATTACGCCGCCACGTGGCTCAGCGTAAGCACGCCCTGGGTCACGTGCACGTGCACCTGGTCGCCGGCCGTGAAGCCGGCGGCTTCGAGCCATTTACCCCTGAGCAGAATCTGGGCGGTCTGGGTGAGCACGCCCCACTTGCCGGAACGGTAGCGGCGTTCAATGGTGAGTTTGCGGGATTTTTGAGCGGTTGCCATGAGGATGAGGTGAGATGTTGAAGAGGGTGAAAGCTGAATGGTGCAACGTTTTCGTGGTGTTTAAGCGGCCTGGGCTAAAAACTGGGGGGTAGACAGCTCCTGCGCGACAACAGCCACTACGGGCGGCTCCTCGTCGGCCCACTCGGCCAGGAAGATGCCCAGGCCCTCCACCCGCACCAGTACCTGGTGGCCGGTGAAGTCGAACCAGAAGGAGTAGTAGAAGCCGTGGTTTTCGATGGTGGCCGCGCCCCGGTAGCCCACCGGCACGCAGGCCCAGGGAGTCAGGGTCGTGATGCGCACCGCGTATTCAGATTGAATGACGAGCTGGGCCAAATTGACCGCCGCTTGGTTAATAATTGCGTTCATTGTGAAGTACTTATGAGGGTGATTTGATAGTGTAAATTTCTTGATGCAGAACGATTTACAGAAATTTTAGCAGCCTTTTTAGAAAGAAAAACCAAGTATTTATCCACAGTCAGCGTACCTTGGCAGTCCTTTCGGCGGTGAGATGCCGTGAGGGTGATTCGATAGAGGCCCGGTGGCAATTGCCGCTGGGCCTTTTTGCTGAAAATCAAAAAAGCCGGGGCCAGCGGCCTCGGCTTTTCTAGGGAGTGCGTGTCAGACCTTCTAATCCTGCCGCACCACAAAGATAACCGGGGCTATACTGCCATTAAAACGGACAATCGCTTTCCTCTTCCGGCTGGCTCATCAGCGCCAGCAGCGTAGTAGCGTAGGCCCAGGTGAGCCGAAAGCCGGCCACTCGTCGAAACCTATCCGCCAGGCGGTGGCCGTAGCTCTGGGGCCGGTAGGTGTGCTGGCCGGCCGGGTGGGCTACGATGAAGGCCCACAGCGCATCCGGCGCCAGGGGCTCGCCATCGTAGTCAGCGCTGAGGATATTGGCCTGCGTATCGAGCGGCAGGCCTTCGGAGGCGGTGTAGCGGCGCAGCAGCTGGGGGGTAAGGTGGTGCACGTCGCCCCAGCGCCGGAGGCTAGCCTCGGTGGTGCTGTTGAGCCCGGCCGCGATGCGGCCCCACTCCGAGCCATCGGGCTGCTCCCCCCCTACCCCCACGTAGGCGCGCAGGATGGTCATCGGGCAGTCGCATTCGCAGCTGAGCCACTCCAGCAGCTGCTCATCGGTGAGCACGTCGGGCGGGGCCGGGCGTGACATCGCATCGAGCAGGCGCAGCGGCTCCAATCCGCAGGCCGCAAGGAGCTTGGCGGTCTGCACGTTGAAGTGGCGCTGTTGCCCGACTACCGACGCGAAGGCGTAGTAGCCGGGCTCGCTTAACTCGCGCTTCTGCATCACGCGGGCCTTTTGGTCACCCTTGGGCATTGCCGTCGAGGTCAAATAAGCCCGGCTCGGGGCTGCTGATGGCCTGCATCGCCTTGCACCGGGCTTCGGCCTCGCCGGGCACGTCGGCCCTATTTTCGAGGTGGCTACCCTCCTCGAAAAAGTGTTTCCAGCCCCGCCCCAACCGCCGCCCCTTTTCGTTGTGCTTGTCGTGCGCAAAATCCGGTATCTCCAGGTGCACGTGGTCGTGCAGCCGCCACTGGGCAATCAGCACCCAGTCCACGAGGCGCGACTTGGGGGCGCGGCAGAGCAGCAGCACGGCGTGGGTCAGGAACAGCCGCTCGGGCTGGTTCTTATCCTCCTTCTTGCTGGCCTGGAGCTTGTGATGCTGATAGAGCGCCTGCACCTCGGCCACGATGCCGGGCTGGGCCAGGCCCACGTCCTCGCTGGCCATGATGCGCAGGCGCTTCCAGACGTACTCCACGTAGTTGGAGTTGAACAGCTCCACGGCCCAATACATGGCCTCCTCTTCGAGGCCCCGGCGGATGCACTTTTGAAAGGCGCTCGACACTTCGAAGAAGTCGTGGCCCTTGGCGGTTCTTAAATCGTACTTACTCATTGTCTTAGGGCAAAGGCGTAGCCAGGCCTCCGGCTGAGAGCTCGCCGGAGGCACAGGTACACAGGTGGGAATTAGGGGGTTAGGCGCGCTGCATGTAGAACTGGTGCGCCTCGATGTGCCGGCCGATAATCAGCCCGCTGGGGGTAGTTTTCAGCGCCTCGGTGGTGTGGTTATAGATGTCCCACAGCGTACTGTCGCCGAAGTTGGTTTGCTCGCGCAGCTCGCCGCGAATGATGCGCAGCTGCGCCTCCGTCACCACCGACTCGGAGTAAAATAGCTCGCCCAGGATTTCGTGAATGATGCGCGGGTTGACTTCCACTTCGCGCATCTTATCGCTGTCCTGCTGCAACTTACGGTAGTGCTCTTCGAGGCGGTCGGCGGCCTTGCCGAGCATGGTGTTGAGTTCCTGCACCACGTTGCCGTTGTGCATGGCCAGGGCCTTGAAGTCGCCGGCAAACATCATGTTCGAGCAGACAATGACGCGGGAGCCGCCTACGACGCCCACCTGCATGCTCTTGTCGTAGCTGTTGCGGAAGCCCAAGCACATATCCTGGTCGCCGTTGTAGCCCTCGACCGTCATGTGGCCGAACATCTGCTGGCCCTTGCGATTCTCGCTGTAGCGCTCATCCTTCACCTTCAGGCCGCGCTTGTCCAGCTGCTCCTTCACCGACGTGATGAGGTCGAGGTGGCTCAGGGGCGAGTAGGTGCGCGTGGTGACGGGCACCGGCGCGTTCAGGATGAGGTCGAGGGTAGCCGAGCGCACGGGCTGGAGCGCGGGTGCCACCGGCGCGGGCTGGGCTATTATAATTTCCACGACGGGCGCGGGGGTAGGCTCGACTACTACCTGGGGCGTTTCGACGGGGGCAACAAAACCGGCGATGCGGCGGGCTTTGCGTTTGGCGGGGGCTTGAACTAGGGTACTCATGGTGAGGTTGTTAAGTGGGTAATTTGATAGTGTAAAGTTCTTGATACAGAACGATTTACAGAAATTTTAACAACCTTTTTTGAAAGAAAAACAAGTTATTTATCCACAGATAAAATGGCAGTAAAAAGCCCCTGGTGACAGTCACCAGGGGCTTTTTACTGCCATTTTAT
>CAZZWL010000056.1:0-2897 GCA_964657755.1 uncultured Rhodanobacter sp.
GAGTGGGGACTAGTTTCTAGCTCTAGGCTAATTTTTAGAGTTAGTCCCCCCTCTCCCAAGGAGAGGGGGCTAGGGGGTGAGGTTGACGTGAGAACGACTGCCCCCCGCAGCCATGCCCATACCCCAGCGTACAGCGCCGGCCCTAGCAGCAAGGCGCCCAGCATCGGCAGCATCACCGGGCGCGGCGCTCGCGCAGCACCCGCAGGCCGGGCAGCAGCAGCAGCCCGAGCGCGCTGGGCAGCGCGATGTTGATGACCCACAGGCTGAGGCTGGCACTCAGCACCGGCAGCGCGGGCTGGCCCAATAGGCCGAATAAATGGGTGGCCGACAGCTCGCGCACGCCCACGTCGGCCAGGGCGTTGAGCGAGGGCACCAAGGACTTGAACAGGAACGTGCCGGCCACGGCGGCCACCGCCGGGCCCAACGGCCCGCGCACCCCGTAGGCGCTCAGCAGCAGCAGAAACTGCCCGCAAAACACGGTGTAGCGCAGCCCCGAAATGCCCAGCACCGCGTGCAGCTCCGCGGCCGAATACGTCGGCATCACGGCCAAATAACGCCGGAAGCGCCGCAGCGGCCGCACCAGGCCCAGCGCCGCCAGCAGCAGCCGCGAGCGGTAGAGCGGCAGCAGCGCCAGCGCCCCGCCCAGCCCGGCCGCCAGCCCTACCCCCGCCTGCGCGGCCGGGTAGCCCCGGAGGTAAAATTTCAGCAAAAAGTACAGCAGGCCCGCCCCACCGGCCAGCAGCGTGGCCACCAGCTGCGCGTAGCGGCCCAGAAACACGGCGCCCACGGCGTCGAGCCGCTGCCGGCTGCGCAGCGCCAGGAGGCGGGCGGCGTAGTCGCCCACCCGGTTGGGGGTCGCGAAGCCCAGCGTGAGGCCCAGCACCACCGCCCGCAGGCTGCGCCCGAACGAGTGGCCCGGCTCCAGGTGCTGCGCCAGGCGCTGCCACTTCCAGGCCTCCAGGCCCCAGTTGAGGGGCACCAGGGCCAGGGCCAGCAGCACTGGCCCGCGGCCCGCGCCGCCGAGCGTGGTGGCCAGCAGCCGGCGCCAGGCGGCGGCCGTGTCGGGCGCCGCAAAAACCGAGTGATAGAGCAGCCCCAGCGTGAGCAGCGTGACGCCGATTTTGGCCAGCAGCACCCAGCGCGGGCCCCGGCGCGGCCGATTGGGGGGCGCGGGGGCGTAACTTTGAAGAACATGGCCGTTTCCCGCACTTTGCCCCCTACCCCCCTCCAGCGGCTGCCCCCGGCCGAGAAGGTCATCATGGGCATCGACCCCGGCACCCAGATTATGGGCTACGCCGTGATTGAGGTGCGCGGGCAGCACGTGAAGGTGCTGCAATACGACGTCATCAATATGAAGGCCCTGGGTACGAATCACGCCGTAAAGCTAAAGCGGATTTTCACCCGCATGCTGGAGCTGATTGACGAGTTCCTGCCCGACGAGCTGGCCATTGAGGCGCCCTTCTACGGCGTGAACGTGCAGAGTATGCTCAAGCTGGGCCGGGCGCAGGGGGTAGCGATTGCCGCCTGCCTCTCGCGCGACATTCCGTTTGTGGAGTACGCGCCCACCAAGGTCAAGCAGGCCGTCACGGGCTCGGGCTCGGCCGATAAGGAGCAGGTGGCCCGCATGCTGCGCCAAACCCTGGAGCTGCCGCCCATTGAAGAAGCCCCCAAGTTTTTGGACGCTACCGATGCGCTGGCCGTGGCCCTGTGCCACCACTACCAGCAGGGCAACAACGTGAAGGCCGGCGCTAAGAGCTGGGGCAAGTTCTTGGAAGACAACCCCGCCCGCGCCCTGGCCGCCACTACCACGCGCAAACCCACCCCGCGCCGGGCCAGCTAGCGGCAGGGCACGCGCTTTTTCGTCGGGCCAAGCGGGTAGTTGAGCCACGAAAACCTCGCGTTCGGATAGTACTATTTTAAGGGCCACCAGCGAACCATACATTTGCTGTAGATACATTATTCGCCCTTCTGGCAACGCGCTCCCGTGCTTGCCGCTTCGCTCCCTCCTTATGCTTACTACTTACATTCTTCGCACTTTTTCGGTAGCTAGCGTGGCGCTCCCGCTTTTGCTGGCGGGCCTGTCCTTTGCCGCCTCCGCCACCACCGGCCCTGGTGGCCACCAGCCGGCCCGGCCGCGGAGCACACCGGCGGTGCTAGCCCCGGCGGCCACTGCCGCAGCCCCGGCCGACACCACCACCACCGCTACTCCGGCCGCGCCCCAAATAGTGCCGCTCAGGGGTTTGGTACTGAACTCCGACGGCCGGCCCTGCGCCGGGGCCAGCGTGTTTCCGGCCGGGGCGCCGCGGCAGCTGGTCGTGACCGATGCCCAGGGTGCTTTCGTGCTGCCCGTGCGGGCGGGCACGGCGGTTTCGCTACAGGTCGAGTATTTTGGGGTGGGTAGCAGCCGGGTTGTGGTAGACAAGCCTTTGACCGAAATCCTGCGTGTCACGCTGGGCCGATAGGCCGCGGCAGTCCCCGCGTATTTTCATTTTCGGAAGCCCGCTGCCAACGCCTGGCAGCGGGTTTGCTGCTGTACTAGCCAGCGTGGCTGGCAGCGACATACTGGGCCCAAATAGGACTGGGCCAGTACAGGATTGGCTTCTGCTGGCATAAGTATCCTCTCTACTCAGCTAGCAAACTGAGCTATTCAGCTAGTAGCAGGAAATGCGGGCAATAAGGCGACCTAATTTTAGTACAGTAATTCCTACCGGGAATACTATTTATTATAAGTTACCTCGCTCTACTATGCCTAGCCTTCGCTTTTCTTTCGCCGCTGCTGTTGCATGCTCCCTGCTACTCGCCGGGCCTGCACGGGCGGCTCGCACCCAGCCGGTTGGTTCGAAGACTGACCAGCCGGCTACTACCCGCCGAAGTGCGACGGCCCGGCCGGGGGGGGG
>CAZZWL010000056.1:2907-20390 GCA_964657755.1 uncultured Rhodanobacter sp.
GGGCGCAGCAGCCAAGGCTGCTGCGCCCGCCGGAAAAAGGGATTTTCGACAGGCCAGCGTCCCCGCGATGGCGGCAGTGGCGCTGCCCGCAGCCACCGAGGCCCGGCCCGCAACGGCCGAGCCCCAGCTTGTGTACCTGACGGGGGTGGTGCTCAACCCTGATGGCCGGCCTTGCCCCGGCGTGTGCGTGTTTCCAACTACCAACACGCACCAGGTGGTGGTGACCGACGCGCAGGGCAACTTTCAGCTGCAGGTGCCGGCCCAAACGGCCCTGAGCCTGCAGGCCGATTGCTTTGGCCTGGGCAGCAGCCGCGTGGCCATCGACAGCCACACGCCGCAGCCGGTGCGCATCGTGCTGGGCCGCTAGGCGGCTAGCGGGCACGCGCTGTTTTTTATTTCCTGAGAAAAAGCTCCTTTCTAGCACGAAAGGAGCTTTTTTTTGTACGTCTAGCTGAGCTTTTACGGGCGCGGGGGCTGGGGGCTGGCAGGGCGGGCGGCACTGATTACTTTAGTCCTTTCATTACCGCTATCTTATGCTATCGCTCCCTACCCTATCCGCCGTGGCCGACGACCGGCTTTCCCCCACCCAGCTGGCCAGCCTGCACGTGCTGGCCAGCCTGCCCGAGCTCAACCCCAACCCCATCGTGCGCCTCGATGCCAAGGGCCGGCAGCTGTACGCCAACCCGGCCGCGCTGGCCTTGCGCGAGGGCCTGAGCCGCGCCGCGCAGGTGCGGGTGCGCCAGCAGCTGCGGGCGGTGGCGGCCGCGGGTCCGCACGCCCCCGCGCAGGAGATTCGGGTGGGCGAGCGGCATTTTCACATGCAGGTGGTGGCCATGCCTACGCCCGTGGGCAGCCTCACTATTTTTCTGGCCGAGACTACTGACCGCGTGCGGGCCGAGCAGCAGCTGGCTGAGCAGCAGGCTTTTATCAGCGCTATTCTGGATGCTACCCCCAGCGCCATCTTTGTGCGCGACGCGGCGGGCGGCTTTGCGTTTGAAAACCGCACGGCCACCGAGCTGCGCCAGCGCACCGGCTACCTGCACCCCACGCGGGCCCAGGCCCCTACCCCCGACCAGGCCGCGCAGCTGGCCCGCTACCTGGCCTCCGACGCGCACGTGCTGGCCACCGGCGAGCAGCTGACTACCGAAACCGATGTCACCCTGGCCTCGGGCGAGGTGCGCCACTTTTACGTGGTGAAGCGCCCGTTGCTGCGGCCCGACGGCACGCCCCAGGTGCTGGTAGTGAGCACCGACATTACGGCCCAGCGGGTGGCCGCCCAGGCCCTGGCCCAGCGCGAAAAGCAGTACCGCGACCTGATGATGCACTCGCAGGCCCTCATCTGCACGCACGACCTGGCGGGCCGCCTGCTCACGGCCAACCCGGCGGGCGCCGATATGCTGGGCCTACCCCTGGCCGAGCTGCCGGGCCGCCACCTGCGCCAGCTGTGCGCGCTGGAGCACGAGCCCGGCGTGGCCAAGTACCTGCGGCGCTTCGCTACCACCGATAACCAACGCGGCACCATGGCCCTGATATGCGCAGGCCAGCCCACGCGCTATGTGCTCTACGACAACCACTTGGTGCGCGAGCCGGGCCAGCCGCCCTACGTCATTGGCTACGGCCAGGATATTACGGAGCGGGTGCTGGCCGAGCGCGAGCTGAAGCGGGCCAAGGCCGCCGCCGAAGCCGCCGTGCGGGCCCGCGAAAACTTCCTGGCCAATATCAGCCACGAGATTCGCACGCCGCTCAACGGGGTGCTGGGCATGGCCAGCCAGCTCAGCAAAACCAGCCTCGACGGGCGCCAGCAGGAGTTTGTGCGCACCATCCGGCACGCGGGGCAGCACCTGCTGCACGTTATCAACGACGTGCTCGACATGGCCAAGATTACCTCGGGCAAGCTGGAGCTGGAGGCCGTGGCCTTCAACCTCTGCGACTCGATGGGCGAGGCCATGCGCCCGCTCGCGGCCCAGGCCAAGGACAAAGGCCTGCTCTTTAGCGGCACGCCGCTGCGCACCACCTGCGCCTACCCCTGGGTGCTGGGCGACCCGCACCGCCTCAACCAGATACTTATCAACCTGGTGGCCAATGCCATTAAGTTTACCGAGCCCGGCGGGCGGATAGTGGTAATTGGCAAGCAGCTGGCCGAAACGGCCACTACCCTCACCGTGCGCTTCAGCGTGGAGGACTCGGGCATCGGCATCGCGACCGACAAGCAGGAGCTGATTTTTGAGGGCTTCACCCAGGCCTACTCCGACACCACGCGGCGCTTTGGCGGCACTGGCCTGGGCCTGAGCATCTCGCGGGCACTGGTTGACCAGCTCGGCGGGCAGCTCACGCTCAGCAGCGAGCCGGGGCAGGGCAGCACGTTTGCCTTCTGCCTCACGCTGCCCAAGGCCAAGGGCCCCGCCGCCAGCCACGCCACCGACGCCTACGACACCGGCGCGCTGCGCGGCCGGCGGCTGCTAGTGGTGGAAGACAACGAGATAAACCGCACCGTGGCCCGGCTGCTGTTCGAGGGCTGGGGCGCGCTGGTGGAGGAGGCCGAGGACGGCCTGGCCGGCGTGCACCGCGTGCGCGACGATGCCCAGCCATTCGACGTGGTGCTGATGGATATTCAGCTACCGGGCCTCAACGGCCTCGATGCCACGGCCGCCATCCGGGCCCTGCCCGACCCGGCGCGGGCCGGGCTGCCCATCGTGGCCCTCACGGCCAATGCCTTCCGCAACGACCGCGACCGCTACCTGGCCGCCGGCATGAATGCCTGCCTGGCTAAGCCCTTCGACGAAGAAGAGGTGTACCACACGCTGGTGCGGCTACTACCCCCCTGCCCAGCGCAACCCCGAATGCCCCGCCCAGCTACGACCTGGCCAAGCTGCGCGCCCTGGCGCGGGGCCGCGAGGAGTTCGTGGTAAAAATCATTAATTCCTTTTTGCGCAACATGCCCGCCAGCCTGGCCCAGCTGCAGGAAGCGGCCACCGATGGCCACTGGGACGAAGTGGCCCGCATCATTCACCACATCAAGCCCAGCCTCGAATCAGTGAGCGTGGCCCACGTGACCCTCGCCGTGCAGCAGCTCGAAGCGGCCACCGCGGCCCACTATCCGCAGCTGCCCACCGCCGCCAGCCAGCTCATTGCCCAGGTGCAGCGCGTGCTGGCCGAGTTGCCGCGGGAATTAGGCAATGAATAATGACAAGTGGCTAATGAGCAATCTGTTACTCATTAGCCACTTGTCATTATTCATTGCCCTACAGGCTGCGCAGGTGGCGGTTAAACTCCTCCTGATACGACTTGCCCACGGGCACTTCGTAGTTACCGAGCTTGAGCACGTGGTCTTCGACGGCCTCGATGCGCCGCAGGTTGACGATGTAGGAGCGGTGCACCCGCACGAAGTGGGCGAAGGGCAGGCGCTCGCTCAGGGCCTTGAGGGTCATGTACACGATGTGCTTCTGGGTGGTCGTCACCAGCACCGAGTAGGTCGAGAGCGCCTCAATGTAGAGCACGTCGTCGAAGTTAATCTTGATGGAGCGGGTGCCCACTTTCACGAACAGCTCGGGGGCGTGCTCGGCCTTGGCGGGGCCGGGGGGGGGTAGGGCGGGCGCGGCCGGGCGCGCCGCCAGCACCTTGCCAATGGCTTGGTTGAAGCGCACCAGCTCCACGGGCTTCACCAGATAATCAACTACTTGCAGCTCGAAGGCCGCCACCGCGAACTCGCGGTGCGTGGTCACCAGCACGATGGCGGGCGCGGGCTTGGGCAGCAGCTTGGCCAGCTCCAGGCCCGTGATGGTGGGCATCTCCACGTCGAGCAGCAGCAGGTCGCAGCGGCCGCCCTGCCGGAAGAAAGCCAGCGCTTCGAGGCCGCCGGGCAGCGAGGCCAGCAGCTGTAGCTCGGGCGTGAGGTCAACCAGGTGCTCCAGGGTGAGGCGGTTGATTTCGTTGTCGTCAACGATAATGCAGGTGAGCGGGGCAGCAGGATTCATCGTGTGGAACGGAGCCCAAAATGGGTTGGGTCAGAGTGCAGGTTGAACAAAGATATTACCTGCTCAGCCAGCCGCGCGCCACCGCGCGGGCGGGCCCCGCGAGCGGGTAAAAATTACCTGGTTATACAGAACAATGAATTGGTAAAACACTATTAATCAAAGCTCTTTCTCGCCCAATACCTTTGAGCTGTAATTTTCACTTTCCCACTCAGTTTCTTTTCCCATGCCAACCTGCCCGGCGCTTGTCGCCCCAACCCGTCATGCCCCTGCTGCCCGCCTCGCGGGCCTGCTGCTCGGGGCGGCCACCACCCTGCTTGCCGGCTGCGCCGCCCACGACGCTGCCCCTACCCCCCTGGCGACGGCCCAAGTCTCGGCCGACCTCACGGCCAACCTCGGCAACGGCGTCAACCTGCAGCCTTCGTACTACAACGGCGGCAACCCCAACTTTGGCTTCTCGCTGATGAAGCAGCAGACCAAAATCAAGACCGTGCGCATCGAGATTGAGCCCGGCTACGTGAGCCAGGCCAAAAACTGGATTGCCCAGGCCAAGAGCAACGGCTACGCCGTTATCGCCACCTACCACAAGTCGTCGGTGCTGGGCTCGGACAACGCGAGCGAGCTGGCGGCGGCCGGCACCTGGTGGAAAGCCAACTACGGCACCCTCGGCGGCGGCTTCACCATCAACCTGATGAACGAGTGGGGCAGCCACAACATCACGTCTAACGCCTACGCGGCGGCCTACAACACCGCCATCAGCTCGGTGCGCAGCGTGTACGGCGGGGCCATTATCATTGATATTCCCGGCTACGGCCAGGAAACGGCCACCGCCGCCGCCGCCGTGAAGGGCACGGGCGGCACCAAAATCAACGACACCAACATCATCCTGTCGGCGCACGTGTACCCCAACGGCTACAACCAGGGCAAAAACCACACGCTCCAGAATGCGGACCTCGACGACCTGGCCTCGGCCGGGCGGCCCTGCCTCATTGGCGAGTTTGGCAACTCGCCGGCGGGCTCCGCCAACTGGTCGGGCATCGTGAGCTACGCCAAAAGCAAGGGCTGGACCGTGCTGGGCTGGTGCTGGAACGGCGACGGCGGCAGCATGAACATGGTGAGCCCCTCGTGGTCGTCTAACGCCACCGCTACCTCCTTCACACTCAGCTCGTATTTCAGCACGGTGTATAACCTGCTGTAGCTGACTTTTTTGATGCCCGAAAAACGATAGGGGGTAGGGCTGCTGAGCGGCCCTACCCCCTATCGTTTGGGCGAAGCCGCCCCGCCGGCCTAGCGGATTGGCGGGGGCCAGGCGTAGTTTTTGGACCACTCCTGAAACACCTGCACCTCGGCGGGGTGCGCGGCCAGCCACTGCTGCACGTCGGGCGCCTCGGCCTGCGAGCGGTGCGCCAGGTACGCAAACGCGGGCACGAAACCTTTCTTTTGCATTTCGACGAAGTAGGGCACGTAGTAGGTGCGGGTGAAGCCGGCGCCTTTGGGGCCCTGCTCGCCCATCACCTGGCACAGCGAGCCGAACTGGTCGATAAATTTTTCCAGCGGCGTCTTGTCCTTGTTTTTTTCATCGAAGGTGAGCGCGCCGGCCATTGACAGGAACATTTCCTCGGGGCCAAAGTCATCGGCTGCCAGCTTGCCTTTCTTCTTTTTCAGGCTCTCGGCCGAGATATTGACGGTGATGTTGTGCTCGTCCTGCTGGCTCACGCCCTTGAGCATGGCCGCGTCGAGCTGGGTGCGGCGGGCGGCGGCGCGGGGGCCAATTGGCTCCAGCACCAGGAAGCGGGCCAGCGCCAGCAGGCCCGGCACGCGCTGGCCCAGCTGCAGCTGCGTGCTGCCCAGCAGCATGTGCGAGCTGGCGTGCCGGGGGTTGAGGGCCACCGCGCGCTGGAAGCTGGCCACGGCGGCCGCGGCCTGGCCCTGCCCGGCCAGCGTCACGCCCTGGTTGAAGTAGAGAATGAAGGAATCGGGGTAGCGCGTGAGGCCGTCGCGGTAGGCGGCCAGCGCCTCGGTGGGCCGCTGGGTGGCGTCGAGGCTATTGCCAAGGGTGACGTACACCACCGGGTCGGCGTCGGGGTGAGCCTGCAAAATCTGCTGGCACAGGGCCACCGCGTCGGCGTGGCGGTGGAGGGCGAAGTAGGTCATGGCCAGCTCGGCCTGGGCGGGGGCATTGCCCGGCGCGGCGGCCAGCGCCTGCTGGTACTTGGCCACGGCCTGGTCGTATTTGCCTTCGTCGTAGAGCGCTACGCCCGCGCGCACCAGTTCGGCAGGCGTGTCGGTGGTGGTGGTTTGGGCGCCGGCCCGCAGGGCACCGGCTAGCCCCAGCAGCAGCAGCAGCAGTTTTTTCATCGCAAAAGCAGAATGGGGTAAAGGAAGCTAACCGGCTGATGCCGGGCGGCCGCCTTTTGCACACGTGGCGCGGGGGCAGGCTACGCCAGCTGCACGTCGCCGCGCAAAAACGTGACCGCGTAGCCGCCAATATCCACCCGGTCGCCGCGCAGGCGGCACCACAGCTCGCCGCCCCGCGCCGACTCCTGGCGGGCAAACAGCTCAGTTTTGCCCAGCTTCGCGGCCCAGAACGGGATGAGCGTGCTGTGCGCCGAGCCGGTCACCGGGTCTTCGGGCACGCCCACTTCGGGCGCGAAAAAGCGCGACACGAAATCGACCGGGCCACTGCCCGGCGCCGTGGCAATGAGGCCAATGTAGCCCAGGCCTTCGAGCGCCGCGAAGTCGGGCCGCAGGGCCAGCACCTCGTCGGCGTGGGCAAACTCGACCACGAGGTCGCGCGCGGCCAGCACGGCCAGCGGCGTGGCCGCGCCGGGGCCCAGGGCGCGCGTGAGCACCTCGGGGTGCTCGGCGGGGGGTAGGGCGCGCGGCGGGCGGCTGGGGAAGTCGAGCACCAGGCGGCCGTCGGCCTCGCGGCGCACTTTCAGCAGGCCGCTTTTACTGTTGAAAACGATTTCGGGCTTGGCGTAGCCGCGCTCCTGCCAGAGCACGTGGGCCGAGGCCAGCGTGGCGTGGCCGCACAGGTCAATCTCGAAGGTGGGCGTGAACCAGCGCAGGTGAAAATCGGCCTCCTCGCCGTGCAAAGGCACGAAAAAGGCGGTTTCGGCCAGGTTGTTTTCGGCCGCGATGAGCTGCATAGTTTCGGCGGGCAGCCACTCCTCGAGCGGGCACACGGCGGCCGGGTTGCCGGTGAAGGGCCGGCGCGCAAAGGCATCGACCTGGTAGATGGGGGTAGTCATATCAATATCACGAAAAGGAGAAAGCCCCGGAACCAGCGGCCACGCGGCCGTGGGGGCCGCAAAGATGCACGGCCCCAGCCCGCGCCAGCCCCGCCAGCCACCGGAATTGACTTACTGCGCCACCTGCGCCAGCACGATTTCCAGGATGCGCGTGGCTTTTTCGTCGCTTGGCAGCTGGTCGAATTCCGGCGAAGCCAGAATCTGCTGCGTTACGGCCGGCGAGGTGATAACGGTATTGCCGAGCAGGCCGGGGCCGGTAAGGGCAAAGCCACCATCGTGCAAGGACGTATTTATCATGACCGTGGCGGAATGAGCAGTCAGTGATTGGAGAAAGCCAGACATAGAAGGGCGGGGAGTTGGGTGAAAAATAAGGAATCGGCGGCCAAGATACCGACCTTTATGACCTTCGCCCCCTACCCCCTCCCATTATGCCAACCAAGCTTGAACCCTGGCGCACGCTACACTCCGAGCTGGTGTTTGACCACCGCTGGTACCAGCTGCGGCGCGACCACGTGCGCCTGCCCGATGGCCAGGAACTCGACGACTACTTCGTGAGCGTGCGGCCCCACGTGGTGCTCACTTTTCCGCTCACGGCTGATAACCAGGTGGTTTTCGTGCGCCAGTACAAGCACGCCGCCGGCCAAATACTATTGGAGCTGCCCGGCGGCGTGGTCGATGCCCACGAAACGTCGGTGCCCGGCGCGGCCGCCCGCGAGCTGCTCGAAGAAACCGGCTACGCCCCGCCCCTACCCCCCGAGCCGCTGCTCGACGTGTACGACAACCCCACGAAGGATACCAACCAGCTGTCGTTTTTCCTGGCCCGCGACGTGCGCCCGGTGGCCGCCCAGCACCTCGACCCCACCGAAAACATCGAGGTAGTGCTGGTGCCGCTGGCCGAGGTGGCGGGGCTGGTGTTGCGGGGCGACATCCGGGTGTCGGGCTCGGTGGCGCTGTGCCTGCTGGCGTTGCGCCGGCTGGGGGTTTAGCGGGCTGGCGCTACCTAAGCTGCCCCCTGGCTCGACGCGTGCGGGTCGCGGAGCACCAGCCCGCTTACCCGCTGAAAATCAGCCGCATTGCGCGTGAGCAGGGGCAGGCGGTGCGCCAGCGCGGTAGCGGCGATAATGGCGTCGGGCAGCTTCACGCGGTGCTGCTGCCGCAGCAAAATGGTCTACTGAATAACGGGCTCATCGAGGGGCAGCACTTCACTGGCCGCAATGAAGTTTGCCAGTAACTGCATTTCCGCGGGCGCGCCATTCACAGGAAAGCAACTCTGTCCGCACAATCACTGACAAGGCTATGCGTTGCTTACGTACGCGACTGGCAACGGCGGCGGGCGGGGATTTTGGCCTAACGCAACGGCCCAGCCGCGCGTACACCTTTGGCGCCCTACCCCGTCTACCAGCTCCCTACCCCATGCCTACCGAGTATCAACCCATCGCCTGCGGCTTCTACGACGAACTGGAGGCCCTGGCCACCCGCAAAAAGCAGGTTTACCTACAGTATTTCAACGACTTGCGGCAGCTGTGCCAGGGCACCGCCACGCTAAAAACCTTCGTTACCCGCGACCACGCCGAGTACGCCGTGTTGGCCTCGGGCGAGGAAATCCGCCTCGACCACATCATCCGGGTTGACG
Source organism: uncultured Rhodanobacter sp. (assembly GCA_964657755.1). Lineage (GTDB taxonomy): Bacteria > Bacteroidota > Bacteroidia > Cytophagales > Hymenobacteraceae > Hymenobacter. The sequence goes on from CAZZWL010000056.1 coordinate 11,766, forward strand.
ACACGCCCGCGCCGGGCTTCGCCGAATACCCCGATTTCCGATGTGGGTGTTAGCAAAAGTAAGTCAACTACTACCGCTCACCCGGTACGATAAGGTGTCCCAACTGGGTTAAGAAACTGCTCAACGCAGAATAGGTAGTAGAATCAGCCTGAATTTCCCGCCCGGTATCCGTGACCATCCGGTCGCAACTAAAACAGATATTAAGGACGCTTACCAATCGGTCTTGTTCATCGTAAAAAGCTAGCGCATCTCGATAGACAGGACCGCACATCCAATGCATCTGGTCAACTACCGGCGCTTGCAAAATGGTGGCAAGAGCCGAAGCACCCGCACTGTCTTTTTCAATTCTGGTAACGGGAGAAGCCGTGATGTGGAAAGTAACCTTGTTTTGAGTTAAGGTCAGCATATCAAGGTCATACGTCCTTTCTAAAAGGCGCAATTTCTCTCGTATTTCTGGCAAATGAGCTGAAGCGGAAGTCAATAATTGTTTTCTGGTCAGCTGAAACCATGCCTTAGCCGCGACCGTCAGGGCAGCCAGCTTTGGTCCTCGATTGAAAGAATACGTCACCAAGTAGTCAAACTCCTGCTGCTTCCAAAATTCGCCGATAGTCATCGTAGCCGCGCTTTACGTGTAGCCACTAAACTACTACCCCTACGTCCAGTACTGCACCGGCGCATGGGGAAACCGGCGCTGCCACTCGGCATAAAACCAGGCCTTTAGCTCGCGCATAGTGGGCAGGTCGTAGACGTATTTGAGGCCGCCGAACTTGTTGCGCTTCACGGCGCGGGTGCTTTCTTCGAGGTCGAGCGAGGTGTTGGGGTACCAGCCGAGCAGCACTTCCTTCGAGCCGGGCGTGAAGCGGTGGGTGATGAACTCCACGGTGAGGTCGCAGTCAAAATCGAGGGCCGCTTGCAGGCGGTCGAGCAGCGCGCCGTAGTGCTGCTGCCAGTCGGGCAGGGGCATGATGGGGGCCAGCACCACGCCCACCGGGTAGCCGCCGCCGCCCTGCGCCACGGGCAGCGCCAGCCGCCGCAGCGCCTGAATGCGCGCCTCCACGCTGGCCGTGCCGCCCTCCAGCTGCCGGGCCAGCGGCTCGGCATTGAGCGAAGCGCGGGCGCGGGTGTGGCCGCCGTGCGGCAGGCCCAGCAGGCCCTCGGTGTGGTCGTACTTGCTCACGAAGCGCAGCCTACCCCCCTCGCGGCCCGCGAAGTAGCGCACGGTTTCGGCCAGCGCGCCGGTGAGGTGCTCAATGCCCAGTACGTCGGTGTAGCAGCTGGCCTCGAAGCTCACGGGGCGGCCGGCGCGCTCGTAGGCCTGGGTATTGGTGAGCAGTTGGGGCAGGTTGGCGAAGACGCGCACCACGGGCGGGCCACTGAGGCTGCCGGCCAGGTAGCAGTACTGGCAGTGCGCGGGGCAGCCCTCGGCCAGGTTGAGCTGGTAGTCGGCCGAGGGGGGGGTAGGCTGGAGGCGCAGGGCCCCGGCGGGCGCGTTGACGACGGCCAGCGTGGTTTTGGCGGTGCGGTAGGTGGCGCGCTCATCCTCGCCGCGCAGGCCGGTGAGGCGGTTGCTTTTCAGCAGCTCAATATCGAGATTTAGGGCCGTGGCGCGGGCCAGGATTTGCTGGCCGTAGGCCTCGTCGAGGGCGGCCGGCGTGAAGAGCACGCGCTTGGGCAGCCATACTTTCGCGCCGTGGGTGCGGGCCGGCTCATCGGCCAGCGGGCGGGGCGAAGCGGGCGCGGGCGCGTTGAGAACGGGCAAAAAGAGGTCAGTCTGCATGACAATCTAAACGCCTGGCTACGCAGAATAGGTCGTTTTCTTCTCTTTTCGCTCCGCATTTTTATCGCTGATTTGCAGCCGATTACTCGTTATTATCACTTCTTTTCTCATGCCTGACTTCCCTACCCCCCTCGGCCCGCCGCCCGCCATGCTGCACCCGGTGGGCGGCCACGAGCGCCTGGTTTTTTTGAAGAACATCGTCACCAATCCGCTCATCGAGGTGGGCGACTATACGTACTACGACGACTTCGACGACGTGCGCAACTTTGAGCGCAACGTGCTCTACCACTTCCCGTTTGTGGGCGATAAGCTGCGCATTGGGCGCTTTTGCCAAATTGCTTCGGGGGTGAAATTCGTGATGAACGGCGGTAACCACCGCACCGACCTGTTCACGACCTATCCGTTCCCGGTTTTTGGCCAGGGCTGGGAGGCGGCGTTCGACCCGGCCACGTTTCCCAGCAGGGGCGACCTCGTGGTGGAGCACGACGTGTGGCTGGGCCACGACGCGCTGCTGATGCCCGGCGTGCGCGTGGGCAGCGGCGCCATCGTGGCCACGCGGGCCGTCGTCACGCGCGACGTGCCGCCCTACGCCCTCGTGGCCGGCAACCCGGCTCGGGTGGTGCGCCTGCGCTTCGACGCGGCCACCGTGGCCCGCCTGCTGGCCGTGGCCTGGTGGCACTGGGACGCGGCCAAAATCACGCGCCACCAGCGGGCCATCTGCGGGCTCGACCTCGACGCGCTCGAACGTGCCCAATAATTCGCTTTTGCGTATAGCCGGGCCATGACCGACGCGCCCCTTATTCTCACGCTGACGCTTGACGCGGCTAGCCAGGCTTTTTTCGACGAGCAGCGGAAACGTTATTTTCCGGCTAAAATCAACTACCTCAGCGCGCACCTCACGCTGTTCCACGCCCTGCCCGGCGCGGAAGAGGCGACCATTACGGCTGATTTAGAGGGGGTAGCGGCGGCCCAGCCGGGCCCGCTGCCCCTGCGCGTGACGGGCCTCAAATTCATGGGCCGGGGCGTAATGTACACGCTCGACAACCCCGACCTGCCGGCGCTGCACCGGCGCCTGCAGCGGCAGTGGCAGCCCTGGCTCACGGCGCAGGACGCGCAGGGTCTGCGCCCCCACATCACGGTGCAAAACAAGGTGGACCCCGCCGTGGCCCGGACGCTGCACGCCGAGCTAAGCGCTGGCTTTGAGCCTTTTGCCGTGGCCGGCACGGGCCTGGCGCTGTGGGCCTACCGCGGCGGCCCTTGGGAGCGGCGGCGGCTGTTTCCGTTTGGGCCGGGCTAAACGAGCAGCGGCTGGCTGCTGTGCTCCAAAAATTCGCAGAGCACTTGCTGCACCGACGTGCCGGCCCCGGTCATGACGAGCTGCGGGGGCGAGAGGTAGCCCGGAATGCCGCTGAAGTAAGCAGCGGGCAGCGGTGCAAAGCTCATGTGCCAGTCCGTAAACTCGCGGTGGGGAATGGGGCCGTCGGCTATCTTTTCGAGGCGGCTGTGGCGCGGGTCGGTCTGGATGCGGGCGTAGAGCCGGCGCACGGCCGCCGAGCAGCCTTCGAGCACCTGCATAAACTGGCCGCCCCCGTACATCAGCACCCCCGTAATACCCGCCTGCTTGTTAGCAAACCGGGCGCGCCGCAGCAATTGCAACGAGGCGCCTTCACTTAACTGGGCAATAGCCGTACTAAGGTAAACGATGCTGTAACACTCTCCTTCTTTAGTCTTCATACTCCCTCATACTGCGCAACTCGCACACGCTTATTAGTTTCTACACTTATTATCACTACTCGAATAAAACCTTCGCTACAACTCTACTCACAAATATACTTTATTCAACACCACTTCTTCTCGCTTCATGAATCTAAAAACTCCTCCCGCCAAGCCGTTAACTGCCGATGTGGTGCTCATCGGGGCGGGCATTATGAGCGCCACGCTGGGCGTTTTGCTCAAGCAGCTGGACCCTACCCTCACCCTGGCCGTGTATGAGCGCCTCGACGCGGTGGCCGCCGAAAGCTCCGATGCCTGGAACAACGCCGGCACCGGCCACTCGGCTTTTTGCGAGCTCAACTACACGCCGCAGCTGCCCGATGGCAGCATTGAGATTTCGAAGGCTGATAAGATAGCCGAGCAGTTTGAGCTTAGCAAGCAGCTGTGGGCCAGCCTAGTGCAGGCGGGGCAGCTGCCCGAGCCGGGGTCGTTTATCCACAGCATTCCGCACATGAGCTTTGTGTGGGGCGCCGAGAACGTGGCGTATTTGCGCAAGCGCTACGAGGCGCTGCTGGGCTCGCCGCTGTTTGCGGGTATGGAATTCAGCGACGACCCGGCCCGGATTACGGAGTGGGTGCCGCTGGTGATGGCCGGCCGCGACCCGGCCCAGCCGGTGGCGGCCACGCGCATGGCCATCGGCACCGACGTCAACTTCGGGGCCCTCACCCGCGCCCTGTTTGACCACCTGCGGCAGCAGCCGGGGGTAGCGTTTGAGCTGGGGCAGGAAATTGAAGATTTTCGGCATAAGGCCGATGGGCTGTGGCGGGTGAAAGTTCGCGACCGGGCCACCGGCACGAGCCGCAAGGTGCGCACGCGGTTCGTGTTTATCGGGGCGGGCGGCGGCTCGCTCACGCTGCTGGAAAAGTCGGGCATTCCGGAGGCCAAGGGCTTTGGCGGCTTCCCGGTGAGCGGGCAGTGGCTGAAATGCACCCGGCCCGCCGTTATCGACCAGCACGATGCCAAGGTGTACGGCAAGGCCGCCGTGGGCTCGCCGCCCATGTCGGTGCCCCACCTCGACACGCGCCAGATAAACGGCCGCCAGGAGCTGCTATTCGGGCCCTACGCCGGCTTCAGCACCAAATTTCTCAAGAAAGGCTCCTACGCCGACCTATTCCGCTCGATTGAGCTGGGCAACATTCGGCCGCTGCTCTACGCCGGCGCGCGCAATATTCCGCTCACCAAGTACCTCATCGGGCAGGTGCTCCAAACCCCCGAGCAGCGCATCGCGGCCCTGCGCGAGTACTACCCCGAGGCCCGGCCCGAAGACTGGCAGCTGGAGGTAGCCGGCCAGCGCGTGCAGGTAATCAAAAAGGACAAAAAGCAGGGCGGCGTGCTGGAATTTGGTACCGAGGTCGTGACCTCGGCCGACGGCTCCATCGCGGCGCTGCTCGGGGCCTCGCCGGGCGCGAGCACGGCCGTGAGCATCATGCTCGACCTGGTGCAGCGCTGCTTCCCCGAGCAGGCGGCCACGCCCGAGTGGCAGGCTACTTTTCGCCGGCTGGTGCCCTCGTTTGGCCAGCATTTGGCCGATAACCCGGCCCTGGCCGCCGCCGTGCGCGCGCATTCGGCGCAGGTGTTGCAGCTGGAAAATATCGGGTAGGTTTCGGCTTATCCAACGTGTTTTTTCATTCACTGCGGCAAGTCAGTGCTTTCCCTACCCCCCTTTTATGACCTGCTTGTTGCTCATCGACTTTCAGCTCGACTTTCTGCCCGGCGGCGCGCTGGCCGTGCCGGAGGGCGACGCCCTCCTACCACTGCTCAACGACTTGCAGCCGCGCTTCGACCTGGTGGTGGCGACCCAGGACTGGCACCCGGCCGGGCACCGCAGCTTTGCCAGCGCCCACGCGGGGCACGCTGTTTTTGACGAGATTGAGTGGCAGGGCCTGCCCCAGCGCCTGTGGCCCGACCACTGCGTGCAGGGCTCGGCGGGCGCCGCGCTGCACCCCGGCCTGAACCTGGACCGCGTGGAGGCGATTTTTCGCAAGGGCACCGACCCCGACCTGGATAGCTACAGCGCGTTCTTCGACAATGGCCACCGGCGCGCCACCGGCCTCGGCGCCTACCTGCGGGCGCGCGGCATCACGCGGGTGTTCGTGGCGGGCCTGGCCAGCGACTACTGCGTGTATTTCACGGCCAAGGATGCCCACGGCGAAGGCTTCGAAGTGGCAGTTGTGGAAGATGCTACCCGTGGCATCGCGCCCGCAAGCATGGCCGCCGCCAAGGCCGACCTGCTCGCGCTGGGCGTGCAGTTTGCGCAGAGCGCGCAGGTGCCAGGGTAGCGAGGGGGTAGGGAGTAGAGGGTGAAAAAGTAAAAAAGAACGTCATGCTGAGCTTGCCGAAGCATCTCGCTCGCGCCAGTGAATTAGTAATTCCAGCAGCGCGAGCGAGATGCTTCGGCAAGCTCAGCATGACGGTCTTTTTTGCTTCTTCTACTTCCTACCCCCTCCTTACGGGTTGATAGTCAGGATGCTGCCAGCGGGGTTGCGGTGCAGCTCGGTCACTTTCACGTTGCGCAGCCAGGTCTTGTTGCTCAGCTCGGTGTCGTGGTAGAAGATGTACCACTTGCCCTTGAACTCGACGATGGAGTGGTGGGTGGTCCAGCCCTGCACGGGGTTCATAATGACCCCTTTGTAGGTGAAAGGACCGGTGGGCGAGTCGCCCACGGCGTACACCAGCAGGTGGGTGTCGCCGGTCGAGTACGAGAAATAGTACTTGCCCTGGTACTTATGCAGCCAGCCGCCTTCGAAGAAGCGCCGCTTGGTATCGCTGGCCAGCAGCGGCTTGCCGGCTTCGTCCAGAATCTTGATTTCCTTCACCGGGCCGGTAAAGTGCTTCATATCGGCGCTGAGCCGGGCCACGCGCGGGCCAATGGCGGGCTCGTTGCCGTCGGGCTTTTTGTCGGGCGCTTTGGGGTTATAAGTGCCAGTGGCCCAGCGCTGCAGCTGCCCGCCCCAGAGGCCCCCGAAGTACATAAACGCCTTGCCGTCGGTATCGACATACACGGCGGGGTCGATGCTGTAGCTGCCCGCGATGGGGGTAGGGTCGGCCTTGAAGGGGCCGCTGGGCGACGGGCTGGTGGCCACGCCCATCCGAAACACGTCCTGCTTATCCTTCACCGGAAAGTAGAGGTAGTAGGTGCCGTTCTTAAACGCCGCGTCGGGCGCCCACAGCTGGCGGCCGGCCCACGGAATATCCTTGAGGTCGAGCGCCACGCCGTGGTCCGTCACCTTGCCGCCCACGCTGTCCAGCGACAGAATATGGTAGTCGCGCATGGCGAAGTGGTCGCCGTTGTCATTCTCCGGAATGCCCGCCTCGATGTCGTGCGAGGGGTAGATGTAAATCTTCCCGTTGAAGACGTGGGCCGACGGGTCGGCGGTGTAGATGGTGCTAATCAGCGGCTTGGCCAGGTACTTGGGCTTGGCGCCGGCCGAGTCGGCGCGGGCGGCGGGGGTAGCGGCGGCCGGCTTATCGGTGGTTTGGGCGGGCTGGCTTTGGCAGGCGGCCAGCGCGAGCGGGGCGGCCAGCAGCAGCGCGGGCCGGCGAAAAATAACAGAGCGGAGCATGAAAAAAAGCGTGCTAGAATGCGGTGGGCCCGCAAGCTAGCACGCTTTTTTTTGCGTCACCTATCGGTTTCGTTTGCGGCGCGGGGGCTGGTTTGCGGCCGGGTTGGGCGCGCCAAATGGCGCGGGCCCCTACCCGTTCATTTGCCGGAAACGGGCATCGACCTCGGCCCGCGAGGCCTGCCGGATGCTCTCCGACGTGCCGTGGCCAACTTCTTCCTCGCCGGCCGCGAGGCGGGCCACGATGCTATCGGCAAACTCCTCGACCGGCACGGCCCAGGTGTGCAGCCCCGCGCCGCCGAGGTCGGTATTGACGGCGGGCGGCACGATTTCGAGCACCCGCACGCCCGTATCGGCCAGCTGCCGGCGCAGCGACAGCGTGAACGAGTGCAGCGCCGCCTTGGTGGCGCTGTAGATGGGCGCGGCGGCCATCGGCGCGAAGGCCAGCCCCGACGACACGTTGATGATGGCCGGCGCGGGCTGCTGGCGCAGGTGCGGCAGCAGCAGCGCCGCCAGGTGAATGGGCGCCTCCAGGTTGATGGCGATTTCCTGGCGCTGCTGCTCCCAGGCGGCGAGGTCGGCGGGCAGGTCGGCCAGCTGAAAGCGGTTTTGAATGCCGGCGTTGTTGAGCAGCACGTTGAGAGCCGGAAAATCAGCCACCACGCGGCGGGCCAGCTCGGCGCGGGCGGGCGCCTGGGCCAGGTCCACTTCGTAAAAATGCAGGCCGGGCACCTGCGCCTGCGCCTCGCGCAGCTTATCGGCCCGCCGCCCGCAAATGATAACCTGGCTGCCCGCCGCGGCAAAGCGCCGGGCCAGCGCCAGCCCGATGCCGGTGGCCCCGCCAGTAAGCAAAATGGTGTTGGAAGAAAGATTCATAAAAAGAGAAAAAGGACTGCGTGCGCGTACGTAAAAAGTGGCCGCCGGGGCGGCCGGCGCCCGGCTACCTTTGCGCCGTGGAACCCCTTGCCGCCCCTACCCCCGCCACACCGGCCGACGTGCCGGCCCTGGTCAGCCTCATCAACCGCGCCTACCGCAGCGAGGCCGCCCAGGCCGGCTGGACTGCCGAGGGCCACCTGCTCGCCGGCCCCCGCATCGACGCCCCCACCCTGCGCGAGCTGTTGGCCGCGCCCGCCGCCGTGCTGCTGGTAGTAGCCCCTACCCCCGGCCAGCTCACCGGCTGCGTTTACCTCGAAAAGCAGGGCGGGGCGCTCTATCTCAGCCTATTGGCGGTGGCGCCCAACGCGCAGGCCCACGGCCTGGGCCGGCAGCTGCTGCACGCCGCCGAGGCCCACGCCCAGGCGCTGGGCTGCGCCACCATCAGAATGAGCGTGCTCTCGGTGCGCCCCGAATTGCTGGCCTGGTACGAGCGCCAGGGCTACCGCCGCACCGGCGCGAGCGAGCCGTTTCCGGCCACCACGCGCTTCGGCACGCCCCGCCAGCCCCTCACGCTCTTGGCGCTGGAAAAGGGGGTATGTAGTGGGTAGAAGAACGTCATTTCGAGCTTGCCGAGAAATC
>CAZZWL010000056.1:20400-32809 GCA_964657755.1 uncultured Rhodanobacter sp.
GATGGGGTTACTGCTGCACGCGAGATTTCTCGGCAAGCTCGAAATGACGTTCTTTTACCCCTCGTTCCTTACCTCAATACCCCCACCAGGGCCAGCAGCTCGCGCTGGGTGGCCTGGGTACGGTCGTGGGCATACCAGGTGTGCAGCTCCTTGATGAAGTCGTCGTGGGCCATGCCTTCAGCTTTTAGCTTGCTAATCAGCGCCTGGGCCTCGGCGGGGCGCGGGCCCCAGTGCGTGGCTTCGGTGAGGGTGGCGGCGTGCAGCACCACCAGCTTGGGAATGGAGCGGCTGCTGCCCGTGAGGTATTGGTCGATGAGGTCGGGGTTTTCGTCGCGCAGCACGTAGGCCGTGCGCAGGTGGCCGGCGCTGGCCTGGGCCACGGCCTCCATCACGGGCACGGTTTGGGCGGCGTCGCCGCACCAGCCTTCGGTGATTATCAACCAGATGTAGTTTTCGCGCAGGCTGGCGGCGGCGGCGGCCAGCTCGGGCAGCAGCTTCACGGTTTTGTCGAGGCGGCTCATGCGCTGCTCATTGAGCTGGGCGTAGGCCAGCAGCTCAGGTGTTTGCTGCGGGCCGGTGGTTTTGCCGGCGGCCCGTAGGTCGTCAAGTAGCTGGCGATAAGTCGCGTACGAGTAGGCGGTGGCCAGGCGCTCGGGATTGAGCAGCGGCGCGGGAGGGGTAGGAGGCATTGGTGAAAATTACGGGAATGGGGCTATAACAACCAAACGGCCCAATCGGCTACCAGGGCGGGCCCGGCATTTTCCCTAGCTTTGCCGCATGAATATTTTGGTACCAACCCTGCTGCTGCTGGCGCTGGCGGCTTGCCAGTCGGCCACTACCCCCGCCGGGCAGGCCGGTGCCCCGCAGGCCACTACCCCCGGCGCCCCCACCACCGAGGACGCCCGCGCCGCCGTGCGCCGCTACCTGCGGGCCCAGCCCGACTCGGCGCTGTACGTGCTCGGCTCGGCCGCCATTCTCGACGCCGATGCCAGCTGGCAGGTGCTGGTGCCCCGCACCGACTGGGCCAACCGGATGCCCAACCGCGCCGCGTTTGACGTGAGCAAAGCCACCGGCACCGTGACGCGCCGGGCGGTGAAGTAGGGTTTCGGTCTGGCGTTTTTAGCCCGCGGAAGACGCGGAAGGTTGCGCGGAAGACGCGGAGGCAGGCGGCGCTTGACAGGGTGAGTTATCCAGTTAAACGCCGGCTGCTCGTGGTCTAGAACACAACCAGCTGGCACCTACTTAATCACCTCCAGCCAACCCTTGATGCGGCGGCCGTCGGGATACGTGAGCAGGTAGTAGTAGGTGCCGGCGGCCTGGCCGGTGGCATCCCAGTCGTTTTGGTAGGCGGCGGTTTCGTACACGCGCTGGCCCCAGCGCGAGAACAGTTGGAGCTGCGGCGCGCAGCTGGGGGGTAGGCGGAAGTACTGGTTGCTGCCGTCGCCGTTGGGCGTAATGACGTTCGGGATGACCTGGTCCTGCACCTCAATGGCGGCGAGCGGCGCCGTGGTTTCGCACTGCGCGTTGAGGTAGCGCAGGCTCACGGTGGGCTGGTAGCGGCCCGCCCGCTGGTAGGTGTGCTGCACAGTGGCCCCCGTGGCGGCGGGGCTGCCATCGCCAAAGTCCCAGCGGGTGTCGGCATTGCCGCCCGCGTCGCTAAAGCGCACTTGCAGCGGCACTTGCCGGTCCTGCACGCACGCTACCGGGGCCCAGCCGGGCTGGAAGCTGGGCACCGGGGCCACGCCCACGCGCCGGGTAGCCGTGCCGGTGCAGCCGCCCACGGCCACGGTATACACTAGGCTGGCCGAGCCCGCAAAGCCGGCCGGCGGCGTGAAGTAGTAGCCCGTGGCCGCGCTGCCGCTCACGCCGGCGCCCGCCCACGTGCCCCCGGCGGGCAGGCCCCCGCGCAGCGGCACCGGCCGCTGGCTGCCGGGGCACAGCAGCGTATCAATTGGCAAGCTCACGGTCAGGGTGGAGGACACCGTGACTGCCAGCGATTTCTGCGCCGGGCACGGGGTGTTGATGCCCACCACGTAGCTCAGGAAAAACGTGCCCACGCCCGCCGCGGCCGGCACGAAGTAGTAGTCGCCGTTGGCCGCCTGGCCCACACCCCGGCCCGACCAATAGCCCCCCGGCGTGCTGGCCGAAAGCGGGTAGCGGGTGGCGTTGCCCACGCACAGGGGGGTAGGCAGCGGGTTCAGCACCAAGTTAGTAGCATCGAGCACCGTGATGCGGCGCTCGTCGGTGGCGGTGCACGAGTTGTCGGCCGCACGGCGGGTGTAGGTGAGGCTGACGGTGCCGGCCAGCGCCGGCGACGGCGTGAACAAAAAGCCCGCGGCCACCGAGCCCGACACGCCGGGCCCGCTCCAGGTGCCGCCGGCCGGCGTGCCGAGCAGCGCCACCGGCGAGTAGCCCACGCACACCGTTTGGTCGGCGCCGGCGTCGGCCTTGGTTACCAGCACCGGGCGGGTGGCGGTGCCGGGGCAGCCCACGCTGTAGGTATAAGTAATAGTAACACTGCCGGTGGTCACCAGATTAGGGTCAAAAACCTGGTCGGTGCCGTTGGCCGCCGGCCTGACCCCAGTGCCGCTAAACGTGCCGCCGGCCGGCGTGCCCACCAGCGGCACCAGCGGCAGCGGCGCGTTGGTGGTGGTGCAATACGAGCCGAGCAGCCCCGCCCCGATGGCCACGGGCAGCGGCGCCACGGCCGTGACCTGCCGGGTGGCCGAGCTCACGCACTGCCCCGTGCTCACGGTGTAGGTGAGGGGGTAGGTGCCGGGGCCGGGCGGCGTAAACAGGTAGCCCAGGGCCGGGCTGCCGCTCACGCCGACGCCCGTCCAGACGCCGCCCGCCGGGGTGCCCACCAGCGGCGAGGGGCCGTTGGTGCACACGGTTTGGGGCGGGCCCACGTCGGCGATGTCGGGCTGAAAATTGAGCACGAACGCCGCGTTGTTGCAGGTGCTGGGGCTGCCCGTGTTGCTGGCGTAATAATTAGCCCCCATCGGAATGGGAAAGCCCTGGTTGGTGAAGCAGGCGCACACGGCCTGGTACACCACGCCGCGCGGGTCGAAGCGCGAGGTGCCGCCGTCGACGTGCTCGGGCTCGCTACCCCCGAAAAAAGTGCCGTAGCTGAGCGCCGTCAGGCCCGATGAGAACTGCGCCAGGTAGAAATCGGCCCCGTCGGTCTGGGGCTGCACGGCGTAAGCCGTGGTGGGCAGGCCCGAGGTATTGCTGCCCAGGTTGGCGTAGAGGTACGACGAGGAGCTGGGGCTCGTGTTGTTGCGGCCGCCCCAGCCGCTCACGTACACCCGGTCGCAGCGGTCCACCAGAAACGCCGTGGGCACGATATCGACCACCGCACGACCGCTGCCAAATACCGTGGCCAGCTGGGTTTGGGTGAGGTTGGCGTCGAGCTTATGAATAAACTGCCGGCCGTCGGTATTCTTATACAGGCCGCCGGTAGTGGGGTAGGCGCCCATCGTTTGGCCAAATACATACACCCCGCCGTCGCCGCCGAGCTGCAGAAAAAACGCCTGGTCGTAGGCGCTGGTGCCCAGGTAGGTGGCGCGCAGCAGGCTGGTGCCGCTGGCCGCGATGCGCGCCGCGAAGCCATCGACGTTGCCAAAAGCGCGCGGGTTGAGGGCGCCGGTGGTGCCCGGCAGGTCGGCGCTGAGCGTGCCGCCGGCCACGTACACGTCGCCGCTGCTGGGCTCGAGCTGCAGCGAATATGCGGCATCGGAGGCACTGCCGCCCAGGTAGCTGCCCCACAGCAGGGCCGTGAGACCGGCGTTCAGCTTGCACACCACGCCGTCGGAGGTGCCGCCGCGGTAGGTGCTCTGAAAGCCGCGCGCCAGCGGGAAATTGCTCGACGAGGTGCTGGAGGCGATGTACACGTTGCCGGTGGCATCCGTCAGGATATCCCCCCGAAACGGGTCGCCGTAGTTGTGGGCCAGCTGCGGGGTGGCGGTGTTGGGGTTCAGCGGCAGCAGGCCATCGTTGTTGGAGCCGCCCAGGTAAGTGCTGGCCAGCAGCGCCGCGCCCGAGGCCGCCAGCCGGCACACCACGATATCGGAGCCATTGACCTGGTAAATAGTGCTTTGGGCGGCGTCGCCAAATGGGTCGGCCGCCGGCCCGCCCCCGAAGGTGCGCTGCACGGCCCCGGTGGTGGTCGGAAAGTTCGCCGAGCCGGTGCTGCCCAGCACCAGCAGCTCGCCCTGGGCATTGGTGACGAGGCTGTGCGGAAAATCGGCCTGGCTGCCGCCCAGGTAGGTGGCCCAGGCCCGCGCCGCCGGCCCGGTCTTGGTCACGTCGTACTTGATGAGCGCCATGTCGATGATGCCCGCGAAGGTGGTCTGGTACGCGCCGGGACTGGCCGGGTAGCCCAGGCTAAACGCGATGCCGCCCGAGTAGAGGTTGCCCTGGGCGTCATAAGTAGCCGTGAAGCCCCAGTTGGTGGCCGTGGAGCCGGTGTAGGTGGCAAAGACCACCGTGGGGTCAATAATGAGGGGTAGGGCGCGGTCATACGCGCCCAGCGCGAAGCGCACGGTGCCGCCCGCGCCCAGCGCGTAGCGGCAGGCCACGGGCCGGCGCGCGCCGGCCGCGTCGGTTTGCCAGGCCTGCGGGGCCAGCTCGCGCACGGTGCCCACGCTGGTGGTCAGCACCAGGTTGCCGAGCGCGTCCAGGGCCACTTCGGCCCCGGCGTGGCGCAGGGCGATGGCCGCCGGGTCGGCGCCGGGCGCCACCGTAAAGTCGTATTCCAGCCGCTGCTGGTCGTTTTCGTAGAAGCGCGCCCCTACCCCCGGCCACAGCTCGGGGTAGGCCAGGGTGCGGTAGCTGCGCACGTCGGCGGCCCAGTGCGCGGGGTCATTACCCTGAAAAAAGTTGCGGTGCTCGGCGGTGCGGCCGGCCGGCTCGGGGTGGGCCGTGGGCGCCGCGCCCACGAAGCGCAGGTCGAAGGCGTGGGCGCGCAGGGCGCCGCCGGGGGCCGGGCTGGCGGCGCTGGGGCTGGGCGCGGCCCGGTGGCCGGCGCCGCCCGCGTTGTCGGCCGGGTGGGCTAGGGCGCCGTCTTCGAGCAGGGCCAGGCGCAGGCCATCGGCTTCGGCAAAGAGCTGGCCGCCGCCGGGCAGCGCGGCGCGGTAGCGCACTGCGGCGGGCCACTGGCCCCGGTTTTCGATAAACTCCAGCTCAGGCTGGGCAGCGGGCTGGCCGGGCTGCTGCGCGAAGGCAGCCTGCCCGAGCAAGCAAAAAAGCAACGTAGCGAATAGCCGCATCTAAGTTTGAATTTCACGGAAGAAAAGAGCTTCCAAATATACCAGTGGGCCGCGTTTCGTTTCACCAAAATTCTATTTTTCTATCTTTCCGACTGGCTGGGCAGGCAGCCCGGCGGGCCGGTTTTGCGTATCGGGGAGCAGTCATCCCTTTTCTTTTTTCCTACCCCCACATCATGGACCAAGTAGCCGCTGGCGTGCACCAGCTCCGCATCAAACGCTTTGTGAACGTGTACTTTGTCGAAACCGGCACCCCCGGCGAGTGGGTGCTCATCGACACCGGCCTGCCGGGCTCGGCCAAGGAGATTATTGCCGCCGCCGACCAGCTTTTTTACCCCGGCACCCACCCCGAGGCAATTATTCTGACCCACGGCCACCTCGACCACCTGGGCTCGGCCAAAGAGCTGGCCGCGCACTGGAAAGTGCCCGTTGTGGTGCACCCGCTGGAGCTGCCTTATGTCACGGGCAAGGCGCTGTACCCCCCGCGCGACCCCACCGTGGGCGGCTCGCTGGCGTTTATGAGCCGGTTTTTTCCAACCCAATTGCCCAACCTTTCTGATGTGGTGGAGGCGCTGCCGCTCGGCGATGCGCACCCGCCCTACCTGGCGCAGTGGCGCTGGCTGCACGTGCCGGGCCACGCGCCGGGCCAAATCGCCTTTTTTCGCGAGGCCGACCGCACGCTCCTCGGGGCCGATGCTTTCGCCACCACCAACCACGAGTCGGTGCCGGCCGTGCTGCTGGGCCTGCCCGAAATCAGCGTGGCGGGCGCGCCCTTTAATTACGATTGGGAAAAGTGTCGCCAGTCGGTGCGGACGCTGGCCGACCTCCAGCCCGCCGCCATTGGCTGCGGCCACGGCCCGGTTATTAAAGGCCCGGAGGCCGCCGCTGGCCTGCGCAAGCTGGCCGACAACTACCAGCTGCCCGCCCAGGGCCGCTACCTCAGCGAGCCGGCCCTCACCGATGCCAACGGCGTGGCGCACCTGCCGCCCAAGCCCGCGGATGAGCTGCCCCGGAAAGCTGCCGCCCTCGGCGCGGGCATGCTGCTGGCCAGCGCCGCCTGGCTGCTGGTGGGGGGCCGCCGCAAAAAGCGCAAGCACCCGAAGCACGGCAAGCACGCGCAGGTTGGCCGCCGGCCCGGCGCGTAGGGCCGGGCGCTATTTTTGACGGGGGTAGGGCGGCGCTTCACGGGCCCGCCCTACCCCCGTTTTTTCCTCTTACCCCATCCCATGACGCGCTACTTCCTGGCGGCCGGGCTGCTGGCCACCCCCGCCCCTACCCCCCCCGCCGCGTTTTATACCACCTATTCGTACACGGGCTACACCGTGGTGGACCTCACCGCCGGCGAGCCGCCAACCCGGGTGCCGGGGGTAGGCGGCACGCTGGCCCTGCGCGCCGACGGCACCTACGACAAGCGCCTGAGCCTGCTGATGGGCGACAGCGGCCCGCGCCTATTTGCCCAGCACGGCCGCTTCACCACCAAAGGCGACAGCATCGTGTTTCGCTTCACGGACCTCAAAGGGGCCGACGTGCAGCGCGGCACCTACCGCTACCAGGCCAAAACGCGCCGCCTCACCATCACCCTCGACGGCTACCCCAAAGGCAACAAAGGCGTGTATGAGCTGGTGGCCGCGCCGCCGGCCGCGCGCTAGCCCAGCGGGCACCTTGCCCGCCCTCCCATAGCTGCCGTACCTTGCGCCCGCATTCGGGCCCTACCCCCACCCCGCCGCCCGAATTGCTCATTGCTCACTGCTAATTGATAATTGAAAAGATGGGACGCGCATTTGAATTCCGGAAAGGCCGCAAAATGAAGCGCTGGGACCGGATGTCGAAAGACTTTACCCGCATCGGCAAGGAAATCGTGATGGCCGTGAAAGAAGGCGGCCCCAACCCCGATTCCAACGCCCGCCTGCGCACCGCCATGCAAAACGGCAAGGGCGTGAACATGCCCAAGGACCGCGTGGAAGCCGCCATTAAGCGCGCCACCGGCAAGGACGAGAAGGACTACCAGGAGGTGGTGTATGAGGGCTATGGCCCGCACGGCGTGGCCATCGTGGTCGAAACCGCCACCGACAACCCCACCCGCACCGTGAGCAACGTGCGCCTCTACTTCAACCGCAACGCGGGTGCGCTGGGCACGGCCGGCAGCTCCGACTACACCTTCACCCGCAAGGGCGTCTTCAAGCTGGCCGCCGAAGGCCTGGACCGCGACGAGCTGGAATTGGAGCTCATCGACGCCGGCGCCGAGGACGTGTACGAAACCACCGAGGAAGACGAGCACGGCGCCGAGCATAAGTACATGGTAATCGAAACGGCCTTCACCGACTTTGGCCAGATGCAGAAAGCCCTGGATACCAAGGGTGTGAACATCGTGAGCGCCACCTTGCAGCGCGTGCCCAACACCACCGTCTCGCTCAGCGACGAGCAGGCCGAGGAAGTGGAAAAGCTCATCGACAAGCTGGAGGAAGACGAGGACGTGCAGGCCGTGTACCACACGATGGGGTAGGAAATCATGGCATTGCTCAAGCTTATTCCCAATATATTTTATGCCGACCTGGCCGTCGGCAAGCACCTGTTTATGCAGGGGCTGGGCTTTGAGCTGCGCTACGAGGACTTGGCCAGCGCGCAGCCCCTCTGCATACTGGCCAAAGACGCCGTGCAGGTGCACTTGCTGCAAAACGCGGTCCTGGCGGCCCTCGACCGCCCCGAGCTGCGCCTCGAAACGGATGATATTCACGGGCTTTTCGCCCAGGTGCGGCAGCGCGCGCCGGAGCTGCTGCACCCCAACGGCAACCACGTGACGCGTAAGCCCTGGGGCTTGTGGGAATTTGCCCTGCTCGATGCCTCCACCGTGTGCGTCATCGTGCAGCAGCCCTAGGCGTCACTCAATCACGGTTTTTTTTGTAAGCGCCGCTAGCCTTGTGAAGCTAGCGGCGTTTATCGTTTGGAGGCGGGGCCAAATTGAATTTTTACACTATGCAATTACCCTGTTCCAAGACGACTAAGCGAGCAGCGCAGTGCCCGTCGGCTGGCTGGCCTGCTTCCGCCAGCGGGCCCCGTCAACCTCCGCCGGGTGCGCCGTAGCTTTGGGGTGGCGATGCCCCAAGCCCCTGGCTAGCAGGGACCGGCGCATCGCCAGCGGGTGCTACCCGGCGCCCGCCCCACCAGGTGCCGGGCGGGCCGGCCAGTTATTTATAATTATACCATTATCCCGCGTGTTACTCACTACCGCCATGCGCGCGCTGACTCAGCTGCTTAGCAGAGGGCGGGGCGTGGGCGTGCTATGCTTGCTTTGCCTGGCCAGCGGGCTCGGGCGGCGCGCAGCGGGGCAGCCGGCCGCCGCCCCGCCGGCCACTACCCCGCAAGTGGTGCGGGTGGGCGTGCTGCCCGACCGGGGCTACGGCTGGGCCCGCATCCGCGCCGACACTACTCTGGCCTTTGCGCCGGCCGACTCACTGCACCCGGCCCTCGGCCGCCGCTACTGGCTCAAGCTGGCCGTGCGCAATCCCAGCCGCTACGCCCAGGCCGCCGAGCTCACGGTGCTACCCGACCTCGACAACACACTCTTCTATTTCGACGAAGATGCTCACGCCTGGCGCACCCGGCGGGCGGGCGTGGCGGTGCCCACCGACAGCCAGCGACTGAAGGGACTGCTGCCGCTGCGGCTGCCGGGGTACGCTACCACCACGTGCTACGTGCTGGTGCGCCTGGGCCAGCGAGCGGCCCTACCGGCCGCCGTTCGCCTGCGGGTGAGCCTGGCAACGGCCGTGGCGGCGCAGGAAGCCGACTTTTTTTATCGCAGTGCCTGGGCCGTGTCGCTGGCCGTGCTGGGGCTGCTGTTGCTCACCAACCTACTGGCTTACGTGCGCTTTCGCGACCGGATTACGCTGTATTATCTCTGCACGCAGGTGGGGGCCATGCTGTACGTGACGGCGTACCGGGGCTTTTTTAAGGTGCTGTGGCCCAGCCCCATTTTCAGCCTATTGCTGCCGCCCAACGGCACTAGCCACGCCTATACCTTTAATAATGTGCTGATGCACCTGAGCGTGGGGCTGATGCTCGGGGGCTTTGTGCAGATGACCCGCGCCTACCTCACCACCCCGGCCCGCCTGCCGCGCTTCGATGCCGGGCTGCGCTACGCGCTGCGGACATACCTAGGGCTGACGCTGCTGGCGACGCTGGTCAACGTGAGCGGCTTTTACCTGGAAAGCTACACCCTGCTTTACGACAACCTGCTGGTGCTGGGCCTGATGGCGCTGCTGCTGGCTACCACGGTAGCGGCCTACCGGCAGCGGCTGCCGCTGGCCCGCACCTACCTGCTGGCCAATGCGCTGCCGATGAGCTTTATTCTGCTCATGACGGGGTACCACGTCGTGTTCAGCTTCAACAACAACGGCAATCTGCTGCTGCCCGACCTGGCCATTGTCGCCTACGCGCTGGGCTTTGCGGCCGCCCTCAGCGTGCGCCTCCAAACCTTGCAGCAAACCCTGCTCGCCAAGGAGCGCGAAGCCGACCACCTGGCCCTCGACATCCGGCAGCAGGAGCTGCGCCACCGCGAAATCGTGCTCAAAAACGCCCACATTCAGGCGGCGCTGCTGGAGATGCAGCGGCGGCAGCAGGCCCACGACGCGCACGCCCAGCAGCTGAGCCAGGACCACGAGCAGCAGCAAGTCGCCAACCTGGACCTGCGCGCGCAGCTCGAAGCCAACCAGCGCGAGCTAGCCTCCACCAGCCTCTACGTGCAGCAGAAAAACGCCCTGCTGGCCGAGCTCAAGCAGCAGATGCAGGAGCTGCACCCGCAGCTGCCCGCCCGGCCCCAGGAGCTGGCCGGCATCCGGTCGCTGCTGCAAGCCAGCCAGTACCTCGACGAGGACTGGGGCCGCTTCAAGCGGCACTTCGAGCAGGTGCACCCGCGCTTTTTTGAGGAACTGCAGGCCCGCTACCCGGCCCTCACCAGCCACGAGCAGCGGCTCTACTGCTACTTCCACATCCAGCTTTCGACCAAGGAAATCGCGGCCCTGCTCAACATCGACCCGGCCAGCGTGCGCCGGGCCAAGACCCGCCTCTACAAGAAAATCGGGGCCGCCGACCAGGCCGCCGGCCGCCCCACCGCCGCGCCCGCGCCGGCCGGCACCTAGGCCCGGCACCCACCACAACGGCGGTACCCCCAGGGTGCTTTTCCAACCCGGCTCCCCTCTCCGCCTGCGGAAGAAGGGAGCCGGGTTGCTTGGTATCTGGCCCGACCGGATGGGGCGCCGGGTTGGCAAATGCCCCCCCGCCGCCGCCCCCTAGTGCCCTGGGCGGCCCATGCCCCACAGCGACGATGGCAGCCCGCGGCGGCCCGACCCTCTCCCTGACTTCAAAAATAATTTACTGTTAGTCAGCAGCTTATTTAGGCTGTCTACACTTTGTCTACGCTCCGTTTTTGGGCAGTAGGCTGGGTAAGCCGGACTATTGCCCGGCCAACCGCGCTGCCCAATTTCTACCCTTATCGTGAGCTAGGACCAGGGTAGCAGCAGCTTCCTTTAGGCGGAGCTGGCGGCCCGTCGGCGCCTGAGGTTGGCCCTCGGCGCTGGCGGTGCCGCACTGCGGGGCAGACCGCTTACCACACCGTTTTTCTACTGCTACCTCTTCCGCCTTTTTATGCTGAACCGTTACCTCCTCGCCCCGCTGGCCGCCCTGCTCCTGCTGGCCGCCGTCCCCCGCCTCGCCCACGCCCAGACGGGCGCGGTGGGCATTGGCACCACCACGCCCGCCGCTTCGGCGGCGCTCGACGTGAGCAGCACCACCAAGGGCCTGCTGGCCCCGCGCCTGACCACCGCCCAGCGCGACGCCATTGCCAGCCCGGCGGCCGGCCTCACCATCTACAATACCACCACCACCAAGCTCAACACCTGGAACGGCACCAGCTGGACGGAAAGCCTGACGACCACTGAGCAGGCCACCCAACTCAACCCGGTCAGCACCTTCACCTACACCGGCGCGGCCCAGACCTACACTGTGCCGGCCGGCGTAACCACGCTGCGCGTGGATGCGGCCGGGGCGCAGGGTGGCAGCAACGGAGGCAGCAATGCCGGCGGCCTGGGAGCGCGGGTACAGGCCACGCTGGCCGTCACGCCGGGCGAGGTGCTCACCGTCTATGTGGGCGGGGCCGGTAGCCCCTCCCCCAATGCGCCGGGCGGGGCCGGCTACAATGGCGGCGGCAACGGAAGTTTCAGCAGCGGCTCCCGGGCCGGCGGGGGCGGCGGGGCCAGCGACGTGCGCCGCTCGGCTACAGCCCCGAGCACAGCCCTGACCGCCCGACTGCTGGTAGCGGCCGGCGGCGGGGGCGGCGGCTACAACGGAACCGGCGGGGCCGGCGGGGCCCCTACCGGCTCCGACGGCTCGTACCCCATTCCCGGTAGGGCCGGCACGGGGGCCACCCAAAGCGCAGGCGGCAGCACCGGCGGGGCACTGGGCCAAGGCGGCGACTCGCCCGCTATCCGCTCCGGCGGCACCAACAACGCGGGCGGCGGGGGCGGGGGCGGCTACTACGGCGGCGGCGGGTCTATCGACTACGGCGGCGGCGGCGGTGGCTCCTCGTGGCTTAGCCCCACCGGCAATGCGGGGGCCGTGCTCACGGCCGCCTACCAGGCCGGCAATGGCTACGTTGTGCTCTCGCCGGGCACCACCGCGCCCGCGCCAGTACTCGACGGCACCAACTTCGTGAACCTGACCGTGCAGAACCTCACCCAGCCGCAGCGCGACTTGCTCACCAGCCCGGCCATCGGCCTCACCATCTTCAATACCAGCACCAACCAGCTCAATACCTGGAACGGCAGCCGCTGGGTGGAAAGCCTCGCGGCCGCGGCCCAGCCCTATCAGGGGCCGGCCGTGAGCTTTGGCTACACGGGTGCCCCGCAGACCTATACCGTGCCGGCGGGCGTATTCAGCCTGGGCGTGCAGGCGACGGGGGCAGCGGGCGGCACCTCCCAGGATGGCAACGGCAACCATGCCGGCGGGGCCGGGGCGCAGGTGCAAGCCACGCTGGCCGTCACGCCGGGCGAAGTGCTGACCCTCTACGTGGGCAGCAGCGGCAGCCCCGCCGCCAACAACGGCAGCGGCTATGGCGGGGGCTACAACGGCGGGGGCGGCGGGGGCTACAG
>CAZZWL010000057.1:0-32771 GCA_964657755.1 uncultured Rhodanobacter sp.
GATAATTGGTGATTGATAACTGATGATTGATAACATGAAATTAACCGTTGCCCTTTTTGGCATTGCCCGCGAAATCGTGGGGCAGTCGTCGTTGGAGTTGACTGTGCCGGCTGGGCAGTCGGCCGCCGGCCTGCTGGCCGAATTGCGCGCCACCTACCCCCCGCTGGCCGGCCTGCGCAGCCTGGCCGTGGCCGTCAACAACGAGTATGCGGCCGCGGATGTGGCCCTGCACGAGCGCGACGAGATTGCCCTTATTCCGCCCGTGAGCGGGGGGTAGGGACTAGCCTGCTTAGCTATTATATGACTGTGAATCACCACATCGGCCTCACCGACCAGGCCATCGACGTGGCCGCCGTGCTGCACGCCGCCGAGTCGGACGAGGCCGGGGCCGTCAATGCCTTCATCGGCACGGTACGCAACCGCAGCGACGGCCGCCGCGTGGTGCGCCTGCACTACGAAGCCTACCCCCCCATGGCGCTGCACCAGCTGCGTCGCGTGGCCGAAATGGCCCAGGAAAAGTGGCCCATGCTGCGCCGCGTGGCCGTGACGCACCGCCACGGCACCCTCGAAATCGGCGACGTGGCGGTGGTCGTAGCCGTGTCCACGCCGCACCGCGCCGACTCGTTTGCCGCCTGCCAGTTCATCATCGACACGCTGAAGGAGGTTGTGCCCATCTGGAAAAAGGAAGAATACGAAGACGGCACCGTGTGGGTGTCGGCCCACCCGTAGCTGCTAATCAGCGTGGTGAAAATCGGACTTCCCGCCCGTCTTCTCTAGCAACCGGATTTCCTCAATCACAATGTGGTGCGACATCGCTTTGCACATATCGTACACCGTGAGGGCGGCCACCGAGGCGCCGGTGAGGGCTTCCATTTCAATACCGGTTTTGCCCGTGACGCGGGCCGTGCACTCAATCAGCAGCGAGTCGGGGGGTAGGACCGTGATGTGCACCTGGCAGTCGTCGAGCCCCAGCGGGTGGCAGAGGGGAATGAGGTCGGCCGTTTTCTTGGCCGCCATCACGCCCGCGATAATAGCCGTTTGAAACACCGGCCCCTTGCGCGTGGGCAGGTCGCCGGCCGTTACCAGGGCCAAAATATCGGCCCCGAGGCGCACGCGGGCGCGAGCGCGGGCCACGCGGGCCGTCACGGCCTTGCCGCCGACATTAACCATCGCTGGCTGGCCGGCATCGTTGAGGTGAGTGAGCTTGGAGGCAGAGTCAGACATCGTAGAAAAAAGCTGGCGAAACCACGAAGTACGGGCCGCCAGCCGGGAAGGGGCGGCGCTTGCGCCCGGCCGGCGGCCCGGTGCTACCAGGCTGTCTGGCCTGGCGGATAGTAGCCGGGCGCCCGGATGCCTGGCGCCATTGCATTATAAGATTATAAAATAGTGCTCGCGCATGACGGGCAAATGGATACTCTATGCAGTCGCGCTGAAGATGAAGTTAGAATAGGGATTTTTGGGGAGAGAAGGCTATATCTTTGAAATGGATGAGGTAGCAATAGGACCTTTTTCAATTATTTTCTTTCTTTTTTCCTCTTATTTTATGAGAAGTTTCTATTCATCGCGGGTGCTTGGCTTGGTAGGCGCAGCCTTGGCTTTGTGGCCCGCACTGGCTTCGGCGGCCCCTTTCACGCCGGGCAATTTAGTGGTGGCGCGCGTGGGCAGCGGAACGTCCGCGCTAACGGCGGCGGCCACGGAGGTATTCTTAGATGAGTACACTACCAGCGGCACCCTGGTGCAGACTATCGCCCTACCCACCTCCGTGAGCGGCAACAACCGCATCCTGACGGCTAGTGGCAACGCCACTTCAGAGCTGGGGCTGACCCGCTCGGCCGACGGCCGCTACCTGGTATTGGCCGGCTACGGGGCCGGGGTGGGCACCCCAAGCATATCGACCTCGCAGACGACCGATGTGGCGCGGGTAATTGGCCTGATTGCCGCCGATGGCACCTTCGACACCAGCACCAGCACGGGCGACGCATTTAGTGGCGTAAGTATTCGGGCGGCGGCCACGGTCGATGGCACGAGCTTTTACAGTGTGGGGGGCAACTCGGGCGTGCGCTACCAGGCGTTTGGCACGGCCATGACCACGCAGCTCAACACGGCCCCGACGAATGTTCGCAGTCTCAACGCAGCCGGCGGCAACCTGTACATTTCATCGGCCTCCAGCCCTTACTTCGGCATCAGCCAGGTAGGTACTGGCCTGCCCACCGCCGCGGGCCAGACCGTGGCGGCGCTGCCGGGTTTTCCGGGTGCCACGTCGGGCTCCAGCCCCTACGGATTTTACTTTGCTGACCTGAGCGCCGCCGTGCCCGGCGTCGATGTCGTGTACGTAGCCGACGACCGCAGCGCCGCCGGCGGCATTCAGAAATGGAGCCTGGTGGGGGGCACCTGGGTGCAGAACGGCACCATTGCGGGCAGCGCTACCGCCGCCGTGCGGGGCCTCAATGGCTCGGTCAGCGGCACCACGGTGTCGCTGGCAGCGGCCAGCAGCAGCGGCCTGTTTTTCCTCAGCGATAACACGGGCTACAACACGGCCCCCACGCTCACCGACCTGCCCGCCCCCGTTGCCACGGCTGGTACCAACAAGGTATTCCGGGGCATGGCCTTTGCGCCGACGGCCTTCGCGCCGGCCATTGCCAGCTTCACGCCCGCCAGCGGGCCGGTGGGCACTACGGTGACGGTGACGGGCACCAACCTGACGGGTGCCACTTCGCTGACGCTGAATGGGGTAGGGGTACCAACTTTTACGGTGGCTGATGCCGCCACTATCACGTTTGTGGTGCCCACGGGGGCGGCCTCGGGCCTCATTGCCGTGACCACGCCGGGCGGCACCGCCACCAGCGCCAGCGCCTTCACGGTGACGGTGCCCGTATTGGCGCCCACCATTACCAGCTTCACGCCTACTATGGGCGGCCCCGGCACCACGGTCACCATCACGGGTACCAACCTGACCGGGGCCACGGCCGTGAGCATTGGCAGCCTGAATATTCCCAGCTATACGGTGGTGTCGGGCACTACCCTTACGCTGGTGGTGCCCGGCAGCACCAGCAACGTGAGCGGCCCGCTGACGGTGGTGACGCCCGGCGGCACGGCCACCAGCACGGCCAGCTTCAACCTGGTGCTGGCTACGCAAGCCAGCCTGGCCTTGCCCGGCCTCGCCGTGTTCCCGAATCCGGCCACCGACTACATTCGGGTAGAGCTGCCGCAGGCTGGCGCTGCCACGGCGGCCCTGCGCGACCTCACCGGGCGGCTGGTAATGGCTCCGGTGGCGCTGCTGCCCCAGCAGCCCCTGCGCCTGCCGGCCAGCCTCGCCGCTGGGGTATACTTGCTCGAAGTGCGCCAGGGCACCGCAACGGCCGTGCGCCGCATTGTGAAAGAATAACCCCCTACCCCCCGCGGCCCCGCCAGGGCCGCCTCACCAGCAAGGCCCCACCCGACTGTTCGGGTGGGGCCTTTTGCCTGTGCCCGCGCCTGGCTTGCTGGGGAGCCGAAGCGGTATGGGCAACCCCCCAGCTGGCGGTGGGAGTTAAATTTTTGAACCGTCCGCCCTGTGTAGAGATGCCTCCTTGCGTCTTGGTGCTGAATAAAATGCGGCCTCGCGGCGCGGCCACCGAAACGCAAGGCCGCGTCTCTACACCGGGCGGACGGTTGTTTTACTAACTCAAACAGCTTCTGGGCGGCAGGTAGTAGGAGCGCGGTCACCAGCGAAAGTAGCCACGGCTTTTTGGTGGGGGTAGGGCCGGGTTTATTCCACTACTACCTTGGTCGTCAGCTTCAGGCCATCGGCCGTTTGCCACGTCACGAAGTACAGGCCACTAGCCAGCGGCCGGGTTGGCTGAATGGTAGCCTCGGCCGCGCCGGCGGTGTGCGTCAGCACCACGCGCCCCACGTTGTCGAATACCTGCACCAGGCCGCCCGCCGTGCCCAGGTTGGTCGTGAGCAGCTGGAAGCCTTGCTTGGTAGCGGGGTTCGGATACGCCACCAGGGTAGGCGCCGCCGCTGGCGTGCCCTCGAAGCGCACGGCCACCACGGGCGAGTAGTCGTCCTGGCCATTGGTATCGACCTGGTGCAGGCGGTAGTAGCTCAGGCCGGGTAGGGGCTTGGTATCGAGAGCAGTATAGTCGTGGCGGCTGGCGCTGGTGCCCAGGGCCGCCACGCGCTGCACGTCGGCAAACGTGCGGCCGTCGGCCGAGCGCTGCACCACGAAGTAGTCGCTGTTTTGCTCCGTAGCCGTAGCCCAGGCCACGCGCACGGCCGCGCCCTGGCGCACGGCACTAAACTGCACCAGCTGCACGGGCAGCGGCGCGGGGGTCAGGGGGTTATCCACTTTGTTGGTGGAAGCCAGCGCGAAGAACGAGGTGTTGTTAATCGTGGTTTGGGCGGATGCCGAAGTGGTGTAGCCGCGCGGGGAGGCGGGTGAGAACACGCCGGCTCCGCCAGCGGTGCTCCAGGGGCCACTCGGGCTGCTGGCCTGGGCTACGCGCAGGTTGCCCGGCACGAATACCTGCTCGTCCACCACATCGGTATTGTAGCTCAGCTGGATGGCCGACGCGGCCAGAGTACCCGAAGCCGATAGCAGCTGGATGCGGTAGTACCGGTTGGACGACATATTCGACAGCGTGGCATCAAGCGTACCGGTAGGGGCGCTGTTAAAGATTTCGACCAGCACCACCGGGTTGGTGGAAGCTGCCTGCGGCGTAATCGTAACGGGCCGGTAGCGGCCACCCAGGCCTACCGGAAACACCCGGATGCTGGCGGCGGCGTTGGGTAGCTTCATGCTCAGGCGGCCCGCCACGTAGGAGGTCGTGGTAGCCCCCACAATGGGTTGCGTGGCCGTGTTCGTCAGGGCCACCGTGTTGCTGGTGCCCGTGTAGATGAGGCCATTATTCATGGTCAGCAAGTCGCCCACGGTCACGTTGGTATTGGTGCCGAGCGTGAGGTCATTGGCCCCGGTCTTTTGCAGGTCGAAGAAGCTGGTAGTGCCCGTCAGCGTCTGGTTATTATCGGTAGTAAGCACCACCAGGCTGGTGCCGGCGTCGAAGCTGGTGCCGCTGGTGTTGCTGAAATTGCCGTGCAGAATGACCGTGCTGCCCGCCGCCGCGAACTGGTTGGAGTTGGTAAAGTCTCCCGTAACGCGCAAGTAGTTTTTCAAGACCCCGTCCACCACGTTGTAGGTGCCCGCGTTCGAGAGATTACCCAGCACGTTCACATCACCGCTCGCCGCCGTAAAGGTGGCGTTGGCCACGTTGCTGAAGTTGCTGTTGACGAGCAGCGTGCCCACGCCCGCGTTGTAAGTGCCGCTGTTGGCGAAAGTGGTGCCGACGGTGAGGTTGCCGGTTTTCACGTTCGCATTGTAGGTGCCGCTGTTGCTAAAGGCCGTGCCGACGTTGACGTTACCAGTGCCGTTGTTGAGCGTGCCGCCGTTGGTGAGCGTGGTGCCGATGTTGACGGCGCCCGCGCCCAGGTTGAGCGTGCCGCCCGCGTTCGTAGCCAAGAAAGCGCTCGTAGTTAAGGCCCCGTCGTTGAGGTTGAACGTGCCGCTCACGGTAGCTCCGCTCGTGGCCGAGTTCAGGGTGATGTTCTGGCTGGTGGGGTTGTCCACGGTGGTGCCGGCCGCCACGGTCAGCGCGCCGTTGAGGGTCAGGTCCTGGTTGCTCAGCTGCTTGCCGTTGCCACCCGAAAAAGTTAGGTTGTTGTACGTGTCGCGGGCGGGCAGCTGCACGGCCCCGGAGTAGTCTACCGTGCCCCCGGTATTGGCCACGAACGTAGTGTAGTTGCCGGCCGGGAACAGGGCCGAGCCAATGCGCAGGGTGCCGGTGCCCGTGATGGTGCTGAAGTTATTGGCACCGTAGGTTCCCAGGTCGAGCGTGCCCAGCAGGTTTAGGCTGGCCGCCGCCCGGCTGGCGCTGCCGGCCGTCACGAGGTGCCCACCTCTGATAACTACTGGGTTAGACAGCGTGGGGTAGGTCAGCGGCAGGGGCGTCGAGTCGGTGCCGTCGGCGTTGTAGGTCCAGGTAGAGGCGTTGGTCCACACCGCTCCGGCGGCCAGGCCGGCCGTGGCGTTGCGGCTGTAGTACGTAAACACCGTGGCAAACTCCGTGGGGTCGCCGCCCGTGTAGTCACCGTCGATGACGCCCCCCGTGCCCGTGAAGCCCGTGACGCTGAGCGTGTGATTGGTGGTGCTGACCGTGCTGGCGGTAATGCCCCCGGTCGGCGTCCAGGTGCCGTTGTAGAAGCGGCCGAGCTTGTACGTGGCCTCGGTGCCTATCACGTCGCCGCTGCTATACATGTACTGCATATCAACCGTGGGCGAGCTGAGGGTGCTGCTCACTTTCCAGTAGAAAGAAATCTTGTTGGGCGTGCCGGTGGTCGGGTCCGTGGTCGAAGGGTGGGCCAGGTCAATGGGCTGCACGGTGAGCGTGCCGGCCGCCGAGTTGGCGCTCACGTTCATCACCACCGGCGCGTACTTGGCGGCCGAGCCCAGCGGGAAAGTAAAGTTGGTGGCGCCGCTGGGGTAGTTCTTGCGCACGCCCAGGTCGGCCACGATGCCGTTGGTGCGGATAAAGCGCGTGGTGCCGAAGCCGGTTACCGCGCCGGCGGCCGGGTTGCTGAGCCACAGCAGGTTAGAGCCAATGGTAAGCACGCCGTTGGTCATGGTCAATACCTTCGTGACTTCCTGGTTGGCCGTAGTAGTAGCACCGGCCGCGTTGTTCAGGTTCACGTTGCCGAAGCGGCCCTTGCCGTTACCCCCGATGTTCTGGTTCACCGTGCCCGCCAGTATCAGACTGCCGGTGCCGGGGCCGCCGCTCAGGTGCGCCGTCGAGTTCAGCACGTCGCCCAGCGCCGTCATCGTCTTGCCATTGTCGTCGAGTGTGCCCTTGGTGAGAGTCAGCATGCCCGCCGTCAGGGCATTGCCGCCGAGCTGCAGGGTGCCGCTGGTCAGCGGGTTATTCACCGTGAGGCTGCCAAATACCGTCAGGTTACTGGCCGTGCCCGTGAGCTGCTGCGTGGCTACCCCCCCCAGGAAGGTGGTAGTCTGCGTCGTGGTGATGGGCTGGAAGCCCCCGGCATTCAGCGCCGTGCTAGCCGAGGTGTTGTTGTTAATCAGGTTTTGGTAAAGATTCAGCCCCAGGCTATTCGCATTGAAAAATGAGTTGTCATTGCCAATGGTCAGCGAGCCTTTCAGCGTCAGCGGAATCACGCCGGTCAGCAGGCCAGTGTTGGTGTTGTTGTTGTTGGCGCCCGTTTCCACGCGCAGGTCGTAGAGCGGCACCGTGGAGTTAACGCTGATGGTGACGTTGCCCACGCCAGCCGCCGCGTTGCCCAGCACCACCGTGCCGCCGGTTACTACCGTCGAGTCGGGGGCCAGGTACAGGTCGGCCGTGAGAATGGGGCTCTTCTGGTTCGAGCGGTGCAGGTTCAGCGTGCCCCCGCTCATGCGGAAGATGCTACCCGTGCCCTGCACCTCAAACAGGCCGCGCTCGTTGCTCTGAGCCGCCGAGGCACCCTGGCCGTCGATGTCGATGGTGCCCGCGCTCTGGTCAAAGCGCAGCGCGCCGTCGAGGTTGGCCACCGTGCGCCGAATCTGGCCGTTCACGTACAGGTTGCCGCCGGTTATTTTTAGGCCGGGAGCCCCGGCGCTGGCATACTCCAGGTCGTTGCCCACGTTGCCACTGGCCCCCACCTTCAGGGTACCTTGCAGTAGCAGCAGCTGGCCGGCCAGCTTCAGGTCGGCCGCCGCGTTGTTGTTGGTAGCCACCGTAACGGTGCCACCGCTGGCGTCCACGGTCAGGCCGGCGTTGTCGGTGATGAGGTAGGGGGTAGCCACTCCGTCGTGGATGGTCAGGACGTTGGTGGCAGCCCCGTTCCCGGTTTTGGCATAGCGCAGCGTACCATTGGTCAGCGTTAGCCAGCCGTTGGTGGGGGTAGTGAGCAAGCCAGTGCCATCCAGGTTTAGGAGGGCGGTCCGCCCGGTGCCTTTATTCACCGTGAGCGTGTAGAGGTCGGTGAGCGCCCCGGCGCTGGTCAGGTAGGCATTCTGGCTATTCAGGAAGGTGAGGCTCACCTGGCCAGTACCCACCTTGAAGTCGAGGGTGCCATTGTTGACGAGCGAGCCGCCCACGGAGAGTGCGTGGGTCAGGGCCGCGTTGTTGACGACGTTGAACGACGCGTTGGCGTCTACCCGCACATCCGTATCGACGGTCAGGGTGCGGGCGTTCGTGTTCTGGAGCTGGAGCACCCCGGCCTGCACGGCCAGCAGTGAGTCGGCGCGGATGTTGCCGGTGGTGCCGCTGCTAAACAGGACGGTGCCGGGGAACGTAGTTGACCCATTGGCCACGCCGGTTTTGAGTTGGGCATAGATGCGCAGGTCCTGGGCGGGTAGGGTAACGGTCTGGCCGCTGGCGGCGTTCAGCCACAGGCTGCGGTACTGGTTCAGCGTGAGCGAGCCCGACGTCGTGGGTACCGTAAAGTTTACCGCGCCGGTGGTGTAGTACTCCACCGTGCCCCCACCATACTGGATGAACGAGCCAAAGTCGCCGCCGGGGAAGGTAGCCGTGGCCGTCGAGGAACTGATGCGCAAACGGCCCGAGCCCCCCACCTTCGAGTCGGGTAGGGCGCCGAAGTTGTGACCGGTAGTAAGGCCAATGTCCAGTACCGAGCCACGGTCGATAACCAGCGAACCCGAGTTGGCCGTGTTGGCGGGGACCACTACCGTGTGGTATACCCCGGTGCTGGCCGAGCCAATAAAAACGGGGTTGCCGGGGCCGGGGAAGTTAGTGCCGGCCGTGCTGCCAGCGGGCACCGCGGCGCCAGTGTTGCTGGCGGTGCTCCACGTGGTGTTGGTGGTCCAGTTGCCGTTGGTGCGGCTATAAAAGGAGGTGATGGGCCCGAAAGCAGCGGGCTCGCCGGCCGTGAACTCGCCGTCGAACGCGTCGAGGGCACTGATGGCGATGGTAGAAACCGAGGCGCCTATCTTCATGCCGCTCTTGGGGTAGGTCGTCCAGGCCACGGGCAGGTAGCGGGCCGGCACGTAGTTGGCCAGCGTGCCGGTGGCATCCGCATTGGTCATGGTGAAGGTTTCGTAGACCGAGCCGCTGGGAATGGTGCCAAAGCCGGCGCTGCGCACCTTCCAGTAATAAGCCAGCGAGTTGGTGGTGCCCGTCACGAACGGGTTGCGCGTCTTGGTGGGGCTGACGCTGATGCGGCCAAACTTATCGAGCGGCGCCGACGAGGCCAGGCGCAGCTCAATAGTGGCGGGCGCGTAGCGGGCCGTGCTGCCCACGCCCGTGCCCACCGGGAAAGTAAATATGTCGCTCTTGCCGTAGGTTTTCTGCAGGCCCAGGTCACTCTGGTTGCCATTCGTTTGGATGAAGCAGCTGGTCGAGTAGTTGTTGCCGGGACCCAGTACCAGTGCCGAGCTTAGCACGTTGGTGAGGGCCAGGCGGTTGGCGCCGATGGCTAGAATGTTGGTGCTCGACATGGTCAGCACGCTGGCCACGCTCATGTTGGCGGTGAGCGTGGCGGCTACGGTGCCGGTGGCCACGCCGCTGTTTAATTCTAGGTTGCCAAACACGCCCGTGCCGTCGCCACTGATGGTTTGGGGGCTCGTGCCGTTGATAACAATGCTGCCCGAGCCGCCTCCGCTGGAGTGAGAAGCCGAGTTAACCAGGCTACCCTGCACGTAGATGGTGTTGCCACCGTCGTTGAGTACGCCCTTTAGTAGCGATAGGGTAGTGCCGGCCGGCGTATAGTAAGCAGTCACCGAACCGCCCAGCGTGAGGGTTCCCGTGGGCTTATTCATCGTCCAGTTGTTGAACGTCCCTACCCCTGCCGTGGCACCGATAGTGCCGTTGTTGGTCAGCAGCTGGTCTTGCCCGCCGCTAAAGGTGGTGGTGTTGGCGCCCGGCAGGTAGGTGCAGCCCGAATTGATAATGAGCGAGCCCTGAATGGTCACGTTCAGGCCAGCGGCATCGAACGTGGTCGGGTTGGTGCCGTCGAGCGTGAAGTTGTTCAGGACCGTTATCGGCTGGGCGGTGGTAGTGGCGCCCGACGTGTAGTCGGTAGGCGTGGTCTGCACCCCAACGTTGGCCAGAATGGCCTTGCTGGTGGTGCCGCCCGAAAGCGTCGGCTTCAGAATGGTGAGGTTCCACAGCGGGGCCGTGGTCAGAATCTTGCCGTTGGTGTTGTTGTTGGGTAGGTATACCTCAATGGTGCCCCCGGTAACGATGGCGTTGTTGGGGTTAACCCCAATGTGAAATAACCCGTCGGCCCCGTTGGTATTCGGGTTTTCAACCCGGATGGTGCCGCCGGTCATGCGAAACGACTGGGATACATAAGGCACCGAGAAGCGCGCAAACTGGTCGCCAACCGGAGTTGCGCTAATGCCCCGGCAGTCAAACAGGCCACCCGTGATAATAAACGAGCCGCGGTGAGTAGAAGAAGTACTGGAAGGCCGAAATTTCTCGACCGAGGTCGTGCCGCCCTCAATCAGAATCTGGCCATCTTCCCGAATTACCAACGCATCGGGGGTCAGGCACTCAAAAACGCTGCCGGTGCTCACCCGCAAAGTTCCCCAGATGATGAAGGCCCTGGCATCCGCGCTGTTGTTTTGAATTTGCGCGCCCGCTACCCATAGGGTAGGGCTCGTGGCGGTCGAGCCGAGGTTATAAAAGCCACTGTCAGTACCAGTTCCTTGCGCAGTGCCATTGTGAATCTTGGGCAGCACGATGTTGGGGCCAAACTTCGCTACCCCGTTAACCAGGTCCAGGATGTTGCCGGCGCCAACATAATTTAAGTGCAGGTTGCCGCTGGCCGTTGCCCCCGGAGTTGCCGTGATATTGAGCATTACCTGGCTGTCCGTACCCTTATCAACCCGTAGGAGGCCCAGGTCGGTGGGGCCATTGCAGGCGAAGTTGGTATTAGTAGCTCCCGTGAAAAGTAGCAGCGCCACCTGTGCATCGTTAGTGGTGCCGTTATGCAGGTTCACGGTGCCATTGTTGGTGAAGCTGCCGCTGGCGTTCAGCACGTGCGAGCCGGCTACGGCCGTCACGCCTAAGTAGGTACCAACCCCTACCGTGATGTCGCCCAGCACGTTCAGGGTACGGTTGGTGCTAGCCGTTTTGCCCAGCGTGAAGCTAAGTAGCGGGGCAGTCGCTGTCGTGTTAGTTCTGGTTAGCGTAAGGTTGCCATTCAGGGTCAAGTTATTATCAAGCTGCGCGGTGTAAGCCGTGGCAGTCGTGTTGAGCAGGCGTAGGTTGTTATACAGGCCGGAGGTTGGCTGCGGCAGCATCGTAGAGCCCGCCGGCCAGTTGTAGAACTCGACGGTGCCGGTGCCGGCATCGTCGAAGTTGTTGGTCGTAACCGGCGGGAAATAAGGGGCGCCAATGCGCAGCGTGCCCTGGCCCGCCAGGCTGGTGAGGGTAGCGAAAGTGGCGCTGGCCGATTGCAAATCGAGCACGCCGCCCTTCTGTATCGTGACGTTGAGCCCGGTGGTAGCTATGGCGCTGTTCACCGTCACCACGAAGCTGTTGGTAACCACTACGTTGTCGTTGGCGGCCGGCACCCGCGAGTTGATGCTGGTGGAGCCGGTCGGGTCGGTGGTCCAAATGGTGGGGTCAGTCCAAACGCCAGTGGTTCCGCCGCCATTGAACGTATACAAAGTTTGGCCGATGGCCAGATTACTGCATAAGATAGCTAATAATCCAAGTAACAGTGCTTTCATGAAAGTGGAAATAGTGAAAAAGGAATGCGTAGAGAATTAGTCTAACAATTTTGTAAAATAATGTGAAGACGATTTGAAGTACGAAGTTGGGACAATTGTCCCAGTATAAAAAGGGGGTTCGAGCAAAGCGACCCAGAAAGCTTCATTTTCTTGAATTTGAAAAATAATAGCCTCTCAAAATGCAAGAATCAGGAAAATAATAGCTAGACAAATTTTTGTATTATAAAAAGAATAAATTAATTACTTTTTCAGCACCCCTACCCCTGCTCACTGGGCTGGTGGCCGCGCAAGGCGTGGCGGAGGCTAGCTCGAGGAGCTACCAAAAACAAACCCCCTGCTGAAGGCCAGCAGGGGGTTTGCACGGGAAGAGGTCCGGAAGCCGAAGCCGCTTTACTCTTTAATCAGGCGGAGCGCCTGGCGAAGAGCCGTGCCATCGGCCAGCTTACCCGTAACGAGCACGTTGTAGGTGCCGCTGGCCAAGGACGTCAGGTCCAGGGGCAGGGGTAGGCCCCCGGCCTGCGTGGCAGTCAGCACCTGGCGGCCGGTGGCATCAAGCACTACTACCTGGTACGAGCTGGCCGCTGGCAGGGCACTCAGGTCGAGCACGGTGCCGGTAGTGGCCGGATTGGGGTAGATGCTCAGCGCCACGGTGGTCGCTTTGGTGAAGCTCACGGTGCGCGTCGGCGAGTACGACACTACCCCGTTGAGGTCAAGCTGCCGCAGGCGGTAGTACACCGAGCCTTGAGCGGTAGTCCCAATGCCCGCATCCGTGAACGTGTAGGCATGGGCCGTGGTGGTAGTGCCTTGGGCAGCCAACTGGCCAATTTTGGTAAAGCTGGTGCCATCCAGGCTGCGCTCCACTTCGAAGCTGGCGCTGTTCTGCTCCGAGGCAGTGGCCCAGTTGAGCAGGGCGTCGCGGTTCTGCACGGCCTGAGCCGTGAAGGCCGTGAGCACTACCGGCAGCGGGTTGGGCTTGATAGTGAATGATACCGTCTGCGTAGTGATGCCGCCGTTGGCATCCGTAGTCGTGATGGACACCGTGTAGGTGCCGGCCCGCAGGTTGGGGCTGGCGACGGTACCGGGGTTCGACACTACAATGCGGCCGTTGGTATCCAGCGTCAGGCCCAGGTCAGTCAGAGAAGTTACGCCGCTGGTGGTGCTGGTGAAGGCTCCCGCCACCGCGCTGCCTACCCCGTTGTTGGCCCCGGTTTGCAGGGTGCCATCCGTTTTGTAAACCAGCGCGGTAGCTGCGTTGTAAACCGCCCCGTTGGTATCCGTGGTGTAGGCAATAATGTCGCCGGTCGTGTAGGCAGTGGTTTTGGCCGGCAACACCGTGTAGGCTGGGGCATCGATATCCGACTCCACTGGGATAGTGTAGTTCACGGTGGGCGATACGTTGCCGGCCGCGTCGGTGGTCAGGTAGGTGAAGGAAGCATTACCGGTGTAGCCGGTAGCGGCTTTGAACTTCAGCGTTTGGGCCTGCGCGTTGGTCAGGGTCTGCCCGCTGGCTACGGCCACGTAGGTGGTGCCGGTCGAGTTGTAGTACAGGGTGCCTTGCGAGGCATCGGGCGCGGCCACTACGGTGTACTTCTGGGTAGCGAAGCTGTTTTCGGGGTCCGAAGCGGCGAGCGGCGAGATGAGCAGGCCATTGGCCAAGCCACCGGCCTCGTTCGACTGCGGCCCTTGCAGCGTGTTCACTACGGCGTAAGCCAGCGGTGCCAGGTTGGTAATCGTGGTAGCGGTCGCCACGGTTGCCCCGTTGAGGTAAGCCGTGTTGTTGGTCGTGGTGCTCTCGCCGGGCGAAGTCACGTTAGCCGTCAGCGAAGCGCCGCCCGTGGGCTGTGTGATGGTGAAGCTATTCGCTACCGCACCGTTGGCGCCGGCGGCCTGGCCGGCCGGCACGGTCCAGGTAATGGTAGTCCCCGACTGGGTGCCACCATTGCTGATGTTGGTAGCCGTAACGCCGGCGGGTAGCGTCACCGTCTGGGTCGTGGTGCCGGTCGTGAGCGACGGCCCGTTGTTGGTCGTGGTCACGGTGTATGTCTGGCTGCTACCGGCCGGGGCCGAGGCAGGGCCGCTGAGGCTCGTCACCTCGTCAAACGTTGGCGTGATGGTGACGCTCGTGCTGGCTACGTCGTTGGCCTGAGCCGCGGCAGTGTTAGGCTCGCTCGTATTCGAGGTGGTGGCGGCCACGGCCGTGACGGTGCCGTTGCCCGGCGCCGTCACGTTCACGGCATAGCTCACGTTGCCAGTAGTGCCACTGGCCTGGCTGGCGATGGTCGGGAAGGTGACCAGGCCCGTTTGCGTGTTGTACACCGCGCCGCTGGTCGAGAAGGTAATCACCCCGTTGCTGAGCGTGCCCGTTTGCCCAGCTACCGTGAGGGTAGCCGTGGTGAGGCCTGGTGCCAGCTGCAGCGTGGGCACTACGTTCACGGCCGGGTCGGTGCCGTTGTTGCCATAGGTAGCCGTGAAGGCGATGGTCGAGCCCGGCGTGGCCGAAGTAGCCCCGGCAGTTACAGCCGCCGTAATGTCGGCCGAGGTCGTCGTAGTCGGGGCCACGCTCGTGGCTACGCTGGCCGTGTTGTTGCCCAAAGCAGGGTCGGTAGTGGCCGACGATACGGAGGCTACCCCAGTGGTCTGGCCGCCGGTCGCGTTGGGCATCACGAAGGTCACGTAGTTGGTCGTAGTAGCCCCCGCCGCCTGCGTGGCTACGGTCAGGAAAGTCACGAGGCCGGTCGATGTATTGTAGGTGGCCCCGTTGGCGAACGAGATGGTATTACCGCTCAACGTGCCGGTCTGGCCACCCACCTGGATGGTTGCCGTAGTGAAGCCAGCCGCCAGCTGCAGGGTCGTTGCGGCATTGGTAGCCGTCGAGAGGCCGTTGTTGGTCGTGGTCACCGAGTAGGTAACGGCACTGCCTACCGCGGCAGTAGCCGGGCCAGTTACGGTCGTGGCCAGGTCGGCGCTGGCCGAAACGGCAGTGGTAGCGACAGCGCTGTTGTTGGTCAGGGCCGCATCGGTGGTCGCCGACGACACGCTGCTGCGCACCGCTAGGTTCTGCGAGGGGGCCACAAACGTCAGGTTATACACCTGCAAGGCCCCGCTTATGTCAGTGGTCAGGGTCGGTAGGGTCAGCAGGCCAGTCGTGCTATTGTAGCTCACGCCCGTAGTAACTACGGCGCCCGTAGCATCAGTCACGGTCACGCCGTTGGTCCCCAGGCCGGCCGGCAGCTGCACGGTTTCGGCTACGTTAGTTGCCGTCATCGGGCCGCTGTTGAGGAAGCGGGCCGTGTAGGTAACCGGCTGGCCGGCCTGCGCCGAAACCGGACCCGTAACGGTCGTGCTTAGGTCAGACGATTGTACCAGCGTCACCCCTACCGAGGCCACGTTATCGGCCGGAACTGGGTCGATGTTGGTGGTGCTCACGGCGGCCATCGCCAGCAGCTGGCCATTATTGCCCGTGCTGGCCGGGGCCGCGAAGGTGATGGTGTTCGTCACGCTCGTGCCGCTGGCACTGCCGTTGGCCCCATCGGTTAGGGTAGGGAATGTAACAATGCCCGTCGTGCTGTTGTAGGTGCCGCTGTTAGAAATCGTCAGGCCAGTGAGGCCCGGCAGCAGCTGCACCGTCTGCGTTACGCCGGTAGCCTGGTTGGGGCCATTGTTGCCCGTTACTACGGTCAGCGTTACCGAGCCGCCTATCGTGGTCGAGGGTGTCGACGTGGAAATAGTCGTGTAGGCGTTGGCCGTGCCCGTTGTTGGCGTCGCCAGCGTCAGGCTCGTGCTGCTAGTGGCTCCATTGAGGTAGGCCGTGTTGTTGACCGTGTTCGTTTCGCCGATGCCCGAAGTAGTAACCTTGGCCGTCGGTGAGTACGCCGAAGCTGGTTGCGAGAAGCTCACCGAGTTAGCCACGGTCTGGCCGTTGGGCAGGCTGCCAATGGTGGGAAATACCACCTGGCCGGGCTGCACGTTCGTGTATGTCACGCCGTTCACCGTGATGTTCTGCGCCGTCGAAGCCCCGTTGTAGACCCCACCGTTACTTACGTACACATTGGTCAGGCCCTGCGGCAGCGATACGGTTTGCACCGCGTTGGGCGAAGCGCTCGGGCCGTTGTTGGTCGTCATCACGGCCAGGGTTACCAAGTCGCCGGGCACCGCCGAAACCGGACCGCTGATGGTCGTCGCCAGGTCGAAGGTCGGGGAGATGGCGATGGTCGCGCTGGCCGTGTTGTTGGCCTGCTTGCCGGCTTCGTTGGTCGTCGTCGAGATAAACGAAGTAGCTACTACCGGACCGTTAACCGGCGCGTCGAAGGCAATGCCGGAGGTGATGGTGCCGCCACTCGGACTAGACGTAATACCCGAGTAGGTTACTACCCCCGTGCCCGAGTCATACGTGCCAGTTATGCCGCCAGGATTTCCATTCGGGAAGGAAATGGTAACGTTGCTCAAGCCGGCCGGGAGCTGAACCGTAGCCGTAATCCCATTGGCCGTAACTGGGCCATTGTTGCTGAACGTGACGGTAAACTTGGCCGGGTTGGTAGCCGAAGCCGGCGTGCCGGCTGGTACCGGCGTCGTGTTAGCCACGAGGGTCGTAGCTACGTCGGCAACCGGGGCTACCGTCGCCGTGATGGTCGAGAAGTCGGGGGCGGTGTTAACACCCTGCGAAGTCGTAGTGGTCGCGTTGCTCGTAATGGCCAGGCTGCCCGTAGCCGTGGCGGCCGGGGTAAAGCTGAAGCTGAACGAGTTGCTGGCTCCGCTGGCCAGCGTAGTGGCCGTGCCGAAGTCAATGGTGCTACCCGAGAGCGTAGCCCCGGTGGGTAGTACCACGTTGGTCGCGCCGGCGGGCAGCGTCACCTTGCGGGTAACGTTCGAAGCCGTAGCCGTGCCTTCGTTGGTGAACGTGGCCGTGTAGGTGCCTGTGGGCTGGCCCGGCACTACCGTGGCGGGGCCGGTCAGGGCCGTGGTCACGTCGGCGGATGCCGTTACCGGAATGGTGTAAGTTGCCACGCTATTCGAGTATTGCCCCGAATTATCGATGGCCGAGAACGTGAATGTCACATTGGCCGCGTTGTCGCCGAAGAAGCTGGCTACGGGCTGGAAGGTGAGCTGGGCTGCTTGGGCAGCAGTGATTACCTGGCCCGCCGTAACGGCTACCCCATTGAGGCGCAACGTTCCTTGAGCGGCGGGGGGTAGGGTAGCGATGGCATACTTATCCACCGTGCCGTCCTGGTCGGTGCCGGCCAGCGGGCTGATGGCAGTTGGGCCGGCGTTGCTCGGAATGCTGGGCGAAGTTGTCACGTTAGTGGCTACCGGGGGCACGTTGGACGGGCCCGCGCACAATACCGAATTCGGCACAATCACAACGCTGTTACCCGTATCCGGCCCCGAATACTTCAGGGTGACATTATTCGGGCCACCACCCGCGCCAAAGAAAATCAGGATGTTGTGCGGGCCCGCCGACAACGGCAAGGCCGCACTTGAGGCCTGGCCGGTGGTATAGCTGGGCACGCTAATAATCGCGTTTCCTGCGGTCGGGGTGAAAGTCGTCGTTTGCGGAGCCCCTGTCGTGGGAACAGCACTGCCATCAATCCAGACCTGCAGGTTATCATCGATATCGGACGAGAACGTGTAGCTACCCGCCGTAGTGATGGTAAAGCTGCCACGGTAGCGGGCACTGAAGTTCTGGTTGACCGGACTGGTAGCCGTCGAAACGCCGCTGGTGGTCAGGTCGCCGAAGCTGGTGTTGGTCGGAAAGTTAATGGTGCTCTCAATCCGCTTGAGCTTAGGCGTATTCGTATTAAAGTAAGTTAGGCTACTGTTATAGTTTCCCGAGTAGTAGTCGGCCGACAGGCCACTATATGAGTTCGTGTTATCGTAGTAGGAAGGGGTGCAGCCAATGGGAGCATTGTTCACCTGAATGGTGAGCGTAGCCGCATCCGGGGCCGTGTTGGTGCCTTCGTTGGCGTCGGTAGCCACGTTGCTGGTCAGGGGGTAGGAGCCGGCCGTGGCCGGGGCCTTGAAGCTGAACGAGAACGTATTGCTGGCACCATTGGCCAGCGAAGCCGCCGTGCCAAAATCAACGGTAGTCACGCCACCAGTAGTGGTGAAGGTGGCGCCCGTCGGCAGGTTGGCCGCAGTAACGGTGGCCCCGGCGGGAAGTGTCACGCGCTGGGTTACGTTGCTTGCTGCTCCCGTGCCATTATTGGTAAACGTAGCAGTATAGCTGGGGTAAGAGCCTGCGGGCTGTCCAACACTCAGCGTCGTCGGGCCAGTGAGGGTGGTCGTCACATCGGCCGGGCAGCTGGCCCCGCTTACGCTGTTGGCCACGCTGTTGCTGATTTGGGTATTAGCGTCGCCGGTCAGGCCGGGGTTCGCACCGAAAGAAGTGCCACCATTCGTGGTGCCCGCGGCCGCGCCCGCCGCCGAAGCAGTGGCCGCTGAGCCATTCGTCAGAATAACGCCGCCGCCGCCGCCGCCGCCGGGACCGTGGGGTACGCCCCCGCCGGTGTTAGTGCCCCCCGTGCCGCCGTTGGCGGTAAGAGTCAGGTTGGCCAGGCCGGCCGGGGTAGTGGCCGTTACCAGGATGGAGCCCCCGGCCCCGCCGCCGCCGCTGCCGTCGTTAGCCACCGTGTTGTTGGCCGCTGCTCCGTTGGCCAGGATGGTACCCGTGCCGCTGATGGTACCCGTGCGCAAAATGACCATGCCGCCGCCGGCAGACCCGCTGCTGGCGAAGCCGGCACCCGGCGTGCCGGTGGCGTTGTTCGTAGCGCCGGCCCCGCCGCCGCCGCCCAGGGCTAAGCGGCTGCTGCTGGCAACCGCGAAGGCCGCGCCAGGCTCGCCTCCAATGGCCAGGTTAGTGCTCCAAGTATTGCCGCCGCGGCCGCCACGGCCGCCGTTGGCCCCGCCGCCGCCGCCCGAGTTCTGGCTGTTATCCGTGCCGCCCAGGTTGTCCGTGCCGCCGCCGCCCGCGTTGCCGGGGGCTCCACGGCCGTTGCTGCCGCCGGGGTAGTCAGAGCCCGTGTTGAGCAGGGTGCCGTTGTTGTTCACAAATAAGGGGGTGCCGGCCGTGCCTTCGCCCTTGGAGGCGTGGGCCCCGGCAGTGCTGCCCGCCGTGCCCGACGAGAATACGTAGTCGGTGCCGGTAGCACCGGCTGCCCCTTGCAGCTGGCGGCCCGCGCCGCCGCGGAAGCCCGCGCCGCTCGCATCGATGGTGAAGCCCGCGAGGTTGGTTTGCTTGGCTACGTCAACGGCAATAATGCCGCCGGTGCTGCCGTTCCAGGGTGTGGCCGTAATGTTGCCGCCCAGCGTCAGGTTGCTGAACTGCGGCACCCGGATTACCTGGAAGCGGCGCTGCCCGGCCGTAGTCGTGGCGGCCGCGTTCTGGTAGCCGTTCTTCAGGGCCGTGGCCAGCTGCAGGGTGCCGCCCGCCGTGGCGGTGATGGCGCTGTTGGCTACCACGTATTCGTAAGTGCCCGCCGTGAAGTTGGCGTTGCTCAGGTTGCCGGTAGCTCCGCTGCCGGCCAGGCCGTCGCCGTAGGTGTCTGTGTTCGTGTAGTCGATGTCGGCCCCCTGCATCTGAATGACCAGCAGCAGGTCGCCAGCGGCAATGTTGGTCGTGCCCGTGGCCACGCCTACCGCAATGGAAGTAGCCCCGGCCGCTACCGTTTGAGTAGCCGTGCTGGGGTAGTAAGTGTTGGGGTTCGTCGTCAGGCCGGTGGGCGAGCCGTCGCGGCCGGGGTTGGCGCAGGCGGCCGGCGTACCGCTGGCCCCGCTGGCATTTACCGTAATAGCATAGGTGGCTGGGCTGCTGACCTGGTTGGCATCATCCTTCACCGTGTAGTTCAGGCTGAACGTGCCCGCAAAACCGGCCGTGGGCGTGAACGTGAGTTGGCTGGCCTGCGCGGGCGTGATAACCGTACCGGTCGTAACTGCCGTATTGCCGATGTATAAAGTGCCCTGGGCAGCCGTTGGCACCGAGGTGAACGAGTACGACTGCACCGTGCCATCTACCTCCGAGCTGATGTCATTAACATAAGCCTTGCTCGCGGCATTTGATACGCTGCTGGCAACAGGGTTGGCCACCGGGGCCAAGCGGCAAAAGTTCAGCAGGTCAATGCCGATGAATTGAGCGCCGGGGTCAGCTGCTCCGGTAAGGTTGCTGTAAGTCAGTGTCAGGCTCGTGATAGGGCTCCCGAAGTAAGCTACTACGCTGGCATCGGTAGCGCTGGAGTTGCCCCCCGTGGCCACTACCCCCGTAGCCGTATTGCCGGTGATAGTGAAGTAGGCCGCATTAGGATTAACCGGGCTCAGCACGGGCGTTACCGTCGTGCCGCCGTTGCTACCAGTAAAAACTACTTGGTCCTGGAAGCCGTTGGCGGCAGCGTCAATATCCTGTACCTGAACAGTGAAGTTGGATACGGGGCGGCTGAAGTTAAAAGTGACCGTCGATTTGTCAGCGGCCCCAGCGTTTGGGTAGTCGTTGCTCCAAATTAGGGTTTGGGCGGTGCCGTTTAGCACGCCCGTTTGCAGAGTGTTGGCGGTAGGGTTGCCCGTTACGCTATAACCGCTGGTGCCGATGGTGGTCAGTGGTGAGCCAGCCGGCACGCTGATGGCCGCGTGGTTTTTCCAATCTTCGTTGGCGGGGCGGGCGGCAGTGTTGCTGTAGTCG
The DNA here is from genome assembly GCA_964657755.1 of uncultured Rhodanobacter sp. Lineage (GTDB taxonomy): Bacteria > Bacteroidota > Bacteroidia > Cytophagales > Hymenobacteraceae > Hymenobacter. Next base: position 20,391 of record CAZZWL010000057.1, read on the forward strand.
AGCGCGGCCGTGACCGCGCAGGGCGTTTGCACGCTCAGCGGAATGGTGAACGTGGCAGCAGTGGCCGAGGTCAGGCTGGCATCGTCCGTTACGGTGTAGCTGAACGTGGTGCTGGTGCCCGTGGCCCCGGCGGCCGGGTCAAAGCGCAGGCTGGCGGCCTGGGCCGGCGTCAGGGCCTGCCCATTGGCCACGGCCGCGTAGGTACTACCCGTCGAGTTATAATAAAGGATGCCTTGTGCTGCGGGCGGAATAGCCGTCACAGTGTATTTCTGCACTGTGCCATCCACGGTGCTGCTCAAATTATCGAGGTTGACTTGTCCGGCGTTAGTGGGCAGCGTGGTCGTATTGGTCACGTTGTTGGCCACGGGCACTACCCGGCACCACGTCATCTGGTCGATGCCGACGACTTGGGCATCCGGGTTGTTAGCCGTGCTGGCCGTGCGGTAGGTCAGCGTGAGCGTATTAATCGGCGACGGGAAAGTGGCCGTGACGGTCGCGCTGGTATTGGTGTTGTTATCATCTACGCCCGTGGCTCTCGAAGCCGCGCCGCCGGTTCCGTTCACCAGAACCACAAGCGTTGCTCCCGAAGTCGAGGTTAGCGTAGGGCTGACGGCCGTGCCACCGTTCGCACCCACAAAATCAATCCGGTCAGTGAAAGTTGACCCTCCCAAAATAGTTGCTACCTGAGCGTCGATGTCCTGCACGTTGACGGTGAAGTTGGACAGCGGCCGGTTGAAAGTGAACGTGACAGTGGCGTTACCAGTGGTGGCCGAAAAGTCGTTCGTCCACGCCATAGTTGCGCCGTTCACCGTGCCAATCGCCAGCGTGCTAGTAGTGGTGCTGGTGGGTACATAGCCGCCGGTGCTGACTTTAGTAGCTCCGGCGGCATCAGGTATGCCTACCTGCGCGTGGTTTCTCCAGTCTTCGCCAGCGGTACGGCTGCCGTAGACTACCGTCGTGGTAGCCGTGCCGCACGTTTGAGCCAGAGCGTCGGTCCTACTTAGGGCCACCCACGCTAGCAAGAGGGTTAGTAAACGTATGGTTATCCTCATAAACAGGCAATGTTAAAGGGGGAGGGAGGGATAATTTAGAAAAAAATGTAATGTGCTGTATCTAAGTAATTAGGCAGCAAAAATATGCTCGCTTTCCTGGAACAAGACAAAAATACGTTTTTCCAAAGTACTCGGATTGCGATTTCGTTAAATAGGCCTTTTTTCTGTCTAAATGCTTTTATTAGCTCCTAATGGGGCAAAAAATTATTCAAATCAAAAAACAAGTACCATTCTTTTCAAATTTATTAATAAAAATTTTATTAGAAAATTACAAAATTACCTTTAAAAAATACTCAGATTTTTTTTGTGATTTTCTGCTATCCACGACCACCTAGCAGAGTATAGGATGCTTTTTTCAAGAAAAAATTGAACTTAGAATTGATGAGTTGATTTTTACTTGCGTAACTTGAGTCTGCGGGTTAGCTGGCTGCTCGAACTATTTGTTGCGCGTAAGTAAACTGCTTCTATATAAGGAGATAGGGACTGGCGCAACGCGTGGAGTAGCTACTGGTCAGCAACTACCGGCTCTCACTCCTTACTTCTCCTTACCTCTATGCCACGTATACATTCTTACCTGTTGGCCAGCATCGTAGGCGCTTGCACGCTAGTAGCTGGCCTGGCGGTGCCCACTGCGGCCGCCCCAATCGCCGCGATACTCGCGCCACCGGTTGCAGCCGAGCAATTTGTGGCGGTCTGCAAGAGTCGCCTGGCCCTCACCGATGAGCAGCGCACCTCGCTGCGGGCCTATTTGGAGCAGGAAATCAACTATATGGCGGTGCAGACGGCCAACCACTCGGCCACCGAAGTAGCCGAGCTGATTCCGGCCGAGCGCGCGCAGCTGCAGCAGGTGGCGGGCAAGCTGCTGTCGGCTGACCAGCTGCGGCAGTTTCGCGAGCTGGAGGCTACCCCCAAAATGCGCGCCTACCTGCGCCAGATGTCGCTGGGCGAGTGAGCATTAGGCTAGCTTGACTATACAAAAAAGGCCGCCCAACTTGGGCGGCCTTTGGCTTTTTTAGGGGGGTAGGGGCCTAGTAGGCCGGCCCACGCCCGCTGTCTTCTACCAGGGCTCGAATAGGCTCGTTGAAGCCTACGGCTTCGATAAGCTCTTCGAGGGGTAGGTGCAGGCGGTACTTCCAGAAGTGCTGCGGATTGCTGGGTACGTTGATTTGCTCGTCGTGCGGGTTGGGTCGGCGCAACTGGGTATCCATGCCCAGAAAGTCCTGGAGCGGGAAAATGGCCCACATGGCCGGCGAGTGCAGGTGCTGGCTCAGCACCTCGCGCACCACCCAGGGCTCGCAGTAGTAGGGCGCCAGCTGGCGCCAATGGCCCAGCATGGTTTCGTAGTAGCGCTGGGTGCGCACGCGGTCCTCTTCCCACCAGCCGCGCAGGGTGCTCATGTCGTGGCTGCCGGTGGTCACCACCGAGAGGTAGGGCGCACTGTCGGGGTGGCCAAACTCGGTGGCGGGGTTGGAGGGCATGCGCTGGATATTCAGACCCAGAATGCCGAGCTGGTGCATCACGCCGGGCACCGAGGCGGGCACCATGCCCAGGTCTTCGCCGCAGATGAGCATGTTGGTGGCGTAGCGCACGGCCGGCAGCTTGATGAGCCCCTGCTCACGCCAGAACTCGTCGTTGCGGCGGAAGAAGAAGTCCACGTAGATGTCGTCGTAGAGCCGGCGGCGGCTCTCGTCGTCGGCCAGCTCGGCAAAGCTGGCGGTCTTGTTCAGGGTGATGCGCGGGTGGTAGAAGTCATTGCCGGCGGGCAAAAACAGCACCTCGTTCACGAAGTGATACAGGCCGGGCTGCACGCGCAGCAGAAACTCGGCGCGCTCGGGGTGGGCCGCGATTTGGGCATCGGTATACGCCTCAATCTGGCGCTGGCTGGCCACCGCGGGCCGCAGCTGAATGGCCCCGTACTGGTCGGCCACCATAAACTCGTCGAACACGGCTTGGGCCTCGTCGCCGAAGGTTTGCTCCAGCAGGTGCCAGCGGATGTAGGGCTCGCACAGCCGGCCGTAGTCGAACCAGCCCAGGCGGCGCTGAATCTCGTGGCGGTGCAGGGGTAGGGCGGGGGCAAAGTGCCCCAGCAGGCCCTGCACCGAGTTTTCGGGCATTTCCCAGATGCGGAAAAAGCCCAGAATGTGGTCGATGCGCAGCGCGTCGAAGTAGCGGGCCAGGTGGCCCAGGCGCTCGCGCCACCACTGGTAGTTGTCCTGGGCCATGCGCTCCCAGTTGTAGGTCGGAAAGCGCCAGTTCTGGCCGGTGGTCGAGAAGTCGTCGGGCGGGGCGCCGGCCTGCTGGTCGAGGTGGTACAGTTCAGGCTGAGTCCAGGCATCCACCGAGTGGCGGTAGATGCCGATGGGCAGGTCACCCTTGAGCACTACCCCCCGGCGGCGGCCGTAGTCCACGGCGGCGCGCAGCTGCTGGTCGAGGTGAAACTGGGTGAATAAGTGCAGGCCAAACTCGTCGAAGTCGGGCGCGCTCTCGGCCGTCAGTTGCTCCAGGTCGCGCGGGGCGCGAAACTCCGCCGGCCACTGGTGGTAGTCGGCGGTGCCGAAGCGCTCGCGCAGCGCCGAAAACGCCGCGTAGGGTACCAGCCAGCTCGCCTGCTCGGCCCGGAACTGCTGAAACTCGGGGTCGGCCAGAAACTTCTTTTTCTCCTGCTTATACAAGAGCTTGAGAAACTTCCACTTGGCGTTCATCACGGCTTCGTAGTCCACGAAGTCCTTGGCGTTTAGCTCGTCGCGCAGCCGGGCCAGCTCGGCGCGGTCTGCTTTGTTTTTCAGCTCGGCAATGCCGTTGAGGTGCAGGTACTGCGGGTGCAGCGCAAACACCGAGATGGCGGCGTAGGGGTAGGAATCGACCCAGGTGTGGGTGGCGGTGGTGTCGTTGATGGGCAGAATCTGCACTAGGTTGAGGCCCGTTTTCTCGGCCCAGTCGATGAGCAGCTTCAGGTCCGAAAACTCGCCCACGCCCAGGCCCTTCTCGCTGCGCAGCGAAAAAACGGGCATGGCCACGCCGGCCCCGCGCCAGGGCGGGGCCGCGTAGCGAAAGCCTTCGTCGTGCAGCGCCGTGAGCGTGCCCGCGCTGGCCGCGCCGGCGGGCAGCACCCGGTCGTCGCCGGTTTCGAGCTGCACCACCGCGTGCCGGCGGGGGTCCCAGAAGCCGTACTTGTAGCGCAGCTCCGCCTCGGGGTGTTGCAGGGCCAGCTCGGCCTGCCAGGTGGGGTAGGCGGCATCGGAAAGGAGCAGCGGATTCGTATTGTCCCAATTGCCCAGGGCGGGGTCCGAGCCCAGCACGCACACCTGGTGGTGCGGGTCCACGCGCGGGGCTTCGAGCTGAAAGCGCACGGTAGCCGGCGCGGGCGCTGCTTTTTTGCTCTTGGCAGCCGTCTTCTTGGGCGGGGCGGGGGTAGCGGTGCCCGTGCCGGGCGCGTGGCCCGGCCGGCGAAACAGGGCCTGGGTGAAGGCCGCCGTAAACAGCTCGTTCTCCGCTTCGGCGGGGGCGCGCCAAAAGTCGCGCACTTCCAGGTGCTCGTAGGTTGGGCCGGTGGGCAGGGGTAGGGTGCGGTTGTCGCCCCACTCCCACACCACGCCGCCGCCCTCAAAGAGCAGCACGTACTTGTACGAAATAGCGGGGCCGGCCTCGGCGGGCACGGCTACGTCGGCGCTCCAGCGGGTGGTGGCCTCGTCGTAGTGCAGGGGCAGGGCATCGGCCAGCTGCCAGTGGCCCAGGGCGGGTAGGGAGCCGCACAGCACCAGGCGCTGGCCGTAGGTGGTGCGGTAGGGCAGAGAAAAACGGATGGTCATGAACGAAGCCAAAATAAGGCCCGCAAGATACTGCCCCGGCCGCCGGACCGCCGCCCGGCCAACGGCCGGGCGGCATCCGTCGTATGCGCCAGCTAACTTGCCCCTTTTACTGCGTTGGCCGCTGGCCACTACTTTTCACTCCATGCGTCTTTTTTTACTAACTGCCTTACTAAGTGCCAGCCTGACTGCCGCCGCTGGGCCTCCCGGCTACCACGCCCCGCGCCGCTTCCTCACGCCCAGCAACCAGCCCTACCACCGCCTGCCGCTGCGCTTGAACGCGGGCGTCAACCTGGCTTACTACAACGGCGACCTCACCAATCGCCTGGCCGACAATACCTACAAAGTGGGCCTCAACCTGGGCCTGGCCAAGACGCTGAGCCCCCACCTCACGTTCGCCCTCGACCTGAGCTACCTGCACCTGGCTGCCCACGACATCTACCCCCAGCGCGGCTACGCGTTCAGCAGCGACAATGTGTTGGTGACCACCCTGCTGCGCTACAACTTGTTTGCCGATAAGAGTATGCTCATCGGCCCCATGCACAAGGAGGTGCCGGTGCTCGTGTTCCTGAGCGCGGGGGTAGGGGCCACGCTCTTCAACCCCGCCGCAAGCCAATACGGCTTTCCGCTGGCGCCCGAGGCTAACAATACCTACCCCGGCCTGGCGGCGGTGCTGCCCCTGGGCGGGGGCGTCACGCTGCGCGCCAGCCAGCGGCTGGCCTTCACGGCCGAGGCGCTCTACTACTTCACCAGCACCGACCTGCTCGACGACGTAAGCCTGCGCGCCAACCCTAACTCAACCGACGACTTTGCTACCCTCACCCTCAAGGTGGAGTACAGCCTCGGGAAGAAACAGCGCAAGCTTCTAATCCACAACGACTAGCTGTAAGCGAGCAGATGCGTAAATGCGCAAGGGGTAGGCACGTGCTGGGAAGTCGCCCTGCTTTCCTGGTACGTGCCTACCCCTTGCGCATTTACGCATCTGCCCATTTACTTCTTGGTGAGGTAATCCGCCGCCATCGTGGCTAGCGTTTTGACGCCCAGCGGAAACGCGCTTTCGTCTACTTTGAAGCCGGCGGTGTGGTGGTCGGCCACGGTGGCGGGGTCGGTGCCGGGCGTCATGCCGCCCAGGAAGATGAACAGGCCGGGCACCTTCTCCTGGTAGCAGGCAAAGTCCTCGGCGCCGGTCACGGCCTTAATCTCGGTCACGTTGGCCACGCCGGCCGTGCGCTGGAGGGTAGGCAGCATCCGGGCCGTGAGGGCGGGGTCATTATAGGTAACGGGCACGTAGGGCTCGATGGTGACCTCGGCCGTGGCGCCGTTGGCGGCCGCGATACCGGCCGCCGTGCGCCGGATGGCCGCCCAGATTTGCTCCTGCGTCTTGGGGCTGAAGGCCCGCACGGTGCCGCTGAGCGTGGCGTCGGGCGGAATCACGTTGTAGCGCACGCCGGCCTGCACGGTGCCCACCGTCACCACGGCCGCGTCCTGGGTCAGGTCCACCTGGCGGCTCACGATGGTTTGCAGGGCCGTAATGATTTCGGCGGCCGTCACCACCGGGTCCACGCTGCTCCAGGGCTTGGCCCCGTGGCTGCCCTTGCCGATTACCTTAATCGCGAAGCGGTCCGAGCTGGCCATCTCCCCACCGGGGCGATACGTGAGCTGCCCCACCGGCGTGCTGGCCCAGATGTGCAGCCCAAAAATGGCGTCCACCTTGGGCTTGTCGAGCACGCCTTCCTGCACCATGAGCTTGGCGCCGCCCATCACGCCGGGCAGCGAGCCTTCCTCGGCGGGCTGGAAGATGAACTTGACGGTGCCCGGCAGGTCCTTCTTCACCTGGTTCAAGACCTCGGCCGCGCCCAGCAGCATGGCCACGTGGGTGTCGTGGCCGCAGGCGTGCATCACGCCCACGGGCTGGCCCAGGTAGGTGCTCTTCACGGTGCTGGCGAAGGCCAGGCCCGTGGTTTCGGTGAGGGGTAGGCCGTCCATGTCGGCGCGCAGGGCCACCACGGGGCCGGGCTTGCCACCCTTCAAAATACCCACCACGCCGGTGCGGCCCACGCCGGTTTGCACCTCCAGGCCCAGGCTCTTGAGCTGGGTGGCGATGAGTTGGGCGGTGCGGGTTTCCTCGTTGCCCAGCTCGGGGTGCTCGTGCAGGTCGCGCCGCCAGGCCACCACCTTGGCCTGCTCGGCGGCGGCCAGCGTGGCGATGCGCGCGTCGAGCGCCGCGTTTTGGGCGTGGGCGGCGGGGGTGGCCAGGGCCAGCCCGAGGCCAGCCAACAGAAGGGGGGTAGCGTTTTTCATGGCCCCCAAGGTACTGCCCGGCCCCGCAACCCTACCCCGCCCGGCGGCGGCCCTGGCCGCCGGGCGCCAATCGCCCCGCCCCGCGCGGGCCCACTGGCCCGGTGGTGCTTACTTTTGCCCTCTTTCCCCCGGCCTCTTTTAACTCCGTAGCGCCATGCATGTCTCCTCTTCTTCCGCGTCGTCGGCCGTCGCGTCTTCGGCGGGGGCCGGCCGCCCCTCGCTGCGCGCGCGCTGGGCCGAGGAGCTGGCCACGCCGGCCAGCCGCCGCAGCTGGCTGCTGCTGGTGGTGCTGCTGTTCGGGGGGCTCGTGCCGTGGGTGCCCGCCTATTTTCACTACATCCAGCAGCGGCCCGGTGTGCTGCTGCCCGACCCGCTGCTAAGCCTGCTACCCCGCCACGACGTGGGCACCCCCATTTTTGTGCTCATGTACGGGGCGGTGGGCCTGGGCGTGGGCTGGCTGGTGGCCCACCCCCGCTTGTTCCTGCGCGGCCTCTGGGCGCTGCTGCTGTTGCTGCTCATGCGCATGTTCACTATCTGGGTGGTGCCGCTGGCCCCGCCCCTCGACATTCTGCCCCTGCCCGACCCGTTTCTGGCCCGGCTCTTTCACACCAGCCCCGGCGAGGCCATTACCAAGGACCTGTTCTTTTCGGGCCACACTTCCACGGTGGCCCTGCTGGCCATTGCCGCGCGCGGCCGGTGGCGGAGCGGCCTGGTCGTGCTGATGGTGCTGGTGGGCGTGCTCGTGCTGGTGCAGCGCGTGCACTACAGCTACGACGTGCTGGCCGCGCCGCTGTTTGCCGGGCTGGCCTACTGGCTGGGCGGCCAGCTGCTGGGCAAAGCGCTGAACGCGCCCACGCTGCCCGTGCGCTAGCCCGCCGCCGGGCGGGCGCGTCCGCCCGGTCACCTCACCCCCTAGCCCCCTCTCCTTGGGGAGAGGGGGGACTATCCTTAGTGCTAGCTTTAGCCGCTGGAGACTAAAACTAGTGCTAGTCCCCCCTCTCCCCAAGGAGAGGGGGCTAGGGGGTGAGGTCTGCGTGCGGACGAGCCAGCTCCCCCCCGCGGCTACATTTGCCCCATGCTGCTTCCCAAGCTTCTGACCCCCGACGTGGCCACGGCCGCCCTGCGCCGCCTGCGTCCTACCCCCACCCAGCTGGCCGACTTCAAGGGCCACCTGGCCGAGCTGCTCAAGCACCTCGACCCCACCAAGATTGAGCGGCACGGCGAAACCCACATCCTCGACTTCCTGCGCCTCGTGACCCGGCCGGCGGAGGGCGGCGGGCGCTACGGCAACGTGAACGGCAAGCGCGACCTGGTGCTGCACCTCGGCGACACGGCCGACTCGCCCGTGGCCGTGGTGCTGGAGGTGAAGGGCCCCAAGAACCCCAAGGAGATGCTGGCCCCCGACGACCTCAACCGCAAGGCCATGCAGCAATTGCTGCTCTACTACCTGGAGGACCGCACCGACGAGAAGGCCGACGACTTCCGCCGCCTCATCATCACCACCGGCTACGAGTGGTACGTGTTCGATGCGCTCGACTTCAACCGCTTGTTCTGGAAAGACAAGGCCTTTGTGAAGGCGTTTCGCGACTGGAAGGCGGGCGCCAAGGCCGAAAAAGGCACCGACTTCTTTTACAAGAGCATCGCCGGCAAGCAGCTGGCCGCCCTGGCCGGCGAGCTGCCGGTGGCCTACGTGGACCTGCGCGCCGGCCTGCCCGACTCGGCCGCCGGCCTCACCCACCTCTACCGGCTCTTTCACCCCGGCTACCTGCTCAAGGAGCCCCTCACCGGGCGGCGCGACCCCAACACCCTCAACCAGGAGTTCTACAACGAGCTGCTGTATTTGATGGGGCTGAAGGAGGAGAAGAAGGGCGGCCTGCGCCGCATTGGGCGCTGCCCCGAGGGCGAGCAGCAGCCCGGCTCGCTCCTCGAAAACACCCTGCGCAAGCTCAAGACCGGCCACGGCCTCCACAACCTGACGGCCGCCGAGCGCCTACCCTACGGCGATACCCTGGACGCCCAGCTGGAGGGCGTGGCCCTGGCCCTGTGCCTCATGTGGGTCAACCGCCTGCTCTTTCTCAAGCTGCTGGAGGGGCAGCTGGTGCGCTACCACGCGCCCGAGCACGCGGCCCGCTTCCGGTTTTTGCACCCGGCCAAGCTCACCGACTACGACGAGGTGCTGACGCTGTTTTTTGAGGTGCTGAACCGGGCGCCCGCCGACCGCGACGCCGACGTGGTGGCCAACTTCCCCGACGTGCCCTACCTCAACTCGTCGCTCTTCGAGCCCAGCGCCCTGGAGGGGCACACCCTCGACATCAGCGGCCTGCGCGACGGGCTGGGGCTGGCGCTCTACCCCGGCTCGGTGCTGCGCAAGGCGGGCGCCCCGGCCGTGCCCGCCGCCAAGGCCGGCACCAGCGCCGCGCCCCAGTGGGCCGCCCTGCCCTACCTGCTGCACTTCCTCGATGCCTACGACTTTGCCACCGACCCCACCAGCGGGCCCGCGCCGGCGCTGGGCGCGGCCGGCCCTACCCCCCCCCGAGGCGGCCCGGCCCCTGCTCTCGGCCGCGGTGCTGGGGCTGGTGTTTGAAAAGATAAACGGCTACAAGGACGGCTCGTTCTACACGCCCGGCTTCGTGACCATGTACATGGCGCGGCACACCCTCGGGCGCGCCGTGCTGCGCCACTTTGCCCAGGCGCCCGCCTGGCCCGCGCTGGCCGGCTGCGACAGCCTCGACGACTTGCAGGATGCCCTGGCCGCCAGCAAGCGCGCCGAGCGCCAGCGCGCCGCCGCCCACTTCAACACCCTCACCGTGCTCGACCCGGCCGTGGGCTCGGGCCACTTCCTGGTGAGCGCCCTCAACGAATTATTGGCCATTAAGAGCCGGCTGGGCTTGTTTCTGGACGACGAGGGGGCCCGGCTGCCTTACCAGCTCGACGTGGAGCACGACGAGCTGCTCGTGACCGACGCCGACGGCCTGCCCGCGCCCTACCGCGTGGCCACCTTCGACGCCGACTCGGGCCGGCGCACCGTGGGCCCCGAGCGCACCCGCTTGCAGCGGGCCTTGTTCCGCGAAAAGCGCGCCCTCATGGAGCACGCCCTGTTTGGGGTCGACCTCAACCCCAACTCGGTCCGCATTTGCCGCCTTCGGCTCTGGATAGAGCTGCTTAAGCACGCCTACTACCGGCCCGAGACCGGCTACGCCGAGCTGGAGACGCTGCCCAACCTCGACCTGAACGTGAAAACCGGCAACTCGCTGCTCGCCCGCTTCGGCCTCGACGCCGACTTGTCGGAGGTGTTCAAGCGCGGCGGCTTCACGCTCAAGGAGTACCGCGCCGCCAGCCACGCCTACTTCGGCAGCCGCGGGCGCGACGAGAAGGCGCAGCTGCTGGGCTACTTCCAGCAGCTGAAGGAGCAGTTTACGGCCGTGCTGCACAAGAAGGACCGCAAGCGCGAAGACCTGCGCAAGTACCGCAACCAGCGCCTGGTGCTCGAAACCCAGGCCCAGCTCATCCCCGAAACGCCTAAGCAGCAGGAAGCCCGCGAGTTTGAGATGCGCCGCCTGGAGCTGCTGGCCGACAAGCTCGACGCCGACATTCGGGCCCACGAGCAGGGCGCCCTCTTCCGCGATGCCTTCGAGTGGCGCTTCGAGTTTCCGGAGGTGCTGGACGAGGCCGGCGCCTTCCGTGGCTTCGATGTGGTGATTGGCAACCCACCGTATATCCGGCAGGAGGCTTTTACCGACAGTAAGCCGTTGTTTAAGCAGCGCTTCGCCACCTTTGACGGCAAGGCCGACCTCTACGTATACTTCATTGAGCTGGCGCTCGACCTGCTCACGCCGGGCGGCGAGTTGTCGTACATCGCGCCCAAAAAATGGCTGCGGGCCGGCTACGGCGCCCCCTTGCGGCACTGGCTGCCCCAGCACCACACGCTGCTGGAGTTCGTGGACTTTGGCGACTTGCCCGTCTTTGCCGAAGCCACCACCTACCCGGCCATCGTGTCGGTGCGCCGGGCCGCGCCCCCAGCCGGCAGCGTGTTTCGCGCCGTCGCCTTGTCCAAGCTGCCCCCGCCCACGCTGGACTTGTTGGTGGAGAACAACGTGCGGCCAGTGTCGCAGGCCGGCCTGAAAGCTGATGGGTGGAATCTGTCCGATGATGCGGGCCAGAAAATACTGGACAAGATGCGAGCGGCCGGTATGCCGCTAGGAGAGTATGTAGGTGGGAAGATTACAACTGGTATCAAAACCGGCTTCAATGCAGCCTTCCTTATTAACGGTGAAACTCGGGATGCTCTTATCGCAGAAGACCCGCGCTCAGCCGAGATAATTAAGCCGTTCTTGGCAGGCCGAGATATTAAATACTATCAGCCGGTCAGCACCGCTAAGTATTTGTTATTTACGCGCCGGGGCATTGACATAGAAAAGTACCCTGCTGTTTTGGCACATCTAATCAAGTACCGAACGCAGCTAGAGCCACGGCCTAAACACTTGGTCGGTAACGACGCAGACAATTGGCCTGGCCGCAAGCCAGGAACCTACAAGTGGTTTGAAATGCAAGACAGCATAAACTTCTGGGAAGAGTTTGAGGAGTCCAAAATTATTTTCCCAGATATAGCCAGCCGTAATCAGTTCACTATTGACGAGAACGGTCTGTACTTGGACATGACGGCTTTCTTCATTCCCGGTAACGACAAGTACCTATTGGGTGTGCTAAACTCCAAGGCCGTGCTTTACTTCTTCGATACCATTAGTTCAAGCATCCGAGGAGGATTCTTGCGTTGGAAGAAGCAGTACGTAGAGCAAATCCCCATTCCCGTCGCTACGCCCGCCGAGCAAGCGGCGGTGGCCGCCCTGGTCACGGGCATTCTGGCGGCCAAAGCCGCCAACCCCGCCGCCGACACCCGCGCCGCCGAAGCCGCCGTGGATGCCGCCGTGGCCGCCCTCTACGGCGTGGCCCTACCCCCCGCCGGCTAAGCGGCCGGGTACTTAGCAAAGGTTGAGTTATATAAAAAATAGAATGTGTAGCTAAGGTGAACAAAGCGGCTTAACTGCTTCTATATTTGGGCCATCGCGCCCGGCAATCGGTTGGCCGTAGACTATGTTTTGTCGGCTGTGGCGGGTGGCGAGCCAGTCGTGGCAGGCCCCGCATCGGGGCCACCGCGGGGCGCCAACCTTCACCCTGCCTCGGTAACCGGCGTTTTGGACGTTTGCAACGCCGCGTTGCAAACG
>CAZZWL010000058.1:0-32618 GCA_964657755.1 uncultured Rhodanobacter sp.
CAACAGAAGGCGCCCCAGGCTGCCGAAGCTGTAGCTCAGTAACCCTCTAGCACGCAACACGATGGCTACGCAAAATAACCGCAACAACAACCGCGACAACGGCAACAAGCCGGTTGACACGCGCAACAAGTACTGCCGCTTTAAAAAGAACGGCATCAAGTACGTGGACTACAAAGACCCGAACTTCTTGCTGAAGTTTGTGAACGAGCAGGGCCGCTTGCTGCCCCGCCGCATTACGGGTACCAGCCTGAAATTCCAGCGCAAAGTGGCTCAGGCCGTGGCAAAAGCCCGTCACCTGGCTCTGATGCCCTACGTAACTGACGCCCTGAAATAGACCTGAAGACATGGAAATCATTCTGAAAGACGACGTTAAGGGGCTGGGCTACAAGAACGACCTCGTAACGGTAAAATCCGGCTACGGCCGCAACTACCTGCTGCCCCAGGGCTTGGCTATGCTGGCTGATAAATCGGCTAAGAAAATCGTAGCCGAGAACGTACGCCAGGCCGCTCACAAAGCTGAGAAGGTGAAAGCTGATGCGCAAGCTATTGCTAACCAAGTTGGTGACCAAGTATTTGACCTACCCGCTAAAGTGGGTGAAACCGGTAAAATCTTTGGTCGCGTAACCACGCTGCAACTAGCGGAAGCGCTGAAAAACAAGGGCGTTGATGTGGACCGCAAGCGCTTAAGCTTCGACCAAGAGCCCGCTACGGCTGGCGACTACACCGCTACCCTTAACCTGCACAAGGAAGTGAAGCACACGGTTAAATTCCGCGTGGTAGCAGCCTAAGTGCTTGATATCAGTTTGTTAGAGAGACGCCCTGCCGCGAGGTGGGGCGTCTTTTTTTGGGCCTACCTTTGCAATTCATGTTTCGGACTGAATTAACTATTGCGCCGCAGGAGCGGCAACTAGCGCGCACGGCGCGCGTACTCACGGTCGGCTCGTGCTTTGCCGATAGTATCGGCGAGCGGCTACGACTGAATAAGGTGTCGACGCTGGTCAATCCATTCGGGACGGTGTTTCAGCCGCTGGCACTGGCGCAGCTGCTACGCGCCGCCGCCGGCGAAGAGCAAGACTGGCAGCAACACGTGGTAGAGGCCCGTGGCCGCTGGCAGAGCTACGACTTTCATAGTACCATCGGGGCCGAATCGCCAGTTGAGCTACTGCAAACTATCCAGGAGACAGTGCGCCGGGTCAGCGACTTTGTGCGCACGGCCGAGGTGGTAGTGCTGACCCTGGGCACCGCTTGGGCCTACCGCTTGCGCGAAACCGGCGAGTTGGTAAGCAACTTGCATAAGCTGCCAGCGGCGCTGTTTGAAAAGGAGCTGCTGACTGCCGATGAGATTGTGAATAGTCTGGCTGAAGTGCACGCACTACTACGGCGAATAAATCCTGAAATACGCCTTGTATTAACGGTGAGCCCCGTGCGGCATATCAAGGATACCTTACCCCTCAATGCGGTGAGCAAGTCGGTGCTGCGAGTGGCGTGCCATTACTTGAGTGAGCTACTGCCGGGCGTGAGCTATTTCCCGGCCTACGAGCTGCTGACGGATGAACTGCGTGACTACCGCTTCTATGCGAGCGATATGCTGCACCCATCGGAAGTAGCGGAGGACTATATCTGGGATAAGTTTGCGCGGGCCTACTTCGACGCGGATTTTGGGCGCTTCCGCAAGGAATGGGCGGCGGTGCGGCAGGCGCTGGGCCACCGGCCACTACACTTGGGCGCGCCGGAGCACCGCACCTTTCTCGACCAAACCGCCGAGCGGCTGGAACGCCTTAGCAGCCAAGGCGTGGATGTGCGCCAGGAGCTACGCGATGTGCAGCGCCAGTTGGTAGCCCTACCCCCCCCTAAGCCAACGTATGTGCCCGAAGTGGCTCCAGATGATGAAGAGCGCATTGATATAGGTGATGACGCGACGCTGGCTACTGAAAAAATAGCGGCGACTCCCCAACCGGAAGCCACTACCCAGCAGTCCGAGCGCCGCAACAACCGCCAGGATAATCGCCGCGATGGCCGCCGGAATAACCGCGCCGGCCAGGACCGGCGCGGAAGCCGGCCCCTACCCGCCGCCACGGAGCCACTACCAGTCGAAGTCAACAACGAGCTGGAACTTATTAGCCTACCTGACAGTGATTTAGCAGTGACTAGCGAGGAGCCGACGCTGCCTGCGGAGGAAATGGCTGCATATCCGGCTAAGAAGAAGCGGCGCTCGCGCGGCGGTGCCAAACGCACCGCGCGCAAGCACGCCGCCCGCTTAGCTGCTGACCAAACCAGTGGCTTGGCTGAGGAAGAACTACTCGAAGAGCTGGCGCAGGAAATTACTGGCTCGCCTTCAGTAGAAGCGGTAGTAGAAGCTGGGTTTATACCAGAACTCGATACCTCACCAGCTAGCTTACCGGCTTCCACAAGCAATACCCCGGCTACCGCAGCCCAGCCTACCCCCTCCCGCAAGCGCGGGGCGGGCCCAACGCCCAAGCGGTCAAAAGTGATTACTAAATCGGGGCTGGTGAAGCGGGGCGAACGCCGGGGCTTGTACCGCGCTGGCGCATCGACTGATGGCGTCAACAGCCAAACAGCTGAGGCCACTCCGGCGCAGGCACCCATTATCTCACCGCCCATTATCCCGGAGATACTGTTGGAAAGGCCGGCAGTAGCGGAAGCGATTCGACCAAGTGAGGCCGCACCAGCCGAGGCCGCGCCGTTAGTGCCTGAGTCGGCTGCCGCCGCAACCACCCCGCCTACATCGCGGCGGGGCCGCGCCAAGGCGCCTAACCTTCCACCGGCCACTCCGGAAGACACGGTGGCGGCTGAGCAGCCGGCAGCACCCACCACCAGCGAGCCTACCGCACCAAAAAAACCCGCGACTCGCGCCGCTAAGGCCACAACGACTAAGACTACTAAAACGGTTAAAAAGCCGGCGGCCGCGAAGAAGGCAGCACCGAAGAAGCCTGCGGCGAAAGCACCCGCTCCGCGGCGGAGCCGAGCCGCTAGTGGCACTCCCCCACCTGCCGGAGACTCGCCCGCCACCTGATTTTTTCAAAACCCAGCCCCGCCGGCTGGGTTTTGTTTTACCCGTCGCTTCCGAAGTCATGTCCAGCCCTTCCCCTACCCCCCCTGCCAACCGCCTGGCTCACGAAACCAGCCCCTACCTGCTGCAACACGCCCACAACCCCGTGGACTGGTACCCGTGGGGGCCGGAGGCGCTGGCGCGCGCCCAGGCCGAGCAAAAGCCTATCTTGGTGAGCATCGGCTACGCGGCCTGCCACTGGTGCCACGTGATGGAGCGCGAATCGTTTGAGAATGAGCAGGTAGCACGGGTGATGAACGAGTACTTTGTGTGCATCAAGGTAGACCGGGAGGAGCGGCCCGACGTGGACCAGATTTACATGGATGCGGTGCAGGCGATGGGTATTCAGGGCGGTTGGCCGCTAAATGTGCTGCTGACACCCGAGGCGAAGCCGTTTTACGGCGGTACGTATTTCCCGCCCGGCAACTGGGTGAAGCTGCTCGAAAACGTGGCCCAGGCCTACGCCGGCGAGCACCGCGCCGAGCTGGAGGGCTCGGCCGAGCGCTTCGTGCAGGTGCTGCAAGCGAGCGAGCTGGAGAAGTACGGCGCGGCCGGCGAGCTAGTGAGCACGGCCGTCAGCGACGAAGAATTTAAGCTGCTGGCCTATAACCTGGCCCAGCGTTTCGACCGTGAGCGGGGCGGCACCAACCGCGCACCCAAGTTTCCGATGCCCAGCATCTGGCGGTTCTTGCTGCGGGCGTACCACATTTCGGGCAGCCAGCAGCTTATAACCCAAGTTAACCTGACACTGCGCGAAATGGCCTGGGGTGGCATTTACGACCAGGTGGGCGGCGGCTGGGCCCGCTACTCGGTCGATGCCGAGTGGCTGGTGCCGCACTTTGAGAAGATGCTGTATGACAACGGCCAGCTGCTGAGCCTCTACAGCGAGGCGTTTCAGGTGACGCAGGAGCCGCTGTACCGCGAGGTAGTGTTTCAGACCGTGGCCTGGGTGCGGCGCGAGCTGACCAACCCCGAGGGCGGCTTCTACTCGTCGCTCGATGCCGACAGCGAGGGCGAAGAAGGCAAGTTTTACGTCTGGACCCGCGAGGAATTGCAGGCTATTCTAGGTGGGGAAGAGCCGCTGGCGGCGGCTTACTACTGCTGCACGGGGGTAGGGAACTGGGAGCACGGCCGCAACATCCTGCACCGCCGACAGTCAGACGCCGACTTTGCCGCCGAGCACCAGCTGGAGCCGCCCGTGCTGTCTCAACTCATTCAGGGTTGGCAAAAAAAACTGTTGGCGGCCCGCGCTCACCGCGTGCGGCCGGGCCTCGACGACAAGGTGCTGACGGGCTGGAACGCACTTATGCTCAGTGGCCTACTGGCCACTTACCGGGCTTTTGGCGAATCAGAATTTTTGGACTTGGCGCTGCGCAATGCCGAATTTTTGCAGGCCAACCTGCGCCACGGGCCGCGGCTCTACCGCACCTGGAAGAACGGACGCGCCACCATCAACGGATTTCTGGAAGACTACGCGCTGGTGATTGAAGCCTATGTAAGCCTCTACGAAGCCACCTTCGCCGAAAGCTGGCTGCGCGAGGCGGAAACGCTGACGACCTACGTGCTCGACAATTTCTTTGACCCGGCCGAGCAGCAGTTTTTTTACACCGATGCCAGCGCCGAGCCGCTCATCGCCCGCAAAAAAGAGTTGTTCGATAATGTCATTCCCGGCTCCAACTCGGTGATGGCGCACAACCTGCTGCGCCTGGGCCGCCACCTCGAAAACGCGGACTACCAAAGCCTGGCCACCACCATGCTGAGCCAGGTGCAGGCCCTGGTGGCCCAGGAGCCGCAGCACCTCACCAACTGGGCCAGCCTCTACGTGGCGCTGCTGCGGCCGGGCGCCGAGGTGGCCATTACCGGCCCGGAGGCCGAAGCGTTCCGGGCGCAGCTGAGTCGGTATTTTCTACCTAATGACGTGCTGGCGGGTAGCCTCACCACCAGCGCCCTACCCCTGCTCAAAGGCCGCAACACCCGCGATAAGACTACCCTCTACGTGTGCCGTGACCGCGCCTGCCAGCTGCCGGTGCACTCGGTGCCCGAGGCGCTGGCGCAGTTGGCCCTGCGCGACCAACAGGCGACTTAGCGGGCACCAACCACCGGTCTGCCGGGGTTATCTTTACTATTCGCCCGCTGCTAGCTGTTTCCCGTGTCGCTTACCTTCGAATTTGCTGCCCCTACCCCCGCCCCGGCGGCTATGCCCGACCGCGTGACGCTGTTCGTGGACGTGATTTTGCCCCTACCCCTGCCCAAGCTCTATACCTACCGGGTGCCGTTTGAGTTGAACGACAACGTGGTAATCGGCGGGCGGGTCATCGTGCAGTTCGGGGCCAAGCGCACGCTGAGCTGCATTGTGGCGGCCGTGCACGAAACGCCGCCCAAGGACTACCAGGCCAAGTACATTCTGGAGTTTATCGACGATGCGCCCGTCGTGACCCAGCCGCAACTCAAGCTCTTTCGCTGGATAGCCGAGTACTACCTCTGCACGCTGGGCGAGGTGATAAACGCCGCGCTGCCGGCCGCCCTCAAGCTCAGCTCCGAGTCGCGTATTCAGCTGCACCCGGCCTACCTCAACGAAGGCAGTCCCTACCCCCTCGACGACAAGGAACAGCGCATCGTGGACAGCCTGCGTATCGAGGATGGCAAGGCGCTGACCTTTACCGAAGTGGGCGACCTGCTGGGCATCGCCTCGTTCCACAAAGTCATTAAGTCGCTGATGCAGAAGGATATTATCTTTCTGTTTGAGCAGATGGCGGATAAGTATTCGCCCAAAGTGCTGAAGAAAGTGCGGCTGGCCCACCACTTAGTGAGCACGGCCGCCGTGGAGCGCCTGTTTGAGGACCTGGCCAGCAAGCCCAAGCAAGTGGATGTGCTGCTGAAATATTTGCAGCGCGTGCCGGTGCACCACAACGAGCACCTCAACCACCTGGGCATCGAGAAAGCCTACCTCACCAGCTCGCCCCACCTCTCGGCTTCGGCCGTGAACACGCTGATAAAGAACGGCATCCTGGAGCAGTTCGACCAGATTGTGTCACGCTTCCCGTTGGAGGAAAACCCGCTGGCCCAGATGCCCTACCAGCTCAACGAGGCGCAAGTAGTGGCGCGCGATGAGGTGATGACCCTCTTTGACCAGCAAAATATCGTGCTGCTGCACGGCGTGACCGGCTCGGGCAAGACGGAGATTTACATCGACCTCATTCGCAACGCGTTGGATAGTGGTGGGCAAGTGCTGTACCTGCTGCCCGAAATCGCGCTCACAGCCCAGATTGTGACCCGCCTCATGCGCGTGTTCGGTTCGCGGCTGGGCGTGTACCACTCCAAGTTCTCGGACAACGAGCGGGTGGAGGTGTGGAATGGCGTGCTCTCGGGCCGCTTCCAGGTGGTGGTGGGCGTGCGGTCGGCGGTATTTCTGCCGTTTGATAACCTCTCGCTTATCATCGTGGATGAGGAGCACGAGAGTTCCTACAAGCAGTATGACCCCGCCCCGCGCTACAACGCCCGCGAGGTGGCCCTGATGATGGGCAATTTTCAGGGCGCCAAGGTGCTACTGGGCTCGGCCACGCCGGCCGTGGAAACCTACTACATGGCGCGGCAGGGTCGCTACGGGCTCGTCACGCTCAGCAAGCGCTTTGGCGAGGCGGGCATGCCCGAGATTGAGCTGATTGACACCCGCAAGCTGCGCGCTGAGAAGAAGATGCACAACCATTTCTCGGCCGACTTGCTGAGCGCGATGGAGAGCAAAATTGCCCAGAATGAGCAGGTTATCCTGTTTCAGAACCGGCGCGGCTACGCCCCGGTCACGGAGTGCAACGACTGCGGCTACATCCCCAAGTGCCAGAGCTGCGCCGTGAGCCTGAGCTACCACAAGCACGCCCACGAGCTGCGCTGCCACTACTGCGGCTACCACGAGGGCATGCCCACGCAGTGCCCGGCCTGCGGCTCGCGGGCGCTGCGCACCCAGGGCTTCGGTACCGAAAAGCTGGAGGACGACCTCAAAATCATGCTGCCGCAGGCCAACGTGCAGCGCATGGACCTGGACACGACCCGCGCCAAAAATGCCTACCAGCAAATTATCGGTGACTTCGAGCAGCAGAAAACCAACGTGCTCGTGGGCACTCAGATGGTGACCAAGGGCCTTGATTTTGAGAACGTGAGTCTGGTGGGCATCGTCAATGCCGACGCCATCATTCACTACCCCGACTACCGGGCCCACGAGCGCGCCTACCAGATGTTTGTGCAGGTGAGCGGCCGCGCCGGGCGCAAGGGCAAAAAGGGCAAGGTATTAATTCAGACCGGCGACCCTACCCAGGTTATTTTTGACAAAGTCATCCGCAACGACTACCTCGAATTTTACGAGTACGAGATAACCCAGCGGCGCGAGCACGAGTACCCACCTTTTGCCCGCATGATAAAGCTGACGGTGAAGCACATGGACCAAGAGCTGGCCCAAAAGGCGGCCATTCGGCTCACTCAAGAGCTGGCCGACCGGCTGGGGCGCGGCCCGGTACTGGGCCCCGAGGCGCCGTACATTTTCCGCATCCGCAATTTCTTCTTGCAGGAAATCGTCATCAAGCTCAGCCGCGAGCACACCGTGCTGAAGGCGGCCAAGCTGGCCATTTGCGCGGCCCTTGATGTGGTGCGTGACCAAAAAGAATACCGCCAGGCCCGGCTGGTGGTGGACGTGGACCCGATGTAATTAGTTGATAATTTACACTCGCTTTATTTTTTATTTCTAAATAAAAACCCCCGGCTGCCTCACGCAACCGGGGGTTTTTATTTAGAAAGTTTTAGCAGGCCTTATAGATTATCAAGCAGCCAGAATAAGAGGAACAGCAATGCGATAACCAGTAGGATTGCTCCAATCAGGTTGCCTACGCTGCCCCCTATTACAAAGAAAACCAAGCTGATAACGCCGAAAATAATGGCGTAGCGTAATTTACCATCGATGCTGGTGCGGGCAGCAGAAGCCTTGCTTTCACCCAAACGGGCGCTCATTTTTTGCGTCTGCTTGTCTAGCTTGTGCATCACCTTGTTGAGCGCCAGGCGTTGCACTAAATTAAGCTTCTGCGGAGCCGGTGTGGCTACTGTGGCGGCTTCGGGAGCGGCAGCAGCTACTTCGGCCGGGGCTACGGGGGTAGGGGCTACTGCGCTGGCAGCACGTGGGGCCACGGGAGTGGTAGCAACTACGATTTCGGGAGCCACGGCGGGCGCCTCAGCAACGGGGGCGGCTACCACCGGCGCCTGCGCTACCGGGGCGGGGGTGGCGGCTACGCGGGCTTTGGGCGCGGCAGTGGTGGTACCCAGGTAGGAAGCTGACTTCGGCAAAAAGGCGTATTCAGCGCGGCTGCATGAGCCAAGTGCCAGGGCACCAGTTAGGACTACCGCGAGGCGGCCTAGGGTAGAAGTCAGGTTTTGCATAAAGGGGAAGAGTGAAATGGTGAGTGAAAGTGAAAGATTTGTGCCCGAAGTACGTTGGAGAAATGGTTTTGGCTGAATGCAGCGCTTATTTTTTTACTTTCGTGCCGCTATCTCCCTTCCCTACCCCCTGTTCAGTAGCTGAACGACAGGAAGCTTTTCGTTGTTGTGCGGCGGGTGCAAACCTAATTTTTGACTGATTTTGCCAGGTATGAAAAATGTTGTTGCGCTGTGGACTGGGCTGGGAACGCTAGTGGGAGTAGCCGCCTGCACGCAGCTGCCTATCGAGTCGAACGTGGCGGGCCGAACCAGCTTTCGGGCCGATGCTATCACCACCGCCAGCCACCCGCCCGACTCGCAGGGCTACCAAAGCCGCCCGGCGCGTGACCCCAACGGCATCGGCCGCTACTACCAGGGCCGCCAGATAGCCCACGTGATGGGCCACGAGGGCGCCGACTGGCTGGAGCGCGACGAGCGCAGCCAGGAAGAAGGCACTGCCACCCTCATCAAGGAGCTGCACCTCAAGCCCACCGATACGGTGGCCGACATTGGCGCGGGCACCGGCTTTTTCTCGTTTCAGCTGGCGCCATTGGTGCCGCAGGGCCGGGTGCTGGCCGTCGATATTCAGCCCGAAATGATAGCCGAACTCAAGGAGCGCCAGGCCAAAAACGGCCTGCACAACGTGGAGCCCGTGCTCGGCACCACCAGCAACCCGCACCTGCCCGCCGGCGCCGTCGATGTGGTGCTCATCGTGGATGCCTACCACGAGTTTGATAAGCCCCGCGAGATGGGCCTGGCCATTCGCCAGGCGCTGCGGCCCGGCACCGGCCGCCTGGCCCTGGTAGAATACCGCGCCGAGGACCCCAACGTGCCCATCAAGGCCATTCATAAAATGACCGTGGCCCAGGCCCGCAAGGAAATGGCCGCCATTGGGCTGGAGTTTGTGGAGGTGCGCGAAACGCTGCCGCAGCAGCATTTGCTGCTGTTTCGCCGGGCCAAGTAGCGCGAACAAAACAGAACGTCATGCTGAGCTTGTCGAAGCATCTCTACTGGGCCGTTTTGGTTAGTAACCTTGGCGGCGCGAGCGAGATGCTTCGACAAGCTCAGCATGACGTTCTGTTTTTATCCAGGCTGCCGCCCTACCCCTTCATCAGCCGCTCAATATCAGTCAGCTCCAACGGAATAGTGGCCATGAGGTCCTCATTGCCGCCGGGCGTGAGGAGGAAGTCGTTTTCGAGGCGGATACCCAGCTTTTCTTCGCGAATGTAGATGCCCGGCTCAATGGTGTACACCATGCCGGCCTCGAACTTGCGGTACTTGTAGCCCACGTCGTGCACGTCGAGGCCCAGGTAGTGGCTGGTGCCGTGCGGAAAATACTGCTTGTAGAGCGGCGCGTCGGGGTCCTGGTTTTTCACGTCGCTGGCGTTCAGCAGGTCCAGCTTAATGAGCTCCTGCTCCATCGTGGCGCCCACGGCTTTGTGGTAGGCTTCGATTTCGTTGCCGACGATGAGTTGACCTTTGGCAAATTTGAAAACCCGCAGCACGGCCTCGTATACCTGGCGCTGGCGCGGCGAGAAGGTGCCATTGACCGGAATGCTGCGCGTGAGGTCGGCGGCGTAGTTGGCGTATTCGGCGCCGAAGTCCAGGAGCAGCACGTCGCCGTCCTGGCACTGGCGGTCGTTGCTGATGTAGTGCAGGATGGTCGCGCTTTCGCCGCTGCCGATGATGCTGGTGTAAGCCGGCCCGCGCGAGCCGCTCTTCACAAACTCGTGCAGAATCTCGGCTTCTACCTCGTATTCCCACACGCCGGGCTTCACGAAGCCCAGCACGCGCCGGAAAGCGCTGCCGGTAATCTCGCAGGCGCGGCGCATGAGCCGGATTTCCTCGGGGCTCTTAATGGCGCGCAGCTGGTGCGTGAGCCGGGCAGCGCGGCGGTATTGGTGCAGGGGGTAGCGGCGCTGCAAGTCCTTGATAAAGCGGGCATCGCGGGTTTCAACCTCCACCACCGAGCGGATGTGCTCGTTCGAGTTGAGGTACACGTACTCGGCCTCGTTCATGAGGGCGGCCAGCACGGCTGGAAACTGCTCCAGCCACATGATAGTGGGCACGCCCGACACGGCGCGGGCCTCGTCTTTAGTCAGCTTGTAGCCTTCCCACACCAGAATGTGCTCCGAAGTCTCCTTCAGAAACAGCATCTCGCGGTGCTTTTCGAGCGCCGCGTCGGGGCAGATGACCAGGATACTTTCTTCCTGGTCCACGCCGCTCAGGTAAAAAATATCGGTGTTCTGCTTGAGCGCCAGCGTGCCGTCGGCGTTGGTGGGCAAGATGTCGTTGGCGTTGAAGATGGCCAGCGACTGCGGCGGCAGCAGCTCGCGAAAGCGGCGGCGATTTTCAACAAACAGCTCGGGGGCAATGGGACCGTAGCGCATACTGAGGCGGAAAAAAACGGGTTAGGAGACGCAAGGTAGGCCGGCCCCAAACGACGCCCGGCCGGCCGGCGGTAATTTTGCGCCTTCCCTACCCCCCTCCGGCGCGGCAAGTCTGTTCTCCCTATGCTCCATCTGCTCCGGCAAACCCGTACCTTTTTGATTCCCTACGCCGTGCTGCTGCTGCTGCTGGGCACCGTGCTGCTGGCCACGCCCAAGCACGCGGCGTTTTTCGTGGTGAATGGCCACAACACGCCATTTTTCGACCAGTTTTTCCGGCCCTTCACCAACGTGGGCGACGGACTGTTCTACGTGCTCATCACGCTGGGGCTATTGTTCGTGCGCTTCCGCTGGGCCTTCGTGAGCCTGGTGTGCTTCATCGTGACGTCGCTGGCCGCCCAAATTGGCAAGCAGCTCATCTTTACGGGCCACCCCCGGCCGTTCCGCTACTTCAGCGAAAACCCCGGCTTCCCACCCTTGCACGTGGTGGAGGGGGTAGTGATGGGCACGCTCAAGAGCTTCCCGTCGGGCCACTCCACGTCGGCGTTTTCCGTGTTTCTACTGCTCACGCTGCTCGTGAAGGACAAGCGCTGGGGCTACGTTTTCGTGGGGCTGGCCGCCCTCACGGCCTACTCGCGGGTGTACCTGGCCCAGCACTTCGTGGAAGACGTGTACGCCGGCTCGGTGTTGGGCACGGGGCTCACGCTGGCTACGCTGGCCTGGCTCCTGCCCTATCTCGATAGCCACCCCAAGCCTTGGTACAACTGGCGCCTGCGCCGGCCGGGGCAGCCCGCGCGGCCGTAGCTAGGCCAGCTGCGGCACAAGCACCACGCGGCCAATGCGCCGGGTGCGGCTCCGCAGCAAGCTGGTCACCTCCGCTTCGGTGCGGGCCGTGCCGTCGAGCAGCACGAAGTGGCGGGCCAGCAGGTCGTAGCGCTTGGCCATGAGGTAGAAGAAGATGTGCAAAAAGTGGATGCCATCAAATACAATGGCCTCGTTTTCAGCGTATTGTGCCAGGTTCTGACGGAAGTGATGCGGGTGGTCGGTCCAGTGCAGGGCCGGCTTGAGGTGGTGGCTGATGTGGTAGCCATCGTTCCAGCACTTGTGGTTGTAGTTCGTGTTGATGCACGTCACGCTGTTGCGGTAGCAGTTTTCGGGCGCGTTGGCGTCGATGAACGCGTGCTGGGCCCAGTTGCCGAGCATCATAATGACCCGCGACAGCATAAACGGCACCACAAACACGGCCAGCGTGGCGGGCAGGTTCACGAGGGCCAGCGCCACCGTCAGGCCCAGGTACAAAATTTCGCCGCGCAGCAGGCGGTAGCGCAGCGTGGTTTTATTACGCTGGGTGAAGTAGCCCGCCAGCTTGGCCACACCCAGGAACAGAAAGTCGCCGAGGTAGCGCAGAAACCCGCCCAGCGAGTCGCGCTGGTAAAACATGGTGGAGCTTTGGTCGTCGGGTAAGTTATTCTCCGGGTGGTGCATACCCATGTGGTGCACGAAATACGACTCCGGCGTTTGGCCAAACAGCGGCCCCAGCACCCACGGAATGTAGTTGTTCAGCCAGCCGTGCTTCTTCTTAAACAGCATCCGGTGGCTGGTGCAGTGCAGCATCAACCCAAACGGTCCCTTGAAACGGGCATTGCTGAAGAAGAAAAACAACCCGAACGCGGCCCACCACCACGACCCGCGCAGCGCCGGCACAAATAGCAACGCGGCCAGCGGCAACATGGTGGCCGATATTTTCAGGATGAGGTAGGCGAAAGGTAAGTCGCGCTCATCCTGGAGATACCGGGCCAGCCACTGATTAATGTTAGAGGGAGCCGACGGCCGGGTATATACCGGGTCGGTAGAGGGCAACAGCAATTTCATAAGGGGCTTTGGGCGGGCGACCACTACCCCCGGCGAGCGGCGCGTTGGCTGCGGGTGCAGCCCCCAACGCGCCGGCTCCTCCACCCGGAGTAGCTCAACAGGAGCTAGACGCAGCCCAAAGCGGCGGGCCAGTAGCAGCCCATGTGGCGAAGGTAACCAGTGTTGCGCGCATGAAGTTCGGCAGTTGGCCAAAATACCGGGCTCATTTTCAATTACTAGCTTTGGCAACGGGGGCTGCTTTAGCTGCCAAACCCTGGCCCGGCGGTAACTTTAGGTTTCGATGAACGCCTGGTAATTGGGGGTAGGCAGCAGGCCCGCCGCCCCTTGTTTCCTGTTCAATGCTCACTGCTACTTACTTGCCTTATGCCCGTCTTCTCGCACCTGCACTCGCACACTCAGTACTCGCTCCTCGACGGCCAGGCCAGCATTGGCGCGCTCATGAAGAAGGCGCAGGCCGACGGCATGCCCGCCGTAGCCCTCACCGACCACGGCAATATGTTCGGGGCGTTCAATTTCGTGGCCGAGGCTAATAAGTACAACGTGAAGCCGATTGTGGGCTGCGAATTCTACATGGTGGCCGACCGCCACAAGAAGACCTTCCTGCGCGAGAAGGGCGAAAAGGACAACCGCTACCACCAGCTGCTGCTGGCCAAGGACCAGGCCGGCTACCACAACCTGAGCAAGCTCTGCTCGATGAGCTTCATCGAGGGCGTGTACTCCAAGTTTCCGCGCATCGATAAGGAGCTGCTGCTCAAGTACCACGAGGGCCTTATTGCCACCAGCTGCTGCATCGGGGCTGAGATTCCGCAGGCCATTCTCTTCGAAAGCGAGGCCAAGGCCGAGGAGCTGCTGAAGTGGTGGCTCGACGTGTTTGGCGACGACTACTACATCGAGATTCAGCGGCACGGGCTGATGAATTTCGACGGCACCGGCAAAAGCCAGGAAGACGTGAACCAGGTGCTGCTGGGCCTGGCCAAGAAGTACAACGTCAAGGTTATCTGCACCAACGACTCGCACTACGTGGACCAGACCGACTACGCGGCCCACGACCTGCTGCTGTGCGTGAACACGGCCGAGGAGCGCAGCATCCCGGTCGGCGACTACGAGACGAACTACTACACCGTGCTCACCGCCGACCAGCGCGTGCACTACGACACGCTCGACAACCTACGAGGTGCCCACGGCTACGACGAGAACGCCCGGCGCATGATTTCGCGCATCGACGAGGAGCTGCAAAAGCCGCCCAAGCAGCGCCGCCGCCGCTTCGGCTTCGCCAACGACCAGTTCTTCTTCAAGAGCCAGGCGCAGATGAACGAACTGTTCGCCGACGTGCCCCACAGTGTGGATAACACCAACGAGATTGTGGATAAAATAACGCCGCCCAAGCTGGCGCGCGATATTCTGCTCCCCAACTTCCCCCTACCCCCCCAGTTTGCCAATGCCGACGAGTTTCTGCGGGATTTGACGTTCAAGGGCGCATTTGAGGGCGCCAAGCCGCGCTACTCCGAGCGCACGCCCGAAGTGGAGGAGCGCCTGAACTACGAGCTGCGCATTATCCAGACGATGGGCTTTGCGGGCTATTTTCTTATTACTCAAGATTTTATCAATAAGGGCCGCAGCATGGGCGTGGCCGTGGGGCCGGGCCGGGGCTCGGCGGCGGGCTCGGCGGTGGCCTACTGCGTGGGCATCACCAACATCGACCCCATCAAGTACTCGCTGCTGTTCGAGCGCTTCCTGAACCCCGAGCGCGTGTCGATGCCCGATATCGACATCGACTTTGACGACGTGAACCGCCAGAAAGTCATCGACTACGTGGTGCAGAAGTACGGCAAAACGCAGGTGGCCCAGATTATCACGTTCGGCACGATGGCCGCCAAGTCGAGCATCAAGGACGTGGCGCGGGCGATGGAGCTGCCCCTACCCGCCGCCAACGAGATAGCCAAGCTCGTGCCCGAAAAACCCGGCACCACCCTGGCTGGCGCTTTCCGCGACGTGCCCGAGCTGGCCGCCATCCGCAACGACCAGAGCGACCTCAAGGGCCAGATTCTGGCCCTGGCCGAGCGCCTCGAAGGCTCAGTGCGCAACACCGGCATTCACGCGGCGGGGGTCATCATCGCCCCCGACGACATCACGAAGTACATCCCGGTTTCGACCTCCAAGGACTCGGACCTGCTCATCACGCAGTTCGACGGCAAGGTAATTGAGTCGGCGGGCATGCTGAAGATGGACTTTCTGGGCCTCAAAACCCTGACTATCATCGTGGATGCCGTGAATTTGATTGAGCGCAACCACGGCGTAAAAATCGACATCGATGATATTCCGCTCGACGACCCTAAGACCTACGCGCTCTACCAGCGCGGTGATACCATCGGCACGTTCCAGTTCGAGTCGGAGGGAATGCGCATGTACCTCAAGGACTTGAAGCCGACCAACATCGAGGACCTGATTGCCATGAACGCGCTATACCGGCCCGGCCCGATGCAGTTTATCCCCGACTTCATCAACCGCAAGCACGGTAGGGAGCCCGTGGAATACCCGCACGAGCTACTGAAGCCCATTCTGGAATATAGCCAGGGCATTATGGTGTACCAGGAACAGATTATGCAAACGGCCCAGATTCTGGCCGGCTACTCGCTCGGCGGGGCCGACCTGCTGCGCCGCGCGATGGGTAAGAAAGACATGAAGAAGATGGCCCTGGAGCGCGAAAAGTTCGTGAAGGGCGCCGGCGAAATCCATAAGATTCCGGCGAAAAAGGCCAGTGAAGTCTTCGACGTGATGGAGAAATTCGCGGAGTACGGCTTTAACCGCTCGCACTCGGCGGCCTACTCCGTGGTGGCGTATCAGACTGGCTACCTGAAGGCTAACTACCCGGCTGAGTACATGGCCGCCGTGCTCACCAACAACATGGGCGATATCAAAAAGGTGACCTTCTTTATCGAAGAAGCCCGCAAGCAGGGGGTAGCGGTGCTGGGTCCCGACGTGAACGAGTCGGAGCAGAAATTTAACGTGCCGCGCGAAAACCAGATTCGCTTCGGGCTGGCCGCCGTGAAGGGCGCGGGCGAAGCGGCCGTACTGGAACTCGTGGACGAGCGTAAGAAGAGCGGGCCGTTTAGCGACGTGTTTGACTTCGCCAAGCGCGTAAACCTGCGTTCGGTAAACAAGAAAACCTGGGAAAGCCTGGCCCAGGCTGGGGCCTTCGACAGTTTTGAGAAGTACAACCGCCGCCAGTTCATGGACGCGCCGGCCGGCGACCAGAATCTCATCGAAAAAGCCATGAAGCTGGGCCAGCAGCACCAGGCGGCCAAGGAGTCGGCGCAGCATAGCTTGTTCGGTGCCAGTGCTTTTGGAGCAGTGGCCGCGCCCCTACCCAAGGTAAATGACCTGGAAGAATGGAGTGCTCCCGAAAAGCTGCGCCGGGAGAAAGAAGTGGTAGGCTTCTACCTCTCGGGCCACCCACTCGACACCTACCGCATGGAAATCGACGCCTACTGCACCTGCCCACTCGATAAACTCGACGCGCAAAAGGGCAAGGACGTGACTATTGCTGGCCTCATCTCGGGCGTCACGTTTCGCACTACCAAGAGCGGCCAGCCAATGGTTTCCTTCAATATTGAGGATTACGATTCGAGCCTGAACCTGGCGCTGTTCCGCGACGATTTCAGTAAATACGGCCCGCTCATTAACCCCAAAAATTACCACAACGACCAGGTGCCACCCATGTTTGTGCGCGGCAAGATGGAACTGCGCTACGGCACGCAGGACCAGTGGGAGCTGAAAATCAAGACGATGGAGCAGCTCAGCAACGTGGCCGACAAGCTTAGCAAGGGCGTGCGCGTGAAGCTGGACCTGCGCACCGTAACCGGCCCCATGATTGACCGCTTGCAGGAGGCTATTGAACATGCCAAGGGCTCAAAGCGTTTGGAAATACAATTTGTGGAGCCCCATGAGCGACTAGCCGTCGATATGTTTTCGCGTCGCTTTCAGATTGAGCCTAAGACGTTTATCGAAAAGATGCGCGAGTTTGAGCTAGATGTGTGCGCGCTGATTTGACCCGTCTGAAGGCCGGCTGAACTTTCCCCTACCCCTTTTGTTTTACTCCAACTCCGCTACCTTGCAGCCGCGTTGGCCGTACACGCCGGACGTTTTTCACTTACAAAATCCTTAGCGTCATGGCGCATAAAGCAATTGAAATAACCGATGCCAACTTCGAGGAAATCATCAACTCGGACAAACCGGTACTTGTAGACTTCTGGGCGGAGTGGTGTGGCCCCTGCCGCATGGTAGGCCCAGTAGTAGAAGAGCTGGCCGGCGAATACGAAGGCAAGGTCATCGTAGGCAAGGTTGATGTTGATGCTAATCCGCAGACGTCCATGAAGTTTGGCATTCGCAGCATTCCAACCCTGCTGGTATTTAAGAATGGCCAGATTGTGGACAAGCAGGTAGGCGCGGTACCCAAACACGTGCTCGCTCAGAAACTAGAAGCTCAGGTTACCGCGTAAGCTGCCGCTGGCAAAAGCGTGGTTTAACGCTTCGCAAATAGAAAACCCCCGTACTTTGGTTAGTGCGGGGGTTTTGAGGTATATAGAATTTCCGTATTGGCTATCCGTTGCTTCTGTTTTTGCGGGCGCGCGACTGCGCCTGACGGTGTAGCCGGCGCATGGTGCGGCGCAGGCGGTTGGGGTATGCTTTGCCGGCTTTGCTGGCCACTACTGGCAGGCGTAACGGGATTGCCTGAAGGTCGGCAGTGCCGCACAAACCGAGAATGACCAAGCTGAAGAGTAAGTATTTGTTCATAGCGGGGGAGAAAAGTTATCTTGCAAATAAAGCCTTTTCTTCTTTTACCTCCATGATATTTCTTATTTTTTCAAGAATTATTTCTAAAACAGAAATGGTAGCTAGCTAGGGAATATCTCGGACATTATTCGTAGCGTGAACTTCATGTTGCAGGCAATAACTGCTCGGCTGGCGGCCCACTCATCCGCTACGATTTTAGTGCGGGCCTAAGCCGGGCCAAGTAGCTGCTGTAGATAGAGCAATTTGCGAGTCGATGTACGGCAGAATGTAGAGACGCATCTTTACGTCTTGCCATTGAACGACTTGATAACGAACATTCTACAAATATCCAGACGTAAAGACGCCGCTCTTCATTACGTACACTGACCTGAAAACCGCTCCAGGACCAGCGAAGTAGAAGACAGGCAGAAATTAGTGCTGCTCAGACCCCTATATTTCGGCACATTTTCTGCCAAATGAGGCAGGACTTTCTTTCACTCTTTTCCCATTTTCATTCCATGAAACGTTTTCTCAGTTTTCTTACCGCCCTGCTGGTAGCTGGCGGTATTATGGCTCAGGCCCAGACGGCACCGGCGGCTAGCACCATGAGCAGCAGCAGCTCGACCAAGACGACAACGACCAAGATGTCGCCGGCCCCGGCCACCGTGACCAAGTCGACGACCACAACTAAAATGAAGGCCGACGGCACGCCCGATATGCGCTACAAAGCCAACAAGAATACTGTCCACACGGGCCCAATGAAGGCCGACGGCACGCCCGACATGCGCTACAAAACCAATAAGACAACCACGACTACCAAAACCAAAATGTAGGTAGCCCACGCTTGCGCTTGCTAATTAGAAAACCTTCTGGCCGTGGCTGGAAGGTTTTTTTATAGCCACGAAGCTGGTTCGAAAATTCAGCTACTAGTTATAACAAGTCCATTACCCAGGGATATTTTGCTGTTAATCAGCCTCTTGGTTGGATACCTTTGCCTACCCCCTCTAGAAGAGCCAAGCTCCTCTCGGTGCTTCTTAAACTGACGCCAGATGCGTGATGGATGGAGCCGTTGCAAAAGCCTATTTAGGTGTTCAGCTCGATGGGCCGACTGAACAGCTCATCCAGCAGGACCAGGGTTTCGGTACGTACGACACCTTCCAACCGCTGAATCGTGTCATGCAGAACGGCCCGTAGGTGCTCGTTATCGCGACAGCGCAGGCACGTCAGTACGTGATAAGGCCCCGTTGCGAAATACGCATCCGTGATTTCCGGTATGGCGCGCAATTGCTCCACTACCCCCTCCAAATACGCGCTGCTCAGTAGGCACACGCCCACGTAAGCCTGAGTGCCGTAGCCCAGCTTTGCTAAGTCAAGCGATAAGGTGGCCCGCCGCACGATACCCAGCTCTTCGAGGCGCCCCATGCGCACGTGTATCGTGCCCGCCGACACCTGAATCTGACGGGCTATTTCGGTGTACGCCATCCTGGCGTCAGCTAAAAGTAAGTTCAGAATACGATTATCTATCGTATCCAGTTCATATATGCGAGTCATAAAGACAGAAACAATCCCGGACAAATTTAGGGTACAACTGGTACTTATACTACATTTTTTATAAATTTATAGGGAAAAGCTAGGACCAGCCAGGTAGCTCGCAGTACCTTTGGCTTTAGTAAACGCAAGCGACGTTTAGATAACTATCTTGTAGTGTGGTGAAACTGGCAGACACGCCCTCCTATCTCGGGGGTGAAGACACTGGGACAAATCAATTGTTTTTCGAAATAATTGACTAACCACTTCGTGGAGGTTCAAGTCCTTCCGCTACAGCAGCTACTAAGAGGCGATTTTTCTTCGGAAAGGGCGCCTCTTAGTCGTTTAGGACCCTAGCAAAATGGGCAGCGACCAGCCTCAATCTGTAGTAATGAGGTAGCTATCACCGACTCGCCCTGCCAGCGTGCGTACTTTTGCGGTACTTAGGCTACCCCGGCGGTTCGTATCGGAGGTAAGCCAGGCTCATGGGCACCCAACTACTCCTTACTTTTTTCCTCATTCTGGTTAACGCTTTTTTCGTTGCAGCCGAGTTTTCCCTCATCCGGGTGCGGCTTTCGCAACTCGAAATAAAGGCCAAGGAAGGTAGCCGCCTGGCTAGCCAGGCTGTGAGCGTGCTGCGGCGCTTATACGACTACTTATCGGCTACGCAGTTTGGCGTCACGGTGGCTTCGCTGCTGTTGGGGGCCGTAGGCGAAGAGGTATTTACCAAAATTATTGAGGACCTGCTGCCTCGGCTGCACCTCACGTTCAGCGCGGTTACCATTAAGAGCATCGCGTTTGCGGGGGGGCTCACGATACTCACTTTTCTGCACGTGCTCTTTGGCGAGCTGTTTCCGAAGGCCCTGGCCATTCAACGGCCCGAATCGGTGAGCCTGGCGCTGGTGCTACCACTGCGGGTTTTCTACCTCATTACCCTACCGCTGACTTGGTTTTTGTCGAAAGCTTCTACCCTGCTGCTGAGCATGGTAGGGCTGCACAGTGGCGGCCACGGCACGGAGGCGCACACGTCCGATGAGTTGCGCCTGCTCATTGACCAGAGCAAGGAAAGCGGTGAAATCCAGGACTCGGAGCACGAGCTGATTGAGAACGTCTTTCAGTTCAACGACCGGATGGTGAAGCAAATCATGGTGCCGCGCACCAAGCTGGCGGCGCTGGAAGTGAACATGTCGGAAGAGCAGCTACTCGAGACGGTTTTCAATGAGGGTTACTCGCGCCTGCCGGTGTACGAAGGCAATATTGACAATATCGTGGGCGTGCTCTACGTCAAGGACCTGCTACCCCTCATCCGGCAGCAGCAGCCAGTCGAGCTGGCGCGCATTATGCGGCCGGCTTACTTTGTGCCCGAAACCAAGAAAATCAACCGCTTGCTGCGCCAGTTCCAGCGCAAGCATCTGGTAATGGCCATTGTGAGCGACGAGTTTGGCGGCGTGTCGGGCCTCGTCACTATCGAGGATATTATGGAGGAGTTGGTGGGTGAGATTCAGGATGAATACGACAACGAGGTGCCGGTGGTGGAGAAAATCTCAGAAACCGAATACCGCGTCAACACCGCCACCGCCATCTCCGACGCCAACGAATACCTGCCCTACCCCCTGCCCGAGGGCGATGACTACGAAACGGTGGGCGGCCTGCTCAACGTGCTCTACGGTAACATTCCGGAGGTAGGCGACGTGGCCGTACTGGACCCCTACGAGTTTCGGGTGCTGAACCGGGCCCGCCGCGTGGTAGAGCTCGTGCAGCTACGCGTGCTCACGCCTGCTACCGCCAATGATGTTGACCCCTTAGCTGCTTAACTAGGACGCCCCAGACGTTGAGCCCACTCCCTACCCCCCTCCCGGCGCCCGCAGTCGGCTCTACTTAAACCAGCTGGCGTAGCGCTGGTAGTTGGCGGCCGTGCGGCGCAGGCCCTCGGCCTGGGCTTCGCTCACGGGCTTGATTTTACGGGCGGGCACGCCGGCGTAGAGGTAGCCGGGCTCGCACACAGTGTTTTCGAGCACCACAGCGCCGGCCGCGATGAGGCAGCCCGCACCCAGCACGGCGTGGTCCATCACGATGGCGCCCATGCCAATGAGCACGTCATCGTGCACGGTGCAGCCGTGTACCAGCGCCCGGTGGCCGATGCTCACGCGCGAACCGATGGTGAGGGTGGCTTTCTCGAAGGTGCAGTGCAGCACGGCGCCATCCTGAATATTAGTTTCGTCGCCGATGCGAATACTGTTCACGTCGCCCCGGATGACGGCCGTAAACCACACGGTGCAGGCCCTACCCAGCACCACATCGCCCACGATGGTAGCATTATCGGCGATAAAGCAATCGGGCCCAATAGTGGGCAGCGTACCGTGGACGGGCAGAATAAGGGCGGGCATTTTTGAGTAGTAGCTACAAATTTTTTATTTAACCAACAACCGCTTCCAGGTACCTTTTTCCCAGTTGTATTTCAGGGTACTAGGCAGGGCTTGCCAAAAGTATTTGCTAGTTTCGACCGCGAAGCTGGGCTGCATATAGCAGTTGATGGTGCAGCCTTCGCAGGGGGGTAGGCGGCCTTCGAGGGCAGCGAGGCGCTGGGTTTCGGGCGCCTGGTAGAGGCCAAAGAGGTCACCGTTGATGGGAAATTTTTGCTCACCGAGGTGGTAGCAGGGCAGCACCAGTTCGTTGCTGGGTGAGATAACGAGCGTAGTGCTGGCCGCCCGGCACACGGGCGCGGCCACGTGGTTGCCCCCATCGCGGCGCAGGGCGATAAACCCCTCGTTGAGATACACGCCCTTGCGCTTGCCGAAGGCCGAGAGAAAATCCAGCTCCGCCTCGGTCAATTGTTCGCCGGTTTCGACCTCGCCGTATTCGAAAGCGGGGTTCAGGATGAGTACCAAACCGTTAGGCCGGGTAATTTCGCGGTACACGGCCTCCAGGTCGGCCAGGTTGTGGCGAAACACGGTGAACAGGATATCGGGCCGCTCGCCCAGCGCCTTGGCCACCCGAATGCTTTCGAGCACGAAATCGTAGCACGCTACCCCCCGCCCGCGGTCGTGGGTGGCGCGGTCGATGCTATCGAGCGAGAAATGCAGCATATCGACCAGCCCGCGCAGCTTGTCGGCGTTCTTGGGGTAGAGCAGGCCGTTGGTGGTGACGGTGGTGATGAACCCCAACTGCCGGGCCAGCGCCAGAAAATCGGGTAGCTGCCGGTGTAAGAGCGGCTCGCCACCGGTAAAATCAATTACGTTGACGCCTAGCCGCTTGAGGTCGCGCAGGTTAATTTCTACATCAGCCAGCGTAATGTAGGGCGAGGGTTTCTCCCAAATATCGCAAAACGCGCACTTCGCATTACAGCGGTACGTGACGTAGTAGTTGCAGAGAACCGGGTGCTTAACGAGGCGCATGTATAAAGGTAACCTGTGCCGTAAGCTTTGGCCTGCCGGGCAATCAGCATCCTTCCCCTTGGCAGCGGGCTAAAGCCTACTGCTCAAGTTAATGCGGCAGCTTGCCCCAAGCGGCGGCATCCCAGTGGGCGGGCGTTTCGGCCAATGCCGAGGGGGTAGGAACGCCGAAATGTTCTTGGTAGTAGGCGCAAAAGCCTTTGAGGGGACAACGCGGGCAGTTCGGCTTCTGAAAAAAGCAAATTTGCTGCCCGTGCCAGTAGTTATGCTTGTGAAAATTGAACAGTCCTTCGGGGTCGAGATGTGGCTTGAGTAGGTCGAGCAGCACCAAGTGCGCCTTTTCCACCGATACTTTGGGGCCGAGCACCCCTAGGCGCTGCATCACCCGGTGCACGTGGGCATCGACGGGAAGCACCGGCTTGCGAAAGTTGAAGAGTAGTACTAGCGAGGCCGTTTTCAGGCCAATACCGGGCATATCGGTGAGCCACTGCATGGCGCGCTCGGTTGACCAGTCAGCCAGAAAATCGAGGGAGAAGCTACCCTCCGTCTCGGTCTTGATACGCGCTAAAATATCCTGAATGCGCGGGGCCTGCGTGGCCGGCCAGCGGGTGGTGCGAATGGCGTGGATGAGGTCGTCGAGCGGGGCGTGCAGCACGCCCTCCCAGTCGCCAAAAGCCTCGAGCATCCGGTCGTAGGCCAGCTCCTCATCCGCGTGCGTGGTGCGGTGCGAGAGCAAGGTAGAAATCAGCTCGCGCATGGGTGAGCGGCGCGGCGCCGATGGTACCCGCCCATAAAACGCATCCAGCATGGTATGGTCGGCCAGGGCCTTATCGAGGGGCGAGGAAGTTGTCTGAACCACGGATTCGACGGATTTTACAGTCAATTACTTCTAACGAAAAAAGCCGCCCCAGGGGCGGCTTTTTTGCTATTGGCTCCTCCTTATTCATTCGAAGCCGACTATAAAATTTGTGTCGTCCGAGAAATTCGTCGAATCCGTGGCTCAGGCTTATAGCTGACCGCGCTTGGCGGCTTTCTGCATCTTCTCGTTGGCAAAGATGGCGACTTCTACGCGGCGATTGGCAGCTTTGCCGGCGGCCGTAGCGTTATCGCCCACGGGCTGCGACGAGCCGTAGCCGGTAGCCGTGATGCGGCTGGTTTCCACGCCTTTAGCAGTTAGCTCGTTGGCTACGGCCTGGGCGCGGCGCTGGCTTAGCGGCTTGTTAATGGCATCGCTACCCGACGAGTCGGTGTGGCCATCAATCGTGATGTTGGTATCGGCATATTTCTGGAGGGTAGTGGCCAGCTCGTCGATATTGCCAGCAGCGGCGGGGGTCAGGCTGGAAGAGTTGCTACCGAATAGGATGCCCGAGGCAAACGTGATTTTAATGCCTTCCCCCACGCGCTCCACCGTAGCCCCGTCGAGGTCGCGGCGCAGCTCGGCGGCCTGCTTATCCATGCGGCGGCCGATGAGGGCCCCGCCCGCGCCACCCACGGCCGCGCCGAGGATAGCACCTTTAGCCGTGCCCGACTTGCCGCCAATTACGCGGCCCAAAATGGCGCCGCCCGCCGCGCCACCCAGGCCGCCGATTATGCCGCCTTTCAGGGTTTTGCTCATGCCCGCGGGCTTGTCAGTGGTGACGGTAGTGGACTGCGCCTGCGCGAAATGGCCGAGTAGCAGCAGCATCGCCAGCAGGTAGGAAAACGAGAGTTTGAGGCTTTTCATAAAAAAACGGTAAAAGAGCCACATGAGGCTTTGCGGTGGCAAGTTCGGCATAGGCAAGCACCTTGCCAAACCTCGGTCTCCTCTTTAAACGAAACGAACCCGGCATTCCGCCGGGCTCGTTTCGTTTATACTCGCTGAATAACTCGCTTCGGCAATAGCCCTAGCGGTGTACGTAATGATGCACTGGCACCCGTTTATTGGGGTTATTCACGTAGTGATTGTAGCGAACCGGGTGCTTCTTCTTATCCTGGTTGCGGCCGATGAGGCCCCCGCCTACCACGCCGGCCCCGGCCCCAATCAGCGCGCCCTTGCCGCCGCCGAGCAGGCCCCCAACTATGGCACCGCCGCCGCCGCCGATTGCGGCGCCCTTGGCCTTATCGCTCCAGCCTTTTGGATGGTCCTGGGCCTGGGCTACCGACCCAGCCAGCAGGAAGAAGGCGAATAAAAAGGCGAAAATCTTTGAGAACGATTTCATATAAGCGCGCTTGGTGAAGTGAAAGAAAGTAGTGGGTGAATTGTCCGGGTTTTAACGGAAAAGTACCTGATGGAGTTATCCTTTGCACACAAAAAAAGCCCGGAGCAATAACGCTCCGGGCTTAGCTAACTGCGAGTCAGTAAGCTAGACTATAGCGTACCGTTTTCGGCCGCTTTCTTCATCTTTTCATTGGCGAAGATGGCTACCTCCACGCGGCGGTTGGCCTGCTTGCCAGCCTCGGTCGAGTTGTCGGCCACCGGCTCTGTCGAGCCCAGGCCTTTGGTTGTGATGCGGGTGCTGGCCACGCTCTGGGCGGTGAGGCCATTGGCGACCGACTGCGCGCGCTGCTCGCTCAGGGGCTGGTTAATGGCATCGGTGCCGGTGTTGTCGGTGTGACCTTCCACGAGCACGTTGGTGTCCGGATACTTTTGCAGGGTAGCCGCCAGCTTGGCAATATCGGCCTGCGATGCCGGGCGCAGGGCACTGCTATTGGTGTCAAAGAGAATTCCCGAGTCGAAGGTAATTTTGATACCTTCGCCTACCCGCTCTACTTTGGCGTTCGCCATATCACGCTGTAAATCAGCAGCTTGCTTATCCATTTTGCGGCCAATGAGGGCGCCGGCGCCGCCACCCACAGCCGCCCCCAAAATAGCGCCGGCGGCCGTGCCACGGCCGCCGCCCAGCAAGCCGCCCAGCACCCCACCTACTACGGCGCCGCCGCCGGCACCCAGCAAACCGCCCTTCGTGGTCTTGTTCATGCCGTCTTTGCGCACTCCTGTGCCATTATTATTCGATAAATCAGGCTGAGTGGTCGAAGGCTGCCGGGAAGTGGCACACGAGCCGAGGAGCATAACAAATGCCAGCAGCATGGCTAAGAAAGACTTGGGAGTAGTCATGATTCTGTGTTTTTAATGAATTTCTGGCGGTAGCGCCTGGACCTTATACGCAAAAGCCCACGCTGGTTATCAGCGTGGGCTTAGCTGTTGCCAGCGCTACCGGGGCGAGGCCAATAGGGCGCGCTATTAGCTATCCCCTACCCACGCTCCATCTTACCCTTTGCCCATCATACTCAGCAGGTCGGCCAGGCGCTGCTTGAGCTCGCGGCGGTCCACGATAAAATCCAGAAAGCCGTGCTCCAGCACGAACTCAGCGCTTTGAAAGCCTTTGGGTAAATCTTTACCGATTGTTTCTTTGATAACCCGCGGGCCGGCGAAGCCAATGAGCGCGCCCGGCTCGGCAATGTTGAAGTCGCCGAGCATGGCGAATGATGCCGTGACGCCGCCCGTGGTGGGGTCGGTGAGCAGGCTCACGTAGGGCACCCTGGCCTCGGAAAGCAGGGCCAGCTTAGCCGAAGTTTTGGCCATTTGCATGAGTGAATAGCCAGCCTCCATCATGCGGGCGCCGCCCGAGCGCGAAATCATGAGAAACGGCACCCGGTGTTGGCGGGCGTAGTCAATGGCGCGGGCGATTTTTTCACCCACTACCGAGCCCATCGAGCCCCCGATAAAGCGGAAGTCCATAGCCGCAATCACCAGCGGCTGGCCGGCGCTCAGGCCGTGGGCGGTGCGCACGGCGTCTTTGAGGCCGGTGTTTTTCTCCGTTGCCTGCACCCGTTGGGGGTAGGGCTTAGTATCGGTGAAGTGAAGCGGGTCGCCGGAGGTGAGGTTGGCATCGAGCTCCGTAAACTGGCCACCGTCGAAGAGCAGCTCAAAATAGGCGCTGGCGTCGATGCGGTCGTGGTAGCCGCAGTTGGCGCACACGTAGTGCAGGCGCTTGTGCTCGGCCATCGTGGCCACGGTTTTGCACTCGGGGCACTTATACCACAGGCCGTCGGGCGTTTCCTTTTTTTGCTCGGTAGGGGTGATAATGCCCTTTTCCTGGCGCTTGAACCAAGCCATACTGGTTGGTACTAGATAGATGACAAATAAGAGGCGCAGCAGGTGCTACCGACCAGCAACGAAGCTAATCTTTTCTTTAAACCGGCTGCGGACGGGCAAAATTACGCGATAGTTACCATCGGGCCCCGACCGGGGGGTAGGGCGCTGCCGGCCCAGCCGTGCCCGGCCCGGCCCTACCCCCTCGCCAGCGGCCCACGCCGGGCAAACGCAGCGTGGCCGTAACTTGGGCCATTCCTCACTCAGCCGGCCGATTGCGGCTTTTTTCTGCTTGAAAAATCTTCTTTCCTATCCCCTCTTTAGCCTGGCGCTGCTGGCGGGTGGGGCAGCTTCGCTCACGAGCTGCGTCACGGCCAAGCGCTACCAGGACCTGGAGGCCCGCCAGCAAAGCGACGCGCAAGCGCTGACCGCTACCCAGGGCCAACTGCGCCAAACCAAGGCCGACCTGCAAAAAGCCACCGATGCCATCGCCGAGCTGCGGCTCGACCAAAAGCGCCTCGTGGCCGACTCGACCCAGACCGGCAACGCCCTGCGCCGCACCCGCACCCTCTACACCCAGCTCACCGATAGCTACGATAAGCTGCTCAAAAACAGCGACCGCGCCCTGGCCGACCGCAACGCCGACTACGGCAAGCTGGCCAAGGACCTGGCCACCCGCGAAAACGAGCTGGGCCAGCTCGACACGAGCCTGCAAAAAGCCAAGGCCGACCTCGCCGCCCGCGAGGCCAAGCTGGCCGACCTCACCCAAAAGCTGGCCGACAAAGACAAGGCCGTGAACGACCTCAAGGCCCGCGTGAGCAGCGCGCTGCTCAGCTTCAACTCCAAGGACCTGGCCGTGAATATCAAGAACGGCAAGGTGTACGTGTCGCTGTCTGAGCAGCTACTCTTCAAATCGGGCGCGACCAAGGTGGACCCCAAGGGCCAGGAAGCCCTGAAAAAGCTGGCCACCGTGCTGCAAGAGCAAAAAGACGTGAACGTGGTGGTGGAAGGCCACACCGACGACGTGCCCGTGCGCGGCGTGGTGAACGGCGCCAAGGATAACTGGGACCTGAGCGCCCTGCGCGCCACCGACATCGCGCGCCTGCTCACGGCCAGCGGCGTCGAGCCCAGCCGCATCACGGCCTCGGGCCGCTCGCAGTACGTGCCCGTGGCCGCCAACGACACGCCCCAGGACAAGGCCCTGAACCGCCGCACCGAAATCATCCTCACGCCCAAGCTCGACGCGCTCTTCCAAATCTTAGACAGCAACAGCGGCGCCGGCGGGCAACCCGGCAAATAGGTTGCCCTACCCCTTGCAACTTAAGTGAATAGCAGCCGATATTTGGGTAATTCAGTTTACCAATTCTCACTGTTTTACAGCTTGGGTATGTTCACACGGTTTC
The DNA here is from genome assembly GCA_964657755.1 of uncultured Rhodanobacter sp. Classification (GTDB taxonomy): domain Bacteria; phylum Bacteroidota; class Bacteroidia; order Cytophagales; family Hymenobacteraceae; genus Hymenobacter. The sequence goes on from CAZZWL010000058.1 coordinate 27,951, forward strand.
ACTTGCGCTGGCTATTGGCGCTGCTAATGGGGGTAGGCGGGCTGCGGGCCGCGCACGCCACGCATATTTTGGGCGGGGATATTGCCTATGCGCCGGTGGCCAGCACCACGGCCGGCGTGCCGCGCTACCACGTCACGGTGCACTTGTTTCGGGATGTAACGAGCGCCGTGCTGCAGGACGCGGTGGACCTTACGTGCAACCGCAGCGGCTGCAACGCGGCCGCCGCCGACTATTTCACCGTGACAATACGCCGCAACCTGTCGGTACAGCTTACAGCGCTGGGGTGCTCGCCTACTACTCCCGTTCGGATTTACGATACTCTCCTCTTCGAAACGGATGTAGACTTGCCTCGCGGCCAGTGGACGCTGAGCGTTCACGCCGAAAACCGCGCTGCTAACATTGTGAACATGGCCAACTCTATTAACCAGACTTTGTACGTCAGCGCATTTTTGGATAATGTGCTGGTTGCGCAAAACAACTCGCCTCGGTTCGAAAGCAACCTGCTACCCTACCTCTGCGGCAATTCGGCGCAGCGCTATAGCTTCACCACTTTTGATATTGACGGCGACTCGCTAGTATATAGCTTGACCACGCCGCAGTCGACTATGGGTCCGCCTTACCTATGCAACGTAGATGTTACGGCGTTCATTCCGGGCCATTTTCAACTGAACACAGCTACTGGGGCACTCACGGCCCCAGCCGGCGCCGTGCGCCAAGGTGTGTACGCGATGGCAGCCCGCGTGAGTGAGTACCGGCGCCTCAACGGTACCTGGCAGCCCATTGGCTACGTCATGCGCGATATTTCGTACCTGGCCTACAGCGCCACCAATAGTCCGCCGATGTTCACGGGCTTCACCCTGGCCACTGGCGCGGCGCAGGTGCCCAGCCAAGTCATCCCGGTGCGGGCGGGCCAGGCGGTGAGCCTCACGCTGAGCGCCGCCGACCCCGACGCGGGCCAGGCGCTGCGCTTCAGCAGCGACGCTACGACGGTTATTCCGGGCCTCAGCCTCGTTGCCCTCGGGGCCACGCAGGCCCGCCTCACCTGGCAGGTGCCGGCCACGCTGCCGCCGGGCCGCTACACGGCCACCGTGGCCGTGTTCGACAATGGCTGCCCGCTCAATGCCAGCGAGGAGCAGACGTTCTCGTTCCTGGTGGTGGCGCCGGGCACCCCGCTGGCCGACCGCCCGGCCCTACCCCCCTCGGCCGGCGCGGCCTTCCCCATGCCGTTTCGCGAGCAGGTGCAGTTTCAGGCGGCGGCCGGGGGCCAGGCCGTGACCATTGTGGATGAGCTGGGGCGCGTGGTGGCGCGGCTGCAGGCCGGGGCCGATGGCCGCGTGCAGTGGCAGCCTACCCCCTCCCTGCCGGCTGGCCTCTACGTGGCGCGCGGCGCCGATGGCTGGCCGCTGGCCCGCCTGCTGCGCGCCGGCTACTGAGCCTGGGCAAACGCAAAAGAGCCCGCGCTGCTAGTGCAGCGCGGGCTCTTTTATACCTGAAGCATGCCCTTACAGCGTGATATTCAGGCGGCCAAAGTAGTAGGCGCCGTTGAAGCCAAACTGGTTGGCGCTGTAGAGGAAGCGGCCGCGGTTCGAGTTGTCGGCCGAAGACGTGTAGCTCGTAGCGGGGTCCACCGAGAAATTGGTGGCGTTGTTACGCGGGTCTACGTAGATTTTATCCGGATACACGTCAAACAAGTTGTTGACGCCCAGTACCAAGCCGAGCTGCTTGGCCAGCTGCACGCTCACGGTAAGGTCGGTAATCCACTTGGCCGAGAACGTTTGGTCGAGGTTGGCGCGGGCGGGGTCGGCGTCGGCGGTGCTAATCTCACCAAAGCGCACCGAGCGGGCCTCAATGCCGAAGATGCCCACGTTGTAGGCGGCCGCTAAGTTGATTTTGCTGCGCGGGTTGCCCCGCTCCAGGCGGGTGCGCTGCGAGCGGTCGAAGAGGCGGTTTTGCAGGTTGTTTACCCCCGCCGTCTGGTCATTATTGATGGTGGAAGACGAAGAGTTGAAGCTCGTTACCTCCGTTTGGTTGAAGTTGGCGGCGGCCGTTAGCAGCAGGCGGCTGTTGGCACCCAGCGCAATGCGCTCGTTGGCTACCACATCGAGGCCCTTGGTGCGGGTATTCACGGCATTGGCGAAGAATTGCACCTGGCTCACGGCCAGCGAACCCAGGATGGTGTTCACCAGCGGGTTGGCGCGGGTAAAGGAGGATGACAGCACGATGCGGTCCTTGATGTCAATCTGATACGCATCCACGGTCAGCGTGAGCTGGCGCGCCACGGTGGCCGTGAGGCCCAGGCCGTAGTTGGTCGATTTTTCCTGCCTCAGCGGCTCCACGCCGAAACCCTGCTGGCCGCTGCCGCCAAAGGCGTTGCGCACAATCGGGCTGTCGTTGTTCACGGTGAGCACCTGCTGCGGCTGGCCACTCACGAACTGCGTGCTGGTATTATTGAAATAACGCTGCTGGAGCGACGGTGCCCGGAAGCCATTGCCAATGGAGCCCCGTAGCGCCAGCCCCTCGATGAGGCTGAAGCGCGCGCCGGCTTGGCCACTCACGTTGCCCCCAAAGTCGCTGTAGTTTTCGGCGCGGCCGGCCACGTGCACCAGCAATTTCTCCGTAATGTCGCTTTCGAGGTCGAGGTAACCGGCCAGGTTGTTGCGCGTTTTGTTCAGCGCATCCTGCGGCTGGTAGCCCGGAAACACCTGCGAGCCCGGCGCGGGCGGCGTAAAGGAGGCTACTCCGGTGGCAGAAACGCCCGTTTGTACCAGTGGGCGGGTACCCGTAGCATACGAAGCGTATTCGCCCTGCTCAATGAGGTAGTTGTCAACCCGAAACTCGCCGCCCGCCGCTACGTTGAGCGTGGCCAGGGGCCCTACCTCGGTATAGTGCCGCGAGAGGCCCAGGTTGGTCGTGTTCTGCATAAACGCCAGCCGGCCCGCGTAGAAGCTGGTGGGGTTCAGGGGGCTGCCCTGCGCCAGTGAGGCATTCACCGAGCCATCGATGGTGAAAGCCAGGTTGTTGCGGCCAAAGGTATTGCTCAGGTCCACGGCGAAGCCGCCCAGGTTTTTGCGCACGCCCACGGTGCCCGAGTGGTCATTGATAACGCTGTTGATGAACGGCAGAAAGCCGTTGGGGAAAATATTCAGGTCGCTTTGGGTGGGTTGGTTAGGTAGGCGGTTGAAGCCCGGTCCCCGGCCCGTGCGGTACGAGGCTCCGCCAAAGAAATACACCTCGTAGCCCGCGCCTACGTTGTAAGCGCCGTTGAACATCGCCCCGAAGTTGCGCGAGTCCGACTGGCCCACCCGAATATCGCGGCGGTCAAAACCGTTTTTGGCCACCAGCGCATCGTCCTGCGCCTTGAGGTCGCGGCGGCTCTGCTCGGTGGTGGCATTGCCGGGATACGCGCCGTTGAAGCCCAGGTACACGAGCGGGGCGGTGTCCTCAAACGAGCGGTTGGTGTAGCTGCGGTTCAAAAACTGCCCACTCAAGTCCAGAAAACCGCGCTTGTTGAGGTTGATGCCGGTGCTGAAATCGACCTGCTCGGTTTTGCCATCGCTCTGCGTGGTTTGGCCATACAGGCTGCTAACGCTGGTGTGCGTGGTGTCGTCTTTGAGCTGAATGTTGATAACGCCCGCAATGGCATCGGAGCCGTAGAGGGCCGCCGCGCCATCGCGCAGCACCTCAATGCGCTTGATGCTGGCCGTCGGAATCGTGTTCAAATCGGTGCCCACCGAGCCCCGCCCGATGGTGCCGTTGATGTTGACCAGCGATTGGCTGTAGCGGCGCTTGCCATTCACGAGCACCAGCACCTGGTCGGGGCCCAGGCCACGCAGGCTGGCCGGGTCCAGAAAGTCGGTACCATCGGAAATGGACTGGCGCGACGACTGAAACGAAGGCGCCGCGTAAGTCAGCACCTGGCTTACGTCGGTTTGGGCAAAGGCCTTGATTTCGCGGGCCGAAATCACGTCGACCGGCGCGGTAGTAAGCACGTTGGAGCGGCCCACGGCAGCGCGCGAGCCCGTCACTACCACATCGCCGATATCGGTGGCCGAGGCCGTCAGGCGCACATCCAGGCTAGTGCGGCCGTTCACAGCCACTTGCTGGGTCGCGAAGCCGATGGCCGAAATAGTGAGGGTAGCGGTAGGCGCCACCGATAGCGAGAACGCGCCACTAGCATCGGCTGCCGTGCCGTTGGTGGTGCCGCGCTCCAGCACGGTAGCGCCCGGCTGGGCCTCACCGGTCGCGCTGAGCACGCGGCCCGTCACGGTTATTTTTTGGGCGTGCGCGGCCAGGGCAGCCACGGCAAATAAAGGAGTGAGTAAGAATTTTTTCATCCAGAAAAAGCTTAGTGAAAATTGTCTGTTTAAAGTTTATTACGGGCAAATTACACCAGCTTTTCATCCACGCAACTTTTATTACAAAATATTCCGGTAACAATGCTACGCGTGGCAGTAACCGATTAGGTCAGCTGCCCGCCCGCCGGCAGCTACTGAAAAGGGGGTAGTCCGGTCGCCGAAAGTCACCCCCTACCCCCTTCCCAGCCTAGCACTAGCCCCGCACCCGGCGCCTTACGCCAGCCACCAAAAGGAGCTGACGGGCCCCGCCGCCACGTCCACGCGCTGGCCCGGCGCGGGCAGCAGCAGCGGCACCGCCACGTCGGCCGCCGCG
>CAZZWL010000059.1:0-32342 GCA_964657755.1 uncultured Rhodanobacter sp.
CTAAACCCGAGCAGGGCTGAGTCGGCGGTTTTCCCCTATTTGTTTAACAACACCCAAGGTGGCAATCTGGGCGGCATACGTGCCCGGCTCGACCGTTTGGTGGGGGACATCATGGCTGCACAACCGGCAAGTGCCGTCCTGGCTTTCCTGTACAACCTGTTCCTTCGCTACTTCGTGGCTGCAGCTGGGACAGGTTTTGACCTGCAGCGAATTGAAAAAGGCCCCGAATTGCTCATAGTCCTGCAAGTCGTTGACGAGCTTCTTGTTTTTTATGATGTCGTTGCCGTAGTCCCGGACAGCTTTGCGTAATTGAAGTCCTCTTTTCTCCAGGTCGTCTTTCTTGGCTTGCAACTGCACAAGGGCAATGGAGAGCTGACCATGTAGTTGAACAGCATTCCGATACCTGTTACTGGCAATTTCAAGGCGCTTCTCCTCTTCATTGCCAGGGTTGTTCGCTTTTCTCGCGGTTGCCTCCAACTGGGCAATCTGCACAGCTACGGCATCCAGCTTTGCTTTCGTCTTTCGGTAGTTTTCGGCATCGCCCGTCACGGGAGCGGGCTTGCCAAGCAGGCCGAGTTCGCTGAGAAGGTGGTCCTGTTTTACTTTGAGGCGGTTGATGGGGAACGAGAAGGAGAGGCCCAGCAGCATTTGCAGCACCAGTTCGGCTTGGCCACCCATCATCAACGACCGGTAGTCTTGAGCCTCTAGGTACACCGCTTTAAAGCAAGTATTCCAACTGACTTTCGCGTCGGCCAGCACGTGGCTGTCTTTCCCAGATACTTTCTGCGTCCGGAGCATCCGGTAGTAGTTGAATTCCTCGAAAATCAGTGTTTCCATGAAATCCTCGTACTTGCCCACCCCGCCATGGAACGTACGCACGGCGGCGGATTCTTCCTCGTCGTAATCAGCCAGAGTCTCCCGAGCAGCCTTGTAGAGGGAAAAGGTGAAGTTGCGGTCACCCTCTTCTTTATAAATGTGCGAAGTGAAGCTTTGCGCGCCTATTGAAAATTCTACCCATATTTCCCGCAACCAGTTACCCACATCCTTAGATAGGGAATTGCGCCCAGCAATGGCAAACTTGATGACTTTGAAAATAGAGGACTTGCCGACGAGATTATCGCCTACCCAAAGGTTTAGGCCCGAATGCAGTGACTTCTGGTAGTGGATGGGCTGGTCATTATTCTTGGTGCCGAAGAATTCCACCGTGTGGATGAGCAGGCGTTTGCCCACAGAACGTGGGTCGTCGCGTCCGTAGGCCTCTTCGTCCAGAAAGAACAACTCCTCTAGTTCGGCTCGGGTGGCAGAAGCACCGACCCGGGGTAGGACCCGGTCGATGAGGGTAGTAAAATCAGCGGAGGCACTCATAAACGGTAGCCAAAAAGGGTGAAAAATTTATCCTTAGTCTCTTGCTCTATATCGGCGATGTAGTCGTGCCAGGCCGTGGTTTTATAGGTGTCAATCTCGTACTGCAGAGCTTTCAGTTCACTGCCGCTCAAGTCTCCCAGATAGGCTTTAATCAGATTGCAGCGGTTAAAGTACCATTGCGCTGCCGGCACCTGTGCCAGACCGTTTTGGATGCGCTCTACGCCGAAATGAGTGACGTAATACACCTTCTGGGTATCGCGCAGGGCCGAATTCTTCTGACTTTGCATCTCTACCAGCCCCCGGGATTTTAGGAAGGCGATGATGTCGTCGAGTTCCTCGTAGGCACCGTAAAAGAAGCGCTTCATATCGTCAGTCCGCAGCCGAGGCTCGTCGTCGGCGAAAATGGCGCGAACGATGCTTTCGGCAGCATCCCGGTCGGGGAAACCATTCTGCTCGTAACGGCGCAGCAACTCGTAACCCAGGTAGCTGGGGTACCGAATGAGAAAATCTATTTTTTGAATTTTTACTTCAGAGCGAAATGAACAAGCCAGCGTTGGGGTAAGCGCGTTGCTGTAGGGCTCGGAGAAGAAGTAAATAATGAGCAGGGTTCGAAGCCGCTCGCGATAGGGCACAATGTTGAGTGGCTCCATGTAAGTGGATTGAGGGGATATGGCCTGCGTGCAGCGGTATTATTGTTTCTACTAGGCTGATAGACCCTGATAGCGGAAAGGAGACGCCCCAAACCCATATATACAGGTTTGGGGCGTTAAGTAAAGGGTAATTAGGATAGCTAGCGGCTGATGGGACAAAAAGGCCTTTGTGTTGTCCAAGCTTCGAAGACAGCTAAGATTCTTTAAGAGACGGCCAGATGATTTCACTAGTAAGCTCACGCAAGCCGATTACCCAGTTTTTATGTGATTCTCTCCCCCTAATCATATAGTGTACTTGTTCATCCGTGCCCTCGTCATCAGGATAACTGTACTTTGAGAACATATGTAGGTAACGCTCCATGAAAAAACCCTTGTCGTACCTTCTAAAAGAGACATTTTCGAAATATTTGCCCTCATGAATGTTAAATGAGCCCGTGAGTACTTCGACGTAATCCTCGAAAATGCCTACGTAATATTTGGCATGTGAAGGCTGGAAAGTAGCCCCTCGCTGGCTTACAGCATCTACTAGCGGCTCTACTAGCCCCCACTCAATGAGGTCATCGAATGGTACTCCGGAATTGATTTGCGCATTCCGGAACATATTAACGGTCACCTTACGGGTAATCAGCTTAGTCTTTGCTTGGTCGACGTTTCGTAGAATCCATTCCCATAGCTCCTGAAGTGCTTCTTCGGCATTCTTATACTGGAATCCAATGAATGGAACGACTAACAAAGTTTCAGAAGCGGTGTAGCGCCATCGATTCAGCAAGCGTTCCAGAAAGACCAAGATGTCGTCGCGGGTGTAGATGCCGTCTATCTGGTGCTCCAAGTCTACGTGAGAGTGATGGATTAGGTAAAGATTGTCGGTATTGAGGTCTTCTTCCGTTTCAATCTGTTTAGCAAAAACAGCTCGGCAATCTTGCGAATTGTGCTCATAATCAATGATAATAAACGATTTATTGGCATCGTAGCCACCTTTCACATAGACCTGCTTATAGCGGTAGAACTCATCATTAATTTCGGCGAGATGCTTTTCCAGAGCCTCCTCAGCGGTTGCTTCGAAGTCAACGCCATTGGCTTCGTATAGGGGCGTGATAGCAGGTTCCCAGATTTGCTTAGGAGGTTTTTCGTAGCCGAATACTATTAGTCTTTCGATTCCGTCTATGCTTGCCGCGCTTATTCCATATTGCTGCTCAATATGAGCTGGCATCTCTTCGGTCCATCTTTCGAGCACTCTTCCTCCTTGCGTCACCCCTGATGCATCATTAGGATTGCTTAACCGGCAGGGGAATGGCTTTTTGCAAACTTCACATTCTATTACAACACCGCCCTTATCATTCACTCCGCCCACAAAACGGCCCTCGCTGAGCCTAATGCGCCCTTGGCACTTTTTGGTGGGGCATTTAACAACATACATCGTATGTCTGACTGACATGTCCATGGTACCTCAGTAGAAAAAATGTTATGCTTATTTTTCCGCTTGACGTTCAGCTTCCTTTAGGGGGCGAAACCAATCCCACATTTCGTGAAGCGTCTTGAAATGTTGGGGTACTGGGTTACCGTCTTGGAACACTTCACTTGGCTTGTTAGGCCGAGTCATGTGGATATAACTTTCGTACGTTCGTCGTGGATGCATCGCAAGACTGGAGTCAAAAAAGCTCGTGCAATAGTCATAGTGAGTTGAGTGTATGAACTCATTCCACGAATCTCTTACTTCCTGTTCAGGCCGGATATCTAGCAACTCAAACTGTTCGTTTGAGCGGCTAGATACTCCTCCCCAAGCACCTTTTAACAATTCAATCGCTTCTACGTCGGTTTTGGGGGCACTATACCCAAAGACGGTTACCCGGGCCGCTGCTCTCAACTGCCGCTGAAGAATTGCCCATTGCGAGGAAATGTATGGGTCTGATTTGTAGTCTTTATGAGCTACCGGATAAAGGAGTTGCGAAGGGTCGAAGGCTCCACTGCCATCTGAGTTTTTCGAATACCCTACTGGGCCGCTCTGTTTAGATTCTTTGTCATAACCAAGGCGCACATTGCCATGCAGGAAAAGAATATTTGGCGGCATTTCATGATTACTGCACTCGGACATCACCTTATCTCCTCTAAAGAAAGCTTGGTTTCTTACCCAGGCGTCGTATAGAAAGGGGTCCCAGTTAAAGGTTGCTATGATGTCACCTCCGCGTAAGGAGAGAATTAGATAATCGTAAATAGTAGGCTCGTCAGGTAGACTCATGTCGTAGAAATAATCATAAATCCGACTGTTTATCTCTTCTAGTTCAGCACAGCCTGGCATTGCATCATGTAGGGCGCTGTATAGCTTTTCAAAATTGGGGTCATTGATGCTAGGGGGCAATCTGCGAACTATGTCATCTAGACCTATCACCTCAGTGATATTGTACATGGAAGGCAAGCGTTTGCCACTAGGCTCCGAGTTCCTCATAGTTGAAGCAATACTTGCCCCTGCCCCAAGAATAACAACATGTGGTTTATTAGCATAGACGATATCTATTTCTTCCTGCCTGGTCATTGGATTGATGGAGCTTTTTGTAAAACAGTCTATAAACCACTATTTGCGCTTCTTCTTAATTCTGGCGAGTTTCTCTTCGGCCAAATCCGCTAAGTGCTGCGCGCTGTAGATGTAGGTAAGGATGGCGTCAAGCAGCGCTCGGACGATGGGAAGCTCCTTTTCACTCAGGTCACCCATTCCAGCGTGTGCGCCTAAATTCCTGAAGTTGCGCAGGCCACTGGCTACTTTAACTAGTTTCTCGGGAATGTCGCCCTTTTTTGCAAGCTCTTCGAGCATTGGGTACAAGGTGCCGCTCTTGGCCCCTCTATCATGGCAAACAAGCTCCAGCGTGCGGCCAAGCAACAGCGCATAGGCATGAACATCGATTGGTTTGACCTTTTCAGCGGATGTTAAGGACCCCAATATCTTATCAGGCAGGCCTACTGGAAAGTCTTGGTGCTGGGGATAGATAGTCTTCTCGGTGATGACATCATCTTCATCCATAGCGTCGTGCCAAGAATAAGTGGTGATGTTCACTTTTCGGCAATTAGGGCACTTGAGCAAACGATAGATATCGCCGTGCTCCCAGTAACCCATGTCATCGCCGCCTTCTGAAATAACATCGCGCATGGTATCTACTACCTCCATATATGAGGTATTGCCACAGTTGCTACAGGTAAAGGTTTCTGATGTAGTCGTTTTAGAATTCATCCTGGGGGGAAAGTTAGTGTACATGGCAGCCAAAATGGTCAAACCCGTTTTTGACATCGGCTTCCGTTATCCACTCTGCCGCTGCCCGAATAGTGCCCTCCAGCGATTTGCCCGCTCGATAGAGTGTAACGTATTTGAATCCTTACTTTGCGGATGAGGTGGCTAGTTGCTAGCCAGACTGCTCACCCAACTCGGGGGTCATTTTTCAGCACGATGTACGCGCTACTTTTCGTCCTAAGTCTAGTCTTACTATACACTGCTGGCTATTGGGTGAGCACTTGGCTGGAGAATCGACAATTCCGCCGTAAGCTGGCCTCCCTCGCGCCCGCTTTTGACGAGCTGACACAAGCTGAGACACTTGAAAGATGCGAGCTGGCGGCCGTTAAACTTGAGCAGATAATGGCTACTATTAATTCCAGCCCAGTGTATCAGCAGCATGTCAGAAGTCGAGTGCATGCGCAGAAGCAGGTGAGCCAGTCACTCAGAAGAAAATACAAGCATAAGCGGTAGTTCGGTTATGGGTCTCACAATTGCTGAAAAAGGCTTAATCAGCCAGATGCTCCGCTTCGATAGCGTTAACAATGAACTAAAAACCAAGCTGGTTGCCGCTGAGCAGCTAATCGTCAGCTTTGCCGAAGCTGTGGCTAAAGACGAGGCTCGCAGCAAGGAACTTGACCAACAGGAAACGGCGCTGCGTGCCAGAGAAACCGCTCTGAAGGAACGTCAGCAGCGTGTAAATGCTGAGCTGGAAACAGAGTGTTTGAAGAAAGAACAACAGCTACAAAAGCTGGATGAAACATTGACGCGAAAGCGTGAAGTAGCTTCGTTTCAGGCTGAACAGCAAATTCAAAAACTGAATAAAGAACTAATCCAGAAACGCGAAGCTGATACGCGCCGAATTGAACAGGATTTGAGTAGGCGTGAAGCTGATACGCGCCAGTTGGAGAAGCTTTTAGAAGAGCGAAATAAGCGCTTTCCTTGGCTAGCTAGTGCCGTAGCGGACTTGGCGATGCTGAAGAATAACGAAGTGGCGGATTATCTGCGCACCAAGCGTAATCCAGCCTTTACCGCAGCAGAAACGGTACGCCAAGTAAATCAGGAAAAGCGCAACTTAACGGAGCAGCTAAAGCTAGCTCAGTACACGCTGGCTCAGTACGAGTCGTTATTTCCTGGACTCGCCGACTATCGCGAGGAGGGGGCAGATGAAGCCTTGCTGGCTTTAAGCGAAGCCGGTGAATCACAACAGCAAGACCCGGTTAGCAGCTTCTTGTCGTCCGAGGAATATAATGCGCTCTCAACTACCGAGCGTAACCAGCGAGCGTTAGACCGTTACCGGGACGGACGCAAAACGAATTACCAGTTAGGCCGGGACTACGAGCGCTATATTGGCTATCTATACGAAAGCAAAGGCTATGCGGTAGAGTACTATGGCATCGAAAATGGACTAGCAGACCTGGGCCGGGACTTAGTTTGCAGAAAAAATGGCAGAGTAGAAGTGGTGCAGTGCAAATATTGGAGCCAGCAAAAGCTTATCCACGAAAAGCACATCAATCAATTGTTTGGCACGACGGTGATGCTTTACCTGGATTCTGCCGTTGAAAAGCAGTCTGCCGAGCAGCAGTTGCAATTGTTTCCGCAACTGCTGGCAGCCGGCAGCATGAAGGCGGTTTTTTATACGTCCACTGAGTTGTCTGTCACCGCCCGAAACTTTGCTCAAGCACTGAATATCGAAATTCACGAACGAGTGAAGCTTGATATTTACCCAATAATCAAATGCCATATTAGCACGGCGACGGGCGCGAAAATCTATCATCTGCCATTCGACCAGATGTACGACCGTACGAAATTGGATAAACCCAGTGAGTTTTATGCTCTGACGGTGGCAGAAGCTGAAGCTAAAGGCTTCCGCCGAGCTTGGCGCTGGCAAGGATAGGTTATCCAGTTAGGAAGCTGCCTCCAATTGAATTCCCTTTGGCAGTCTGACAAGCTCTCAACACTGGCAGACAAAATAAGAATGGGAAGTTAACTCAAGGCAAAGGAGCTAGCCTTGTAGGAGGTAAGTGCAACACACAGCTTCAGACCTTTGCTGTTGAAGCTATGTAAGCTATCCCATTGAGGCGGCCAGTTACTAGTGGAAATAATATCAATCATTGCTACGCTTGTTACAACATCCTCCGCTTCAGTAATCGCTGCACGGACATAGGTAAGAACAACCTCCCCCGCCGAGTGCGGTAGCCCCCGTCATTTAACTCTTGAGCAATCTGCTGCAACTTTTGCCCCTGGGCATGTAGCAGCCCCGCTAGCCGCGCCGCCTGCTGGTTCTGTTGATTGGTACGCGCATTTTCCTGTCGGATATGCAGACTCTTCGCAATGGCTGCTGGGGTCATGTTAGCCGGCGTGCCCAGTACGGCCCCGCGCGCCTTCTTCGCCGTGAGCGCATCCTTGGTGCGTTTGGAAATCATCTCCCGCTCGTGCTGGGCAATGACAGCAAACAGCCCTACCGTTAAGGTATTGGCGTCGGGCATATCGCAGCAAACAAAGGCCACCCCCGAATCACGCAGGGCAAAGATGAAGCCCGCGTTCCGGGATAACCTATCCAACTTCGCAATCAGCAACGTGGCCCCCACCGCCCGAGCCGCGTCGATGGCTGCCAACAGTTGGGGCCGCTGATTCTTCTTACCCGATTCAATCTCGACAAACTCCCCCAGCAGCTGAGCTGGCTCGGCGACGAAGGCCTGCACCGCCGCCCGCTGAGCTTCGAGCCCGAGGCCGGACTGGCCTTGGCGAGCGGTGCTCACCCGGTAGTAGGGGACGTAAGAAGTGGTCGTGGGCAGCATAAAACGGAATTTGGTACAAAAGTAACCCCTACTGCGGCGTTTATAACGTTTATTAAACGGACGTTTAAAGACTGTGAAATCTGTGAAATTGAGGGTACTTTTGCCCAAACTCCTCCCTCATCCGTGAAATCCTACGTCGCCTACCTGCGCGTCTCCACCCACAAGCAAGGCCAATCCGGCCTCGGCCTCGAAGCCCAGCGCGCAGCAGTGGGGACCTTCACTCAGGCGGCCCACTTGGTGGGGGAGTTTGTCGAAGTGGAATCGGGCAAGCAAAACCAGCGGCCGCAGTTGGCCGCGGCCATGGCCCTGGCCAAGGCCAAGGGGGCGACGCTACTTATTGCCAAGCTCGACCGACTCTCCCGCAATGCCGGCTTCATCTTTCAACTTCGCGATGCGGGCGTGGACTTTGTCTGCTGCGACATGCCCGACGCCAATACCCTTACCGTGGGCATCTTTGCCGTGCTCGCCCAGCACGAGCGCGAGACTATTTCGAAACGGACCAAAGATGCGCTCGTCGCTAAAAAGGCGCGCGGGGTCCAGCTCGGCACGCCGGCTAATCTGACGCCGGAAGCTATCCAGAAGGGCCGAGACCAGAGTCGAGCGAATGCGCACGCCCACGAGCACAACGAGCGGGCAGCGGCCCATATCTTGTTGCTGCAGGAGAAGGGGTTTAACTATTCCCAAATTGCCGAGAAGCTCAATGCCCTGCGCTTTGTGACCCGCACCGGCAAGGCCTTTCGCGCCGAGCAGGTCAAGCGCTTGTATCTGCGGGCAACGGCCTCACGTCAATCTAGCCCAAGTTAATGCGCCAAGTGGCACCCTGTTTGCACCTAGCTTGTTGTAGGCCGCCGAGGCTTGCTTTGACTGGCTAAGTGGTCACCAACAAGCTCTTTTCTCGTTCCGCACCAGCGAATAGGCTCGGCAAACCAGCTAGCGGTGCGCCGCGTAGTTAGGGGTAACCTATCCAGTATAAAGCTATACGATGTTATTAACGGTACTAGCGCCAGGGTTGTCCTTAGTGTTGCACAAACGCCCCGGGTTGGGCGTTCTGTTGCTGCTGCTTCAGCTAACGCTGGTGGGCTGGCTCATTGGCGTGCCGTTGGCGGCGCGGAATCTGCGGCTAGAACGTCGTCGCCAACGGCGCAGTGGGCAGTGGCTGGGAACCACGACGAAGGTTCAGCGCCTGCTTTACTGAAAGCCACCCCCCAGCAATGCCGTATAGTAACTCACCGCATTGGGTTGAGCCGCCGCCTTCACCACAAAGCAGCCCGAGCAGTAAAATAGGCCGGCTACTTGTTGGTCCAATAAGCAAGGGACGGTATATTTGGGTAGAAGGACTATAGCTGGCCGGGTGGCTGGTTCACAAAAAGCGCTGACTCGTAGGGGCCAGCGTTTTTTGCTTGGGCGGTTCCAGCACCAGGCAATTCTCCCAGCGCTTCCGGTAGGTGTTCAATTTCAGAAGAGTTGACTACGGGTTGACTGGCGGCCAGTGCTTACCACAAAATCCTACTCGGGGTGGCGTTAGTAGTTGGACAAAGAATTACGCTAAGCAGATAAACAACTGATTAACAGCACTTTTTAAATAGCACTCAACTGCCTGCTTCTGCTGTTTGCCCTGGTCAAGTGGATTACCCGCCGTTGACATCGCCTCGCGTTGAATGTCAAGCAGGGAGCATGAAAAGGAGGGATTTCGGGTACCAGCTATTTGCTGCCTCTTTGGGGCTGTCGACCTGCCAAAACCTGGTACCCGAAACCCATAGTAGCAATCAAAGTACCCGCTAGGCCCTTTTTATAGATTTCTGGTACGCTCAACCACGCTTACTAGCCAGTCGAGTAACGGGTAAAGCGACCAGCCATTCAGGGCTACGCTTGGCAGATTACTTCCCACAAGCTGTGCTTTCTGAGGTTCAAGCCGAAGTCCGTTTTCCCGGTTTGTCACCTTACAGTAATTCTTTGTCCAACTACTAACGCAACCCCAATTTATAACATTTAGCTGACTTAAAATTACTATAACATCAAAAAACACTCATCATGCACGGCGAGGGTTTTAAACGGTAGACTGCTTTTAAAAATAAGTGCTTTTTTCGGAGCTGCAAAAAGTATGGAGTAGTTTAATTGGTTCAGTTAAGTGGGAGAAATTTGGCTCGTTTTAGCGAGATGCCCCTCATAAACCTAAGTTGAGTTCGCCGACACTCCCTACCGTCATTTTACGTTTCTCTTAATGTGCAACCCCGTTTACAGGCATCAGCGAGGTGCTGCACTTTCTTTCCAGTATAGCTAATGCAATCTTCACTTTGATGTTCGGTGCTGTTGGTCATACTGCTGATTCAATTCTTTTACTACCTTAACAGTTAAGTTATTAGCTGAATCCGCATAGACGATATTGCCCCCCTCGGTAGCTCCTAAAATATAGGCGTAGTGGTGCTGGGCCCCGAACTGTTTCAAGTACGCATTGACTTCCTGAATAAGTTGCTGGTCAGCTTCTTCACCCGCTTGACGCACCCGCTGCTGCAAGACTTCCCGGTATCGACTCACCTGAGCTGCTTGCTGAGCCGGTGGGAGCTGCTGTTGGTGCAGTACAGCCGTTAGAGAGTCCAAGCTACGTTGCCAGCGCCCGGCTTGCCGCTCAATCACCTGACGATGGGCAGCTGTTCCGTGGTACTGCTGCATCACCCTTTTCGCGTTGATATAGCCGATTGATGGGATAGTTGGCGTAGACTGACAGGCGGTCAGTAGGGATAAGCTGATCAGTAGGCCTGCGGGAGAAAAACGAGAGAGTGTGCGCAAGGAAAAAATCATAAATCGAGCAAGGTGGCTGCCCAAGTTCAATTATTGCCACCTTATCTACTGGTAGGATAGGTGCTTTTTCAGCAAGGTGAAAGAGCAGAAGAAAATTATCTAAAGTGCTAGTGCTGGGTCTACTAGCGCTGTGACTAGCCTGTCCTCCTTCCTTTCAAGTGACAGCTTTACTGACAACCAAGCTGTGACCGTCAGTTACCGATAATAGAAGGACTATCCGTGACGCACTTATGGTTTGCGTCCTGGCAACAAGGCCCATCAGAATACAGATAAAAAAGATGCCCATGTTCTTATCAGTGTTCGGAAGCCATACTAAAGCGTCCGAACGGGAGTCTTCACATGTGCCAGCGCTGCTGTTGTAGCGTCTCATACAGGATAAGTTGGCCAGCAGGGGGCAGGTATTACGGGGGGCAGGCACCAGCCGACGGGGTAACGGCATCCGTACGAACTTGCCCGTAGGATGGACTAGAGGAGTTCACATCCTGGGATTTGCGCACTAGGTTGCCAGTATAATTACCATTGCTATCCACTTCGCAGCTCGTCCCGAGGTCTACCCAGTTTGGCGTCCGCAACTGGGCGTAGCTATAGGAACTCTCCTTCACTACCCGCTCCGCTGCTGCGGTGCTAGCTCCTGGGGTTACCACTTCTCGGGCCACCTTGATGACCTTGCCCGCCCCATCGTAAGTGTAGTGGGTGAAGAAGTTATCATTATCCAAGCTGTAGGTGAGCTGGTGGGTAGCGGGGTCGTATACACTAGCCTGCAGGGGCGCATCAAGGGGGCGAAAACGGAAATCGTCCACGTACACATTGCTGCCACCCGCATTGCGGCACCCGACTGTCAATACCTGGCCATCCACATTGGCTTGAACAGGTATGTCCAGTTGCAGCAAATACCAATTGCCAGCCCGCTTCGTGGCCGCGTCGGCGATACCTACCTCCTTGGACGTCGTGCCATTAAAAGCCACGTACAGGCGAGCGCCGTTACTGCTACTGCTGGCCACATCGCTGTTATATACCCACACGTTGGCCCGGTAGGTCCGATTCAGGCGCAGGTCGTTCGCGTTGCCAATGTGGGCTTTGTATGTCATGCCCAGTGGGCTTGTCGACGGGAGCAGGCAACTGTATTGCCCCGTATGCACTTGATCTGTACTCTGTTGCCCACCATCCCGGCGGACCTCTCCGCCGAAATGACCAACATTAGCTCCCGTCGCCAGTTGGTCCTCGGCGCCGGAATAGGCAAACTCGGTATAGCGGGCGTTACCGGCGGCCGCGGTAACCAGGCTCTGGTCATAGCCGGCTTTCTGCGCTGCGTATTGGCCGTTCACGTCCTTGGATTCCAGCGGCCGCGAGTAATGGTCATAAAGCGTCACCTCTCCCGCGTTGAGCCAGCTGCTGGCCTGCGTGGCCGTGGGTTGCCAGCTATAGTCTGCAAAGTTGGCGTAGGTACCGTCCGCATTCAGGCGCGGAGACTGCCAGATGAATGTGCGGTGCTGGCGCCAGACGGGTTGGCTGGTACTCGCCTCGGGGCCATAGGTGTCGCTAACGGCATCGTAGCGGCGGTAACTGGTCGGCCAGCTATTGTTCCAGGTTTGGATGCCCACCCCTAATACGGCCGGGGAGGCGGTGCCATTTTCTTTATACGTATACGTGGCGGCGATTTGAGTCAGCATATGCTGGTTACCCTGTGCGAGATTTTTGGGTCCCATGCTCCCGTAGATGGTGTAGGCGGGTACCTGCCGGCTGCGGTACCTGTCGCCAAGGGAATTCTGCAAGGAAGTTTCCAGGATACTCCCGCTTAAAAAATCATACCGTCCGTTTATGGTCGTCGCCGCGATGTTGTTGGTCGTCGTCGTTATGCTCTGCATAACCGTCGGCAGGTAGCGCTTGGTCGTCCAGTTCAGGTTATAATAAGCCCCCGTAGATTTAGTGTTGTCTACCGCCAGAAACTCGGAAGTAAGCGCGCTCTCCACAAACACGGCCTGGTTGGCCATATTGTCCACGTTAGGCAAGGTAGTCCCATAAGTGAAAGTGGTGGTGAATTCGGGAGTGCCGCGCCCGTTCAGCTTCCGAATGCTTTTTACCTGTCCTAATAAGCCTATATCGACGATTACTGTATTTTTTGCCTGATAGAGGCCGATTGATCCGCTGGCACTTAAGAAAGGATAATAGCTGGTGTTATCCCGCTTCACCGTACTGTTGGCCGTTACCATGCTGGTCTTAGCCGTGTAAAAAGTGTATTCTTCTTGGCTCTCAATATCGTCGGGCGTCGTAAAGTTGCCGTGCAATACCGTCGTCCGACCATACATGACGGGCGTCGTGGGGTAATCAAATCCAGTGTAAATGTTGCTGAAATCCGGGGCATTAAGCTTTTCGGGCTCCTTCGATAAAACGCCACTACTGTTGCTCGCTCCTGGGAAATCGGTGGTGTAGCGGTAGCGCGTGACGTAGGTCTTGCCCGTTTCATCCTGGGCGCTCACAGCGGCTACCCGAATATTGCCCCCGTTCCGATTGGCAGGGACCCTAATACTAGGATAGCAGTGCCAATCCGTTTTAGTGGCTGAGTAAGACTTACCCTCGTAGTCGTAAGTGCTACCATCAAATTCCGGCATGGGCAGCGTACTGGTCAGCGTAATGGAGTTAGGACTCACGCTGGCGATTTCGTATTCCCCATCAATATCTATGTCCGCAGAGCCCGATGAATACGAAGGATTCCCGTTGTAATCGTAGACGGTAACGTCATAATATGCGGTAGATAGACCAGCTAGCTGCACCTTGTCGTGCGCTTTGTAGAGGGTCGTCAGGTCAAAGGAGTTATTGCCCATAAGCACCCCGTTCGACGTAAGCTGCGGTGTGAACTGGCCTTGGTCGGTAAGCGATGTCGAGCCGTTGTAAAACTCTGACACACTGGCGTACTGATCCCGCTCGTAGGTGAGAGTCGTTATCGCACCCAACGGATTGGTGATTTTGTTTAACGACCAGGCGGCACCATCCTGAGAGGCTGTCGCAAAATCCGCCGCCGGCCGCAGCTGACTCGTAGAAGAATACATCCCAAAGGCATCAACTTTGGCTGGGTCGTAGGTTGGATTGACGCCATAATCGAATCGGAAATCGGGAATCAATTTCACGTTGTTTGGTCCATACGTGGCGATGCTTTCCAGGGTCAGCTTGCCCAGCCGGCCCCTTGCATCGTAGCTCGTGCCCAGCGCCGGAGGCGCGGTAGCGCTGGCAAAAGAGTTGGGCGTGCCGGGGCAGAGCCGATAGCTGTAGTTAAAGACCACACGCTTAAGCGCCTTCTGATTCAGCGCTTGCCTGGTCGCGCTGTTAGCTGCCACGTCGAACTGGTCCAGCACGGCCGCATAGGTGTCCTTGCCCCCAAGAGAATTATCATTAGTGCTGGCGTTATTACCCGCATTTACCCCAAAGCCGGTGGTAGCTTGAATGCTAGCTAAGTCCTGGTTGCTGAGTAAGATAACCTCATCCAAGCGCAGACTGGAGGCTGGCGTGCTCTCATCAATGCCCAAGTTGGATGGATTGTTACCATAATTACTTCGGCCGTCCCGGCGCGTGCTCTTAAGAAACAAGGCCGTGTGCGAGCGGGTATGAATGGAATTGAGATAGTACGTTTCCTTCGCTCCTTCTTGCACGGTGCGAGCCTGCCCGGTGGGAGTAGTATAGCCGGCCGGAATGATGTCGCTTAGCTCCACGCCCACGTAGGGCTGCCGCCACTTGTACTGCTGCGAAAACTTGCCGTAGCCGAAGGTCACCCAGGCGCCGAGGTCCTGGTCATCCACGCAGCCGGGCGTGCCCAGGTCCACGTAGTCCGGGCCCGTGATGGCCGTTAGCAGCCAGGCCGTTGCGTAGTTATAAACGTCCGTGCGGGCTGCGCCGGTGCGGTGGATGGCGACACCCTTAGTCGGGTCAGTCGACTCGTTAGTTTTAGAGAACTGGCGTAGGTGATAAACCGGCAGCGAGTAATGATAAGTGGTGCCGTCCTCGGCCGTGATGGCAAAGGCGCCAATGCCTTGCTCGGGGCGTGCTTTGCGGAAAGCATTTTTGTAGTTCTGGCAGACCTGCTGGTAATTTGGTTCGTAGGTCGGCTGGTCGTCGGGCGAGGCCGCCGGAATCTCGGTATAGCCTACTAGTTGCTGGTAGCAGAGCGACCCGGCGGGATTAGCCTGGAATTCGGCAATCGGGTAGCGGGCTGGCGTCGCCTCGTAGGCGTCGTTGATTTCCTTATTGCTGTACCAGGCAATATGCTTACCCTGGGCAAAGCGGCGCCCACTCAGACCCAGGCGGTCAGCCTCGGTGCGGGCGGCGGTGCTGGCCATCGTGGAGTCGTAGAGCTTGGGGTCGGTAAGCGTAAGCTGCGAGTTACCCCAGTGGGAGCCATCAATGCCTACCGGTGTAGCGGTGGGGTTCGTATTGTCGGTGTAGGTGTAAGTATTAGAAGCAGTATTTTCGTAGCGGAAGGGTACTTTGTATTTCGCCCAGGGCACCAGGCTGTACTTGTCATGGTTTTCGAGCATCTGCCGCGGGTAGGCGACGCTGCCTACGTCCAAGCGCTGTGGACGAATAGCCCCCGTAATGCCGGGTCCCAGTACCATGAAGTCATCGTGGGCAATATTCAGAGGCAGGCCGGCCGAATTATAGTAGGACGAGTTAGGGTACTGGGTCTGCTGTAAGTCCCCCCCTACATCGGAGGTAAAATTCCCCTGCTGGGTATAGTTACGGGAATAGTTGAATTTATAACCCTTGCGGGCGCTATTCGGATAATTGGCGGGGCCGTCGTATACATTAGGGCCGAAGGCATTGGCATCTGAATAGTTACCGTTGAAGTTAGTATTAATCTTGCTGCCCATCGCATAGAAGTACAGCGAGCCGAACATGGACTGCTTGGCCGTATCGTTGACGAAGACCCAGTAATCGGTTCGAAACCAGTTCTTATGCTCAATCGTGGTCGAGCCGTTATAGCCTTCCCCAGTCGGGGCCACTTTGCCTAGGGTAGCTACTCCTACGCCCATTGCCAGTGACCCGGTCGCTTGTTTGCCTGCCTCGATAGCTAATTGTTTCGTACCCAAGGCTACTCCCTCGGTGGCAGCGGAGGCGGCAGCAGCGGACCCTAGGCTAGCAACGGTTATTAGCCCCATCGTAAATTTCATGGGGTCTAGCGTAAAACCCTGCCCGCGGGTAGCTCCAATACCAATTAGGTCGCCCGACTGTAGTTTGCCCCCGCTCCATGAGGCATTCACCAGTCCTAACAGGCTAGCCGAGCCATAATGCCCCGTTTCTGAATCCCAGCCAAGGTCTAGCACCGAGGGCACCCCTCCATACCAGCCGTGGTGGCCAGGGTCGGTATAGGAGTTGGTTGCTAGCTCGCCACAGGCATCATCAGGATAGCCATTGACGCTGCGCACGATGGCACCTGGATTCATGCTCCAACCCAGGCCTACCCAGGATGCTTCCTGCTCTACGCCTATGCCGGCCCGATATGTAAGCGGCAGCGAAAAAGTAGTTTCTGGCCCGGGGACCTGCAGCACGGGTAGATTGTAGGTCATATCCCCCGTACTTAAGTTCACCATATCCGTGGAGCCGGCGGATTCATAACCAGTAAATTCCGGCTGGCTAGGGCCAGGTAAGGCCCAGCTGAGGCTGGGTGCTGCCAGCGAGCCGACAATTTCCAGCAAAAAAAAGCCCGCAATAGTGCGTCGAAACATAGCGTTACGAAACATAAATAACGTGGAAAAGGGAGTGCTAAATTCTTAATGAATTGCTGTTGCCCGGCCGTTAATGTGCTTGAAGTTACGGGCAGTGAATACAAACTGCCGCGCCCGCAAGTCGAGTTGCCTGCTACGAAAAGATAGTCGGCAGCCTTTGCGTAAAAGCTTCTCGGCAATTGGAAACGTCAGCAGCACCGTGCTGTGGCCGGTCGTACCGTACTGGCGCAAATAGTTAGCAGAGTTTGCGGCTACTGAATCTTGCTGGCCAGGTAGGTGTAAGTACACGTCCTGCGCGATATCACCTCCTAGATACTGGAGCGTGCGCGTGTAAATAGGAGTATTAGTGATGTACTGGTTCTCTATTTCCTGACCGTTCACAGCCATTGCTAGCGTGAATTGGCACTGTTGCTGTTTATTAGCCTGAATTGGTTGCCACACACAGGTAATTGTACTAGCATATAGCAAAGTAATTAAACTATAAAATTTAATACATGCTATTGAAGAAAAAAGAGAACTGTATTTCAAAGCATACGCACTGAAAATACTCATATCGTGAAAGTTATTAAGATTATGGCTTGTAAATTTTAATTGTTTGAGTATAAATTCTGGATATTTCATCTAACAGATAATTAATGAATAATCAATTTTTGATAGGGACAAACTATATCTATTGGAAAAAATAATATTGTGAAATATGGTAAAAATGATTAAATTTTAAATTTAATTAATACGAATTTCAATAAATGTGTTTATTCAAACTATGAATTCGCTATTCAATAACAAGAGCGTAATTTATTCTTTAAAAACATTTGTATTTTTTATAAAAAACATTAGAATAAATACTATTAAAACAATTATTTATTGTTAATTAGGTTTACCTTGAAAATAATAAGTACCATTATTTTCCGAATCTTTAATGTCTCGATTATTGCTAAATTCCATCGCCTTTCGAATATTTTGATTTTTTATTTTTAGCACAGATAACACAGATGCTTTGTAGAAAAAAACGAAATAACCTATTGATGGGGTAACAACATTAATAATATCGATATACTCTTCATTAGAGTAGGTCACAGCATTGAGTAATTCATCATAGCCTTCTATGCCATTTTCATTTTTTTCTTCGCTAATCCTTGCTCTTTTACCATATATATTCAAAATATGCAATCTTGGCAATGAAATTACAGAATATATTATAACTCCATTGCTATTTATAGAATCGATAATTTCCTTCACAAAGGAAATTTTGCGACTATTATTTAAAATATGAAGTAAAGATATTGCGTTCATTAAATTTTCGAAGATTAAATACGATACGTTGAAAGCATTTGAATTTAGTGCGCTAGCATTGGCAAAACTTGTGCTCCAGTAACGATTCCTGGTACTAACCATTCCTTTTCGTCAAAAGTGTCAGGACTTTTCACAACCTGTGAACGTAAAAATGTCTTTTTAAGAATTACTCCTTTCATACCTTTCATTCCTTGAGCAAAGCCGTTGGCAATTTTTATATCTTCAGACCAAGACGTAAAAATACTTTTCCAGTCACCTCCGTTATGTCTGTATTCATCTGAGTGCGCTCCACTATTACGCGCACTCCAGGGTATAGCCATACCCCTAAGCGCTGCAGGGTATTCCGGTTGGTCTGGTTCAACCCCTCTATATAAAGTAAGGGTTGCTTCTGGCTGCCTATCAGACGGAATCGCATGGTCACCAGGTATTGTCAAAAAAATGAGTGGCGAATATGTTGCTCCTAAACCAATAACTTCTTCCCACGTAAGGCCACCTAATATACCCTTCGGTATAGCAAAGCCTCCGGGCATAGGAATGACGAGAGGTGATGTAGATATTGTATAATCATGACTGTTTGGCTTTGAATTAGGCTTTATAGGCCCTTGTCCAGCTACTCTTACTGCTGAATTCGCTGCACCCATTCCAGCCTGGGCTAATGAAGCACCAGTTGAAGCACTCAGAGTTAAAGCAAAATCTATGGAGTATTTTCCAGCAGCATTAACAGAACCAATACCAACAGCAGCTAAAAAATTAGTAAATCCAGTTGAGAATCCCCATCCTCCACTTGGATCTATTATATCAATTGGATTATTGCCCATGCCCACGTAAGGGGAACTGAATTGCCCCATTGGATCAGGTGCCGTCCAGCGTCCAATACGCGAATCATAATTGCGCAATTCGAAATCATCAGTGCCTGTTTCCTCATCCTTTTCAGCAAACTGTCCCTGATAGCCGTGGCGGTAGCGTGTACTGCCTACTACATAGTTAAGCCCTTGCATGGGTGCTCCGTAGGCATAATTATGCTGCTCCTGCACAATAGTGCTGCTGGTGTAGTCTATCTGCACGTCATCGAAGTAGACGTCAGGCCCACCGGCGCCATCTGTTTCAACACGCATTTCCACCGTGCCACCTTGAGCCAGGCGCAAACCTACCTGCAATTGCTGCCAGCTACCGGGGCTACTGCCGTTCGCTTCCTGATAATCGTCACGGATAGAATTCCCATTCTCATCGCGCACGATAAAGTGGATGTAAGCGCTGCCGCTGCTACCTGTAATCGCCTGGGGGGTAGCAGGAGAGGCAGTAGCTATCTGCCGAGTTACTAATGGTATACCAATGCCTACGCTTAGGCGTGGCAGCCAACTCAGTGATTTAATAGGGGATGCGGCTTCAGTCCGAGGACCTACAAAAGTGGTCGGGGTAGTTGGGCCTGCTAGCATCGTGGCCCCAGCTAAAGACGCCATCCGCACCACGTTCGTATGATGCGGGCCGCCCGGTTGGCTGATAGCGGCCGTCAGCCAGGCATAGGCTGTGAAGGTCACTGTATCGCCCTTCTGCACGGTCAGCGTCTTACTAGGTCCAATGCGCTGCCCACTATTCATTCCCAATAGCGAAACAGTAGCGCTGCCGTTATGGCCAGGGTCGTAGTAGCGGGTACTGGCGACGTTGGTAAAGTTCTGCTCTTCCTGGCTGGCCGCGCTCGCCTCCATTGTGGCCGTGTACGTCGTGGTCGTGGGCCGATGGTAGATAAGGCGCGCATTACCCAACTGGTCGTTCAACTCGTAGCGATAGTCAAGGCTGCCATTATCCAAGCGCGTAAGCGTACCTAAGCGGCCAGCCCCGTAAAGAGGTAATTCGCTTTGCTGTATCCCACTGCCGGGCGTGGTAGCATCGAGTGTATAGGTGGCTAACTCGTTGCCACCTATATCTCGTACCGAGTAGGTAGTCTTTTTGAGCTGATAGGTAGCGGGGTCGTAACTGGCCTTACTAGCGCGAAAGCCTCGGTCATCATACGTAAAAACCACTAGCGGCTGCGAGTGAGCCGCGTTGCGGTACACGCCCGTGACTTTACCCATCACATCGTAGGTCAGGTAGCGCTGGCCTTTCTCATCGCGCTGGCGCGTCATTTGTCCATTAGCGTCGTAGTCGTAATCGAGTACGGCACTGCCACCAGGGTTATTTACGGCGCTGAGCTGGTTGCTGCCCGTCGGATACTGGTAGGTAAAGTCGTCGGTGGCCACGCCTGTCCCATCTCGTCGGCGCAGGGTCCGGATATTTCCATTTAGGTCATAGCTCAGGTTACCTTCCTCATAAGCATGGGTAGAGGAAACTACGAAGCTACCCGCCGCCGTAGGCGTAGCACCCGGCACCAATTCACCAAAATCAGCTTGCTGGAGCTGTCCTTTGGCATCATAGGTAAATACGTGCTGGCGCATGAGCGGACTGGCCGCCGTGAACCAGGCCGCCGAGCGCACGGTGCCATCGAAGCGGGTTGTGGGCGCATTGGCGATGGTAGGCGTAGCCATACTGGTCTGCGCGCTACGGTAATCGCCGCCGAAGTAGTCTAGCGTCAAACCAAACAGGTCTTTTGCGAGGCCATTAGATTTAGGGTTGTCGCCGTCAAAATGGCGATTGGCGCTGTTGATGCCCTTGAGCCAACCCTGTACGGTGTAGATGTAGTCCGTGCCTTGTAGGTTGCCGGCCGTTTCCATGCGCTTGAGCGGGCCGTGCAGGTAGTAGAAATAGCGTGCCTGTAAGCTGCGAGTTACGCCATCAGGGCTAGTCAGCACCTGCGTCAAGTGCTGGTTAGCGTCGTAGCTGTAATAGTGATAGAAGCTGTCTTGTTGTCCCTGCTGGTAAGCTACCTGCGTGATGTTGCCGGCCGCGTCATAGGTGTAATCGACGGTCTTAACGCCCACGCCGGGTACCTGCTGTACCAGCCAAGTGAGCTGGCCCCGGTCGTCGTAGCTGTACCACGTCGTGGAAGTGCCATTGCTGGTCTTAGCTACGGCGCCGAGCATAAAATCCTGCTGGCGCGAACCCAGCGCCGCATCAGGCTGTGGCAGGTCATACCATACCTGCTGACGCTGGGCGCACTGGTTGGCAGCTAGACTACCAGTAGAGTTATCATTAGTGACGCGCTCCTCCAATAAGGCTGCTTGCATCACACTGTTAGCCACCGGGCTGGCCGTGAGCATGTCCTCAAAGACGAAGCCTTGACCGGGCGTCGTGGATTCGGTGTATTCACCCGACTCAATGATGCGCCCGGCTGAATCGTAGTTGGAATACGAGAAACGCCGGGGCGCGCCACCGGCGGGTTGGGCCTGCACAGCGCTCTGTGTGAAGCGGATGCGTCCGTCTCGGGCGTACACGTAGCGGGTAGTCCCCTCATCGGGCGAGGTTGCGCTCAGCGCCCGCCCCGCCGTATCAAACACCTTGGTCGTAACGAAATGAATCGCTCCAGCTACCCCAGCAGCGGGTTGACTAGGGGTTAAGACTTCAATGGCGGAAATTTTAGGCAGGTTAACGCCCCCCGGATTCTGGGAGGAGAAATCAATATTAAGTACGCCATCCGTGACGTTTACCGTGAAAGTTTCCATCGTGGCCGTACGAGGGCCTACCTTTTTGGTAATATCATAGCCTACCAGCACGGGGCTGTTTTCCAGACTTACATCGAAGACTCGTTGGCCCGCACTAGTAAAAAAAGTTTCGGCAAAATGTAGTACCACCGTGTAGGTTCCTGCCGGTACAGGAAAGGCATAGCTCATCAGACCGGTTACGCCGACCCGCTCGCGCTGGTAGAGCGCTGGGTCTGGCGTACCCGCAATAGCATCAGTGGTAGAGTTGGCACTTCCTGGATTAGGGGAATAGTATTGGTCATCCGCGAAAGTGCCGCGCGAAGTAGACAGTGTAGCGCCGGTTGTTTGCGCGTGGATGCGGTAGAGCGCCGTAAAGACCGGCGAGACGGTCGGATAAACAGGATTATCCAGGCCATTGGGTAACAGTTCGGCTACTCCTTTTGGCGCAATGCTCGCTACGGCTCGGCTCGCATCGTCGTAGAAAACGTAGCTGAACTCCCCATAATGCACCTGATAGGAAAAGCTTACCTGGCCGCTGGTAACCAATAATCGATAGAAACCTGGAGATAGGTTAAGCGCCTGCGAACCTGAATAAGCCGTTTCAACCAGGGGGTTCTGCTGCAAATTAATCAGTACGTAGCTGCTGGGCGAGCCGCTGGTAGTGCCATCCGTCACGGTTAGGGCCGTTGTGCTAGCCGAGGCAGCAATATGAATATCTTGGTAAGTCGGCTTGCCCGCCGTATTGGTTGGGTCGCTAGCCAGGGTACCCGTGAGCGTGCTAGCGGGGTATTGGTCGCCCGTCAGGCAACTGGCCACGGGCTGTCCCTCCCGGTTGCGGAAAGAAATAGCTTCTAACCCATTAGAGTTAATAGCTACAATTTTTACGCCTTGCGCCCGCAGACTCGGGGTAGGACTAGTGGGTAGGAATAGCGCTCGGAGTCGGCTATAATAGTCGAGCTCATTAAGTAGCGGGAAGTCCCGCCCTCGCGCCTCGTGTCCAGAGCCAAGGGCAAAGGCATCACCCGGCCTGGCCGCTCGGCGCATCCCACCCAGTGGGCCCGGCATGGGCTCGGATAAAGAATAAGGGTTATGAGTAGCAGCAATCGCCGGCTCCAGCGTATTATTCTGGCTGTAGTAGTAGCCCAGGGTGCCCGGTGTGGTTTCGTCAAGTGGGTCGGGTGCGCTGCCAGTAGGCTTCTCGAAATTCGCGGCTGAGTAGTTAGCACTCACCGGCGTTCCCCCCCCGGCCGGCGTGGTCGTGGCTGTCACGAACCCATCTTTATACTTAAATGCCTGATTATTTGTGGGAGCCGGCAGGGTCGTGAGCACGGGTATGCCCCCCTGGTTGTTTAAGCTCTGTGTGGCGAATACCTGCTGCTCGGCCAAGTTCTTGCTCTGCGCCTGCGTGGGCCGGCCCATCGCGTCGACAAATTGCTTGCCCTCGCTGGTGACGTTACCATCCAGGTCGTACGTGCGCGAGTAGCTCCAGTTGCGAGTCAGGTCATCACTTGGGTCGGCGAGTGGTAACGTCCCGGTTACGGTAAACGTAGCCTGGTAATTAGCGCCGTAGCGGCCGTCGTAGTTGGTAAAGACCTGCCCACCGTAGCTGCCTAGCGCTTGGAAATATACTTCCAGCACGTAGCTCCCCGGCCGGGCGGCAATTGCCAGCAAATCAATGCTGGCGGTTGTTTGCGTCCATTCCTTATTGCCTGCGTCACCATCCTGGCCGGAACGTAGATAAGGTAATTCCAGAGGGTTGAATGGCCCTGGGACCGTGCCACTGGGATAGACCCGGTACAGCAGCTGCGCGCTCTGCATATACACCCCATTGTGCTGGTAGGTGTTCACCTCGCCGCCCTCCAGTAGCAGGCGCCCGCCCGCCGCCCGCGTGAATGAGCCTAAGTTGGCCCCCTGATAACCATAGTTGGCCGTCGCCAGATTCGTGTAGTAGTAGGTATTAACAGACGAGCTGCCAGCCTGTAGAATGACGAAGTCTTTATAGAGACCCGAATCGGCAAAAGCCCGCTGCGGTAGAGCTACTACCAGCAGCACAGCTAGCAGCAACCAGCTATAAAAAAGCCGGGAGAGTGCGGTAGTGCTGCCAGTGAGCCATGGCCGCCGTGAATTGCTCACTAGTAGTGCTAGCGCGGCCGATGCAGGTAAGCGATTAGGTAGAGAACAGAAGTATAACTGCTTCATAAGCAGCAGGATAATTAGGTGGAAAAGGATGCTATTGGCAGAAAAGGCGTAGTACAGGGCTGTTCGGAACTACCTTCTGTAGAGCAGAAAGATGCCGAGAAGCTTAGCTAAGAACCACTTAGTCTAAAGAGCAAGAAAAAGGCAACGGCCTGAAAGGACTCTAAACGGGAAGGGCATAATGAGACAATTCTTGCTATCATTTTTAAGATAGGCAAGACCAACTAATGCAACCCAGAATAAAGTATAGCGGAAGAAGGCAGTGCAAGACCAATGGTTAAAACCAGTGGTATATAATAGTACTGCAAGTATAAGTAGAGAAGAGTGAATGGCCAACGATACTCGAAAACCTTAATTTAAAAACCACATGTATATCATACAAGTAATTGATTATCAATAATAAATTTTTTTACTATACAAATTAATAATTAAGATGGTCCAAGCGAGGCATACACT
The DNA here is from genome assembly GCA_964657755.1 of uncultured Rhodanobacter sp. GTDB lineage: Bacteria > Bacteroidota > Bacteroidia > Cytophagales > Hymenobacteraceae > Hymenobacter. The sequence goes on from CAZZWL010000059.1 coordinate 24,106, forward strand.
ATGTAACCCAAGTCGCGGAGAACTTGAGGTGGTCTAACTAAGTCGGACAGAGTTGGGACGTTGTTTGGATATGGGTTTCGAAGTGGTTATGGGTACGTGCAGAAAGGCACGCGATTCTGCGCCCCCTACCCTAGCTAGCCAAGCAAAAAGGCTCCTTTCAGCGGATCAAGAAGTGAGTTCCGAAAGTCTTGGCCCGATCCATCGCGTGAGCTAGCCTTTATGAGCTGGGCAAAAGGGCCGCAAAGGCCGTCGCAAGCAAGTGGTCTGCGACGATTAAGCTTCAAACGCTACTTGCCCGTTTTGCGCGTATTGTATTCCGAGATGACAGCCAGCACATTGGCGAACTGATACTGTGGCTCGCTGCGGGCTATTTTCTCCGCCAAATCGGGCTCATCGGCCAAGTAGGCACTCAATTCTTCCGCGAACTTGGCGCGGCGCAATTCTAGGTAGTCCCCGTTTCGCTGTACGTACCAGTGGTTTTTATCCGATAGCGGAATACTGACCATCGGCATCGGCATGCCCACCCCGGCTAGCGGCAAGGGCAGGGGCCACGAGCGGGAGTCGGCGTAGGTTAATAGGCAAACCGGGCCGTTCAGGAGTTGGAGCGCCAAGACCCCAGTACTTTTCCCTTTATGCTGGACGGTTTCATACACGCGCCCATGGACGTGCATGGCTTCAATCGCATCGATGTCAATCGTTTTGCGCTGCCCTAAGCGATCCCCGGTGGGAGAAGGCAAGAAATAAATAAGATTGCCGCCGCTATGGCCCGCTCGGGTGACGGGCAGGTAAGCGCTAAGCGCCGTGCCGTCTGTTTTGAGCAGCGTTCCCAGATAGTAGCGCAGGGGGATGCCGGAAGCATGGTGCCCAACTGTATCAGTGGCAGGCGCTGGCAGCGGGGCTTGCGCGTGGGCCGGCAGGTTGCGCAAGGGGCACAGCAGGAGTAGGCCGTAAAAAATGACTTTCATAGCAGCTTTTGGCGCAAAAATAGGCCCGCAGCTGAGCACCTATTCTAGGCAAACTAGGTAGTGGCCTAGAGCAGGGCGCACAAAGGGACTGAGAAAATATCTTCAAAAATTGCGCGCATCCTACTTGAGTGAGCCGATACTTGGCAAAGAGCATGCGTAAGTAAGGCGCAATGGCTGTTGCAGAAGTAGGTGGGTAGTTAGCCATATCTTGGGTCTATGCAAGGCCACAAGCAGTTCGTCGATAAAGTCGTGTTGCGCTTTCGCTTGTCGGAGCGCGTACCGAAGCAGAATCTCTACCGCCGCCTCGCCGAGCTGCTCGACTGGGACGTTCTCTACCAGCAGACCCGGGCCCTCTATAGCCACACCGGCCAGCCCTCGCTCGACCCCGTGGTGTTCTTTAAGCTGGTGCTCGTGGGCCGGTTGGAAAACATTGCCAGTGACCGTCGCCTGGTCGAACACTGCAGTCTGCGGCTCGACATCCTCTACTTCTTGGGCTATGAAGTCGACGAGGACTTGCCCTGGCACTCCACTATCAGTCGCACGCGCCAGTTGTATCCGGTTACCGTCTTCGAGCACCTCTTTGACTAGGTTTTCGGCCAGTGTGTGGCCGCTGGGCTGGTAGCCGGCGATACGCAAGCCGTGGATTCGGCGCCCGTCAAAGCCAATGCCTCACTCGATAGCTTACGCGAAAAAGCGCCCGTCGCCCCCCTGCACGTGGCTCAGGAAACGGTGGTCCCCGCCGAGCTGCCCTCCGCCAAGACGGCGTTGCAGTTGCGGCGTGTCGCGGCGCGCCAAGCTAAACGCCAGGCCCAGCCTGGGGGGCTGGGCGCGCACCATGCCAAGGCGCAGTTACTCAGCAACAAGACGCACTACAGTCCCACCGACCCCGAAGCCCGGATCTCCGTCAAACCGGGCAAAGCGCGGGCCCTCAACTACCTCTGTAGCTTGGCCGTGGACACGGCCACGGGCGTTATTAGCCACATCCAGGCTGATTTGGCCGATAGTCGTGATTGCCTGCACTTACCGGCCCTGGTGCCGCGTCTACAAGCCCGGCTCAGGGCCCAGGAGTTAACATTACGAGATTTCGTGGCCGATACGGGCTACTCCAACGGCTTCAACTACGCCTTTTTAGCGCAGCGGGGCATTACCCCTTGGATTCCCGTGTTTGGCCCCTATAAGCCCACGGTCGAAGGGTTTACTTACGAGCCGGCGACCGATGCCTACCGCTGCCGGGCCGATAAGCTGTTGCCGTTTCGCTCCTTTCGCACGACCGAGAACGAGACCTGGGTCAAGCAGTATCGCGCGGCTTATCAGGATTGCCAACAGTGCCCCCTTAAAGCGAGCTGTGTGCCGCATAGCCAGTTTAAACAGGTGGTTCGCTCCGCCTTTGACGCGGCGTATCGCCGAGCGTGGCAGCGGCAGCGCACGCGCCAAGGCCAGCACATGCGCCGGGTCCGGCAACGCACCGTCGAGCCTGTTTTTGGCAGCTTACTGCACCACTACGGGCTGCGACGGGTCGGCACCAAGGGCCGGGCGGCAGCTCATAAGGCTATGCTGCTCAGCGCAATTGCTTACAACCTCAAGAAGCTGCTCAAGCATCAGCCCAAACAGACAGCTAGGGTGGCGATTGCGCTCTACCCAACACAAGTAGGGCTGTATAGTCAGCTTTTTAGCAAGTATTTAGCTGGTGCTAAGCGCTTGCGAGTCAAATTCCTAGCTAAGCGCACACTCAGCTTGAGTTCTGCAACAGCCACGTTCGTTTAAGAAATGTGACAAGCTGCTTTTGCCCGCGACGCTCCTAGTTGCGCAAGCGAATCCGGTCTACCAAGAAGTAGTCGTAGAGCGTGGCATCGGCGGCATACGGACTCTGCTTATCGGAGAAGACGCAGAAATCATGATCTTTAAAGAAGGTCCCTGGGATAAACTGATGCAGACTCACCCCATACAGGTACACGTGTCCATACGCAACGCGGCAGCTGGCGGGCCAGTGTCGTTGCTGGGCTAACTGATTGTAAGTCGCGGCCACGACATACGCATACATTTTGCAGTGCGCTTGCTGGCCATCTAGAATCTTATTGGGGTCGGATAAGGCATTGCGCTGGAAGGCAAAGCTCAGCCGCTGGGCGGTCTGCGCGAGGGCGAACTTCTGTAGGGTAGCTGGGGTCGCCGGGTTACCAGCAGTCGCTTGCAGCCGCGTCCGGAGGGCGGCCAGGTGCGGCTGGTCTAAGGGCAGCGGGGCGGGGCGAAAGCCCACCACCCGATAGGAGAGCCCGTGGACGGCCACGCCATACCCAACGAGGAGCACCACGCACAGGACTAAGGTGCGCACAAGTAATCGTTTCATATGGTGTTAAGGGGCCAAAATTGTCACGATGCTCGGGCACTGCTTATAACGAATGTTATGTTCAACAGACAAGTTATGTTCAATCGACAGAAAAAAAGCTGGCTGCCTGCGAGGCTTTGTTAGGACAAGAGGCGTTGTCCCGGCGGGCGTTCGCGAGCGGTCCTAACGAGACAGCGCATGGCACCCCGCGTGGCACCTGGTTGCTTGCCACCGGGGCCGATAAGGAAGGCTTAGCGTACCTAAAGTCTGGGTAGGTGAGTAACTGCTGGTGTATTGGGCCTATGGTAGCAGCGGGGGAATAAAATTGCGCGAAGCCCCCGGCGGCGGCCCGGTTGCCCGCCCTAGGCTCACAGATTGCTTTTCACTAGCTCTTCCCGCAAGCGACTCACCACTGCGTGGCCCTGCACCCCGACGGCAATCTTGACGTCCGGCCGGCCGTGCCAGGGCCGCAGAGCAGCGCGGTTCGGCTGGGCGGCGGCGCCGGGGGCCGGCCAGGTTTTGCCCCGGCCGATGCCCGCGGACGTATCGACGCGCACCGGGCAGTGCAGGAAGCTAAACAGCTCCGGCGCCAGCAGGTAGGCCAGGGGGGTCGCGTCGTGAACGTAGATGCCGTCAATCTGGCGCACGCGCTCGCAAAAGCGGCGGTAAAACGGCACCATCTGACCCACGTAGGCGCTGAGCGGGCCGGTGAGGCGGGCCAGCTCGTCCAGCACCGCGCCAGGCATATTGACCTGTTGCGTCACGTCAAGCCCAAACAGGGTCAGGGGCCAGCCCGCCCCGAGCACTAGGTCCGCCGCGTCGGGGTCGGACAACACGTTGGCTTCTGCCGCCGGGCTGGCGTTGCCGGCGCAAAAGGCATTGCCGCCCATGACCACGACTTCGGCCACTTCGTGCACCAGGCTGGGCCGCACGCGCAGGGCGTGCGCCAGGTTGGTGAGTGGACCCAGCGCGACAAGGGTGACCTGCCCGGGGTGGCGGCCGATAAATTCGGCCATCAGCTCGGCGGCAGGCTGGGCGACGGGCTGCGTGGGCGCCGGGGGATAGCCAGTGTTGCCCTGCCCGTCGTCGCCGTGTACAAAGGGGGCGCCCCCGTCGAAGGCGCCGGCCAAAGGGTGGGCGGCGCCTTGGGCCACGGGAATGTCGGCGCGGCCGGCCAAGTGCAGCAACCGGAGCGCGTTGGTGGTGGCCAGTTCTACGGGCACATTACCGAACACGGTGGTCAGGGCCCGCACCTCGAACTGGGGCAGGCCCAGGGCAAACTGAATGGCCAGGGCGTCATCTACGCCGGGGTCGGTGTCAATCAGGAGGAGGCGTTTGTTCATGGAAAGAAGGGGAAGCTAGCCGGCAAGTTCGGCCCGGGTGGGTAAACTGGCCTGGGCGCCGGGCCGGGTGACGGCGAGCGCCGCCGCCCGGCCCGCAAACGCCACGGCTTCGGGCAACGCGAGCCCCTCGGCCAGGGCCACCGCCAGCGCCCCGGTGAAGCAGTCGCCGGCGGCCGTGGTGTCAACCGCCTCCACCACGGGGGCTGCGACCAGCGCTGCCCCCGCGCCGTCGGACCAGTAGGCGCCCTGCGCGCCGAGCGTGAGGATGACCCGGCCGAAACCGGCCGCGTGCAGGCGGTCCGCAGCGCGGGCGGCCGTGGCCGCATCGGTTACCCGCACGCCAGTCAGCGTTTGCGCCTCGGTTTGGTTAGGCGTCAACGCGTAGAGGTCTGCCCCCAATCCCGCGGGTAAGGGCTGGGCCGGGGCCGGGTTCAGCACCACACGCAACCCGCGCGCCGCGGCCTGCCGGGCCGCATGGAGGACCGTCGGCAGAGGTGTTTCGAGTTGGAGCACTACCACCGTGCCGGGGGCAGCGGTAGCCAGCGCCGCGTCGACGTCGGCCAGGTGCAGGTGCGCGTTGGCCCCGGCGGCGACGCTGATGCTGTTTTCGCCCGTGGCCGTCGCGACGTTAATCAGGGCTACCCCCGTCGGCTGACCGGGGGCCACAGTCACGTAAACCGTGTTCAAGCCCTCGGCTCTCAGCTGCGTCAGCGCCTGCCGGCCGAATTCATCGTCGCCTACTTTGGCCACGAAGTGCACCTGACCGGGCGCAGCGAGGCGGGCGGCCGCCACGGCCTGATTAGCCCCTTTGCCGCCGTGGTGCTGGGCGAAGGTGCCGCCTAGGAGGGTTTCGCCCGGCGTAGGTAATCGGGGGCCGCGCATGACCAAATCGGTATTGTAACTACCAATCACGAGAACAGGCATGGGCAAGCAAGCAAAGACGGCCTCGGTTAAAAGTTTGGTCCAAAGGTTAAACGAGGTGCTCCCAAACATGGTGGCTGCACGCTAAAATCCTGCATCCAGCACTTAGCAGGGCGGTTTGTTTAGGGAAACCTCCGTTTTAATGAACAAGCCAGCCGACTACCTGCCGACTGGGTAACTGGCCCCAAAAGCAGCCGATTTGGTACAGAAAACTTGTTCAGCAATCAACGTACAGTTAACCCTAGCTGCGTGATGAGAAAACGGTACTTCAACTTCGCAAATGCCTACCAGAATGCGCTAGGAGCAGGTTTTCCGAGGTGAGAATGTACTGTCAGTACCTCTAGCCGTGTAAAAAGTGGCGGTTGACAGGCCCACCAATTAACTTTTGGACCAAACTTTTAACCAAGGCCAATATAGTGGCCAGAAGTATTATTTCCACTGCGGGTTATCTTTCTTTTAGTAGCGGTTGTTATACTTTGCTTTTGGTAGTGCCTAGCTGAGCAAGCGACTTAGAACCTGCTGTTACTTTAGGCTTGCGGGCCGCTTGCTTCTGCTTGTCCTGCTTAATCCACTCGCTGATGCGGGCAAACTCCTCTTCAGAGGGCTGCCGGCCGGTGGTATAAAAATCGACGTCTTTCGGTTCCTTAATCATAACTGAAAATTACTGATTTGGGGGGAAATACTGATTGATGAGCTTCGCGGCAGCTTTAGTGTCCAGGGTCATGAAGTTTCGGAACAGCACATGCGCGCCCAAGGTCTTTTCGTAGTGCGCCAGGAGCTTGGTTTTGCTTTCAAAGGACACCTACCCAGCGTATCCTTTATCAAACGCGAGCTTACAGACAAAAGCTACCAGATTACCCGGCACCCCCACATACACTTTGGCAGCGCCCCGGTTGAACCGATTGCTTTCAATGAGCCGCATAAAGACATGGTCGCCCCAGTCTTGCAAGCTAACCAGCCCTTGAATAAGGAGAGCATCAAAAAGCGTGGGGCAGTCAGATTGAGCAGCTACCCGCTAGGAACTGACAGGAAGCAATTAGCGGCTTTTATGACTCGTTCGATAAACCAAAAGTTCGAGTTGCCACACACTCTTTGATGCTCTCCAGGACGGGCGGCGCTTGGCTCGTTGACAGCTGAATGGTGATGAAGGATAGCTCATATTCCGGCTTGGGGCCTCCCCTGGGATTTAGCTGCCGACACCGCGGCTAAAGGGCTGACGATGGTACCACTCCGCAAGGAGTTAGGAAAGAGTAGTTTTAATCAGCCAGTCCTCCCCATTACGCTCTACAAGGGCGAATCCCTGACTTAAATAAATAGCCTCCAGATGCAGCTCAAAAGTGGGTTCCTGACGCTGTCGTTTCAAAAACGGCCCGGGGTTCTCGTACATGTCCCGCACTTCCCGCAACGGAAAAGCAACTTCTTCCAGTATTGGCAGCTTGGTCTTTGTGGCAACGCCGGTCTTTTTGCCTGGAATCATCTTGGGGGTTTGTTGCCCGGCCAAGTATTCTTCCAGCAGGTACTTCTCCACTAAAGCTTTGTAAACCGCGCCCGCCGGTTTCTTCACTTTCCCCAGTTGGTGCTGCTTGCCAATTCGCGACAATACGAAATCGACGTATTCAAGGGGATACTCCTTATCTTCTAACTGCTTAGTAATCTGCTTAATGCTGCGCAGGCTTACCCCTATCAGCCGCAATGCTTGAACCCAGGCAAGCTCCTGTGCAGCAGCTTTCTCAGCATTTTCAGAATGTTGAGAAAGCTCTATTTTTTCAACATTCTTGTCTTCCTGTATTTCTGCCAGCTCATCTGAGCCGGTGCTGGACGTGTCGTAGCCGAACAGGAACTTGATGCGCTGCACTAGCTGGTTCTGGCGCTCCAACTCGTAGGTAAATGGCATGTCGGTGCGCGCCAGTTCCAGCTGCGCCCGGTCCAGTATCCGGGCTTTGAAGTTGCTAAAGCGCGGGTATTCGTTCTCGGCGATGTTGAGCATGAAGCGCAGCTGCTCCGGCGTGACGGTTCGTTGCCCAAAGTCCGAATACTCTTTCAGTAGCCAGTAGATGCGCACCGAACTGGGGCTTTTTAGCTTGCGTAACTCGTCCAGGTCGGCCAGGGTGAAGTTGCCGCTTTCGCGCAGCTGCAGCAGGTACGGCATGATGAGGGGATTGAAGGCCGCCACTATCCCGCCCATGTCCCCGTCGTAGCCCGCCTTGGCCATCAGCGGAATATAATCGTATTTGGGCCGCCGCCGTCGTTTGCGGGTGCCGTCCTCCAGTATTTCAATGTACAGCTTAAAAGAGGTGATGTCGTCGCACATCTCGTCAAGCTGCTGGTAAGCCGAACCGCCGTGCCGCTCGAACAGCAGTTCGCTGACTGGGATAACGTGCTCTTTGAATTCGGTATCGTCCAGGCTGATGCGGGCAAGCAGCGCCAGAAACAGGCGCATCTGCAGGGGCACGAAGCTGAAACGCGCGTTGACGAGCGCATTGTGCTGGGCTACTATTTTGTCAGCGTTCTGTTGGGGCGGCTTTTTCATAGGGATAAGTTGGGGCACTGGAGAGCAATGGCCGTCTATTTTACACTAATCTAGCGTCCTTTTTGTAGCAACCTGGGCTTGACAGCAGCTTTTGAGTAGCAACCTGAGTTCGCGTAGCGTCTATTTTGTAGCAACCTAGCGTCTTTTTTGTAGCA
>CAZZWL010000060.1:0-31827 GCA_964657755.1 uncultured Rhodanobacter sp.
AGGTTGGGGGCGCACCGCTTGCCGTGGGTCGAATCGGTGGTGCGCGGCGTAAAGGCCTTGGGCTGCAGGGCCTTGCGACCGTGACGGCGTAGGGCCGTGCGCAGGGCCTGCCGCCCCACGCGGTGCCCCAACGCGCGCAGTTCGACCTGGAGCCGGCGGGTACCGTAGCGCCGCTGGTGGTCGTCAAACACGTCGACCAGCGCCGTTTCCCAGGCGGGCTCCGCCTTGGTCACGGCGCGCTGACACCAGGCGTAGTAGCGGCTGGGCACGACATGCAAGACCTGGCAGAGCAGCTGCACCGGATAGTGAACACGCTGCTGGTCAATGAACTGCAACTCACTCACGGGGTTGGGGGCTGCGAAAATGCGCATCAAGCATTTGGTAGATGGCGATGGCTTTTTTTAAAATCTCCAGCTCCTGGGCCTGCCGGCGCACCTGCGCCCGCAAGGCGCGTACCTCGGCGGCCTCGTGCGGGTCAGCGGGTAAAGGCTGTTGAGCCGCTTTCTGCCACTGATAGAGCAATTTAGCGTTGATGTTCAGGGAGCGAGCGGCCGCTAGTGTCGAGCGGCTTTCGCTGGCCAAGCGCAGGGCTTCGGCCCGAAAGGCCGCATCATAGCGCGGCCGTTTAGAGGAAGAGGCTTTTTCCATGGAATTGGGAAATTAGTACCCGATTCTCTCCTGATTCACCCGACCACCTCATTCCTGTTTGCTTCTCCTTGTAGGAAACCTTCGGCCCTAGGGCTAATTTGCCTTTTAGCGCTCAAAATAGTTCGGCGCGCACGAACCCACCGAAGCTATTCTGATTCACTTTGGCTGGTCCATAAAAGTCGAAATTGGCCCCCAAGCCAAAGGCGTATTGTTTATACGACACTCCGACTCGCAGCCAAGCGTAGCTACGTTCGTGAAAGCCCAGGTCGGAGTTGTAGTTGTACAAGCCCTGCGCACGGGTGTAGAGTCCCCACTGCGGACTAAATTTCGGCTTGTATTCGAGCAGGGCAAAGGTCTCGAAGTTGTGGGTCTGGGTCAAGTCGAACCGCGGCAATACCAGCGCCAGGATCCGCTGGCTGGCGTAGACGTATTGGATACCCGCCGAGGGCCGGAACCCCGTGACGCTCTGCATGGCCCCCCCCGCGTTAACCGCGAAGCCCTTCCAAATATCGACCGTAACGAAAGCTTGCGACAGGTACTCGTTATGCTGGGCGGTCGTTGCATAGTCGCCGATAAAGTTGGTGACGTTAAAAAAGCCGAACCGGGTCTTTGACGAGAAATGCCGGCTCACAGTCATTTGAAACACTACGCCTTTACCCGTCGCAACAACTTCTACCGGAATCGGTGGGCTAACCACTCGATGTTTGCTCTGCAGGGTGTCGGCTTGCTGTGCGCATAACTTACCCGCCGCTAGCGTGGCGGCGCCAGCCAGTATAAGTACTCTGTTCATCCTGCTGATTTATTCTTTGACAAAGTAAAGTTCCGGCGAAGCAGCAGCAGCCCGCCGGATAAGATAAGCTGACAGCCGGACTAATCAATCAATTTGGCTGTTCGCAGTTCTCGAGACCTCAGTTGCGAAGATTAATAGTCTACTTAGTTTTACTGCTGCATTGCTCTCGAATTGGCTTCTCTACCAATGCAGCAGGTTTGTTTCCTTTTAGCCCACCCATGCCCACTAAATCAATTCCTATCCCCACTCTGGACCCGATACACTTCCGGCAGGTGATGATGTCTTATTCCGACCCGTTTCGATTCGGGCATCGGTATTACAACGACTTTTTTATCCACTCCCTGTCCGAGACGATTTATAAACTGCGGCTACCGTTACCGCCGCATCGCCAAACTGTCCACTTTCTACTGCTACTTACGGAGGGCTCGACGACGAAAAGTTCGGGACTGGAGAGCTATGCTGTGGGGGTAGGGGACCTGTTTTTGGTACCCGCTGGCCAAGTGACCGATACCACGGCTATGTCGGACTCAATTAGGGGATTTTACCTGCACTTCTCCGACGACTACCTGCTTAGCCAGCACCTCGATGTTGCTGGTTGGGCTAATGCGCCGCTCGTCCACACGAGCCCCGACGAGCGAGCCCGGTTGGTTTTTTTACTGCGCCAAATGGAACATCTTTACACCGGCCCGCTTCACCTGGACCTGCTTAAAAGTTACCTACTCACCCTGCTCACCGAAATTCACTACCTGGCGGGCACCAGGGCTAAGGGAAAGCTGCCGGCTGCTGAGCAGCTGGTACTGGGCTTTAAACGGTTGCTAACGACGCATGTGACCATCGAGCATCGCCTCAGTTTCTACGCCGACAAGTTGAGCGTCACGCCCAACCATCTCAACAAATGCACGAAAGCAGTGCTGAGCAAATCGGCCTCGGCGCTACTCAACGACATGCTCGTGCTGGAAGCCAAAGTGTTACTAAACGAGCGCAGCCCTCGGGTAAGTGAACTGGCCTTTGCGCTAGGTTTTGAGGACCCTTCGTACTTCGGCCGCTTCTTCAAGAAACACACGGGCATCTCCCCGACGGCTTACGCCCAACTGATTGAATTGTCTGACTAGTGGCCTTGGGTGTCCGAGACGACAGCTAGTTTCGGCTACGAATTTTGCAATATCATTCACTCTTTTATCTTGAGATAGCATGGCTGCTAAACGTCCTATCTTCCTCTTTTGGGCCACCACCGGCCTCTTTTGCTTGGTCATGGCATTCAGTGCCTACCAATATCTGAGTTCCCCAGATATGATAGCCGCCTTTCAGCATCTAGGCTTCCCGGCTTATTTTCGGGTGCAGCTAGCCGTGTTTAAGTTTCTGGGGGTGCTGGTATTGTTGCTGCCCGTATTTCCAGCGCGCATCAAAGACTTTGCCTATGCTGGTTTTGCCATCAGTATGGTCTCGGCTGCCATCGCGCACAGCTGTTCGGGTGACCCGGCCATGCGGGTAGTGCTACCACTGCTTTTTCTGGGTTTGCTAGCCATATCCTACTTCTCTTACCATAAAACACTGGCGGCCAGCGAGCTCCAGCCGGCGTAGGGAGTTGCGGTGGTATCCGGTGGAGCCACCCCCATTTACGCCAAGTTGGTCTGGGGTAAAAGCTTAGGCCAAAAGTGGGGTTATTTGAGTTGGTCGAATACTGCCGCCGCACCAGTGCTATCCGCTGGCTGTGACGCGTACCGAGTTATCAAATAGTACATAGCCCCGCATGCCGCTCACCAATTCGGGCCGCACCGATTGTCAAAGCTGGCGTGGGGTGACATGCGCATTTTAAGAAAGCATCCCGCGCTATAATGCTGAAATACATGTAAATGAGCTACCAGATTAGTGCCCGCACAATTTACTTGGCAACTGTCTAAAGCTTCCCGTGAAGCTACGCAATGACTTTGACGCCTTCTTTGTTCAAGTTACGTGCTTGGCGTAAGTCCTCTCAAACAACTCTGAAAGGCCGCAAAAAGACCCATCAGCAGAGCCAGAGTCTTGAGCGAAACCAGTTCGGGTTTTAGGAAGGGCTAAACCGGCTGGGTAGCCAATGGCTTGGCCCACGGACAAAAAGGTTTTTTTTCGCGGTACCAACTTCGCTTTCCACCTTTATCTGTCCTAATGAAATACCCACCCGTTGCCCTGTCTTTTTGGCTTGCTGTGCTACTGTTTGCCGGGCAGGTCACCGCGCAGCCTGCCGGTTCAGCCCCCGCCGACGACCCTGAGCAGGTGTTCCGCCACCCGCCCGCCGCCGCCAAGCCGGGCGTACTGTGGATGTGGATGGGCAGCAACCTGAGCAAGGAGGGCATCACCAAGGACCTGGAGGCCCTGAAAAAAGAAGGCTTCAACCGCACCACCATGTTTGCCCTGGCGGACGTGACCACGCCCTGGGCCGGGGAAATTGGCAAGAGCCCCACGCCCGGCCTCGTGGCCTGGGACGCGGAGCCCTGGTGGCAGTTGCTGCGCCACGCCGCCGCCGAATCCAAGCGCCTGGGCATGGACTTCGGGGCCTACAACGGGGCGGGGTACGAGTCGAGCGGCGGTACCTGGGTGACGCCCGAGTTGTCGATGCAGGAAGTGTGCTGGTCGGAAACGCCGGTGGCGGGCGGCACCCGGTTCCAAGGCGCGCTGCCACGGCCCACGGTGGACCCGCGGGCCGTGGAGGCATTTCCGGTGTTCAACCCCGGCACGGGGCGGGTGGAAAAACCCGTGAGCCCGGCCCGCCAGACATACTACGCCGACGTGGCCGTGCTGGCCGTGCCCGCCCAGGGCGTGGTGGCCCTCAACCAGGTAATCGACTTGAGCCGCCAGCTGGGCTCCGACGGCCGCCTGGCGTGGCGGGCCCCGGCCGGCCAGTGGACCGTGTACCGCTTCGGCCACACCAGCCGCGGCACCCTCATCCAGCCGGCGCAGTGGCGCGCCACCGGCCTGGAGTGCGACAAGATGAGCGAGGCCGCCGTAGCGTTTCACCTCGACCACGTAATTTCGGAGTTACGCACTCACCTGGGCGACCTGCTGGGCACCGGCTTCACCCACCTGCACTTCGACAGCTACGAGGCCGGCGACCCGAACTGGACGCCCCGGATGCGGGAGGAATTCCAGGCCCGACGCGGCTACGCCCTCACCCCCTTCCTGGCCACCTTCGCTAAGCGCGTGGTGGGCAGCCCCGCGCAGACGGATAAGTTCAAGGCCGATTTGCGGGCGACCATTAAGGACCTGTACCGGGACGTGTATTTCACCACCATCGCCCGCAAGCTGAAGGCCGCCCACCTGGAATTTCTCTGCGAGCCCTACGGGGGCCCCTGGCGGCAGGACGAGGTGATGCCGCTCGTATCCCGGGTGATGACGGAGTTCTGGACCCACGGCGGCCAGTACTCGCCTTACGAGTTGAAGCCAACGGTGGCCGCCCTGCGCAAGTCGGGGCAGAACATCATCGAGGCCGAAGCCTTCACCGGCGACCCCCACGACAGCCAGTGGAACGAGACGCCGGCTTGGCTGAAGCCCATCGGCGACGCCGCCTTTTGCGACGGCGTGAACCGCCTGGTGCTGCACCGCTTCGTGCAGCAGCCCTGGGACGACCGCTACCGGCCGGGGGCCACCATGGGCCAGTGGGGCACCCACTTCGACCGGACCCAGACCTGGTGGGAGCCCGCCCAGGCCTTGGTCACCTACTGGCAGCGGTGCCAGGCCCTGCTGCAATGGGGCCAGTTCGCACCCGACACCACCGATTTCCGCGCCGCCGCCGCGGTGGGCGCGGCCCGGCTCCGGGCCATTCACCGGCATAGCGCCACGGCCGACGTGTACTTCGTGGCCAACCTGGCCCGGGCGGCGGGCAGCGCCCGGTGCGAGTTTCGGGGCACGGGCCGGCAGCCCGAAATCTGGGACGCGGTGACCGGTCAGCTGCGGCTCGCGGCGAACTACCAGGAGCAAGACGGCCGTACCAGCTTACCCATCGATTTTGCGGCGGCCCAGAGCTTCTTCGTCGTCTTCCGCAAGCCGGCCCCGGGGCCCCCGGCGGCCGCCCGCCCGGCCGCTACACCCGCGCCCGTGCTGGCCCTGACGGGCCCCTGGCAAGTGGCCTTCGACCCCAAGTGGGGCGGCCCCGCCGCCCCCGTGGCCTTCCCTGCCCTCGTGGACTGGACCACGCGCCCCGAGGCCGGCATCCGCTACTACAGCGGCACGGCGGTGTACCGCCAGCGCTTCGCCGCGCCGGCCGGAGCCCGGCGCGGCCTCTACCTTGACCTGGGCACGGTGAATCACATTGCCCGCGTGACCTTGAACGGCCAGGACCTGGGGGTGGTCTGGACGGCCCCGTGGGGCGTGGCACTGCCCGACAAGCTGCTAAAAAGCAAGGGCAACGAGCTAAAAATTGAGGTGACGAACGTGTGGGCCAACCGGCTCATCGGCGACGAGCAGGAACCGGCCGACTGCGAGTGGCTGCCCGGCCACATGCAGAGCGGCAACTTCCTGAAAGAATTCCCCGACTGGTTCCTCAACAAGCAGCCGCGCCCCTCCAAGGGCCGGTACTGCTTCACGACCTGGAATTATTTCACCAAGGCGTCGCCGCTCGTTTCCTCCGGGCTGCTGGGACCCGTACGCATCCTACAGGAAGCGCGGCCCGCCCTGGGCCAACGCGCAGCAACGACAGGGAAGGCCCAGTGCCTGTCCCAGCGGTAGGCTTACCGGCATTGACACGCCTCCGTGCTTAGCGCGACTTTGGCCTCGGTGTACGTGCTGAATGCCGGGTTAAAAGTCACGCACAAATAAATGACTACTTGGGGTTCTTTTAATAAATGGACATAGTCCTACGCTAAGCGCCAGGAGTCTGGTACTCGTGGAGTGTACTCACCTCAGATGACTTCGTCCTCCTGTTGCTGCCAGAAGGCCCAATCTTCGGCCAAAAGCAGTTGCTGCATAAAGGCGGCGTAGCCAAGGTCGCGGCGTTCGAGCACGTGGCGGCGAAAGGCCCAGTTGCTGCCGGCGGCCGCGAAACCAGCGGTAGCCATTGCCTGCCGCATGCGGGGCGCCAGTCCGGCCAACCAATGCTGAAAATCGGCCTTCGTGAGGTGGCCATCCGCTAACTGGTGGGGGCAATACGCCGCATTGCCCAGGCGGAGCAACTGCGCCTGCTCGGCGCGTTCTGTCTCCGACAACTGCTGCAACGACTCGACCTGCTGCTCGTGCAGTCGTGGGGGGGGGATGACGCGGGACTAATAGGTCGCCAATATTCATTACAGAGGTTTGCTTACGCGGTCTGGTTGTGTCTTGTCCTAATTCTGCACCACCTGCTGAAATTTCACTGCCGCCGCCGAGGTGCCTACCAGCACGTTCAAGGCGTCTTTTTCCAGCACAAACTGCTGCCTACCCTGGTCCCAATAGCGAAGGGTTTCGGCGCGCAATGGAATTTGGACCGTGCGCTTTTCCTGTGGTTTGAGTGTGACGCGCTGAAAGCCTTTCAGCTCTTTGCGGGGCCGCTCCACGGCCGAGTGCAGGTGGCTGACGTAGAGCTGCACCACCTCATCGCCGGTGCGGGCGCCGGTGTTTTGCACGTCCACGCTCACCATAATTTCGCCGGCTTTGTTGAATTTTGACGAGCTCAGCCGGAAGTTGGAATACTGGAACGTGGTGTAGCTCAGGCCGAAGCCGAAGGGGTAGAGTGGCTCGCCCTTGAAGTACTGGTAGGTGCGGCCGTTGCGGATGTTGTAGTCCATCATAGGCGGCAGCTGGTCCAGGGAGCGCGGCCAGGTCTGGGTGAGGCGGCCGCCGGGGTTGTAGTCGCCAAAGAGCACGTCGGCCAGCGCGTTGCCCAACTCCTGGCTGTTTTGAGCCAGGTGCACGATGGCGGGCACGTTCTGCTGCGTCCAAGTGATGGCGTAGGGAAAGCTCGACACCAGCACCACGATGGTGTGGGGGTTGGCCCGGCGCACCTGCTTGATAAGCAGCTCGTCGGTAAGGGTAAGCGACTTGCGGTCCACGGCTTCTTTACCTTCCGAGGCGTCGGGGCAGTTGGCCCAGCCGGCGTTGCAGGTGGGGTGGTTGCCTACGATGACGATGGCCACGTCGGCCGCCTGGGCGGCGTTCACGGCGCGGTTGTCCTGGTTGGTTTCCGCGTAGCTAACCTGCACCTGGGCCCCCACCTTGGCTTTGATGCCGGCCAGCGGGCTCACCATGTAGGGCGGCGTGCCGCTGTACCAATCGAGCAGCACCTGGTCGGCGCGCGGCCCAATCACGGCGATAGTCTTGACCCGGCTTTTGTCGAGGGGTAGGAGGTTGCCCTCGTTCTTGAGCAGCACAATGGACTTCTGGGTCACCCGGCGGGCCACGGCCTTGTGCTGGTCCGAAAGCCACGGCTCGGGCCCGTCCTTGATGGCGGCGTACTTATTCGCGCCGGGTGGGTCGAGCAAGCCCAGCTTCAGCATCACCCGAAAATCGCCCCGGATGACGCGGTCAATATCCTGCTCGGTCAGTAGCTTCTCTTTCAAGGCGTTGGTTATCGGCACTTTGTAGTCATCTAGAAACTGGTTGATGCCCATCTTCACGGCTGCGGCGGCCGCCCACGCGCTGTCGGGGTAGTACTTGTGCTCCTTAACCAGCAGCTTCAGGGCCCCGCCGTCGGTGCAGATGATGCCGTTCTGGCCCCACTGGTCCACGGTCACGTCGCGCAGCACGGGGTTCACCATCATCGGAATACCATTCCAGGCGTTGTAGGAGGCCATGTAGGCCCGCGAGCCGCCCAGCGTCACGCCCATCCGAAACGGCACCGCGTAGTACTCGTGAAACAGCCGCTCGTCGAAATTCGATGAGGTACGCTCCCTGCCCACCTCGTTGCTGTTGGCCAGGAAGTGCTTCATCAGCGCGGCCGTTTGCCAGTACGTCGGGTCGTCGCCCTGCAAGCCCTTAATCAGGCCCACGGCCATGGTGCCGTTGAAAAACGGGTCTTCGCCGTAGCATTCCTCGGTGCGGCCCCAGCGCGGGTCGCGGCCCAGGTCGGCGTTGGGGGCCCGAATCACGAGGTTGCCGGTGCCGTACTTGGGGTTTTGCAGGGCGTAGCGCGCCTCGTAACCTTCCACCTGGCCCACCTGCCGCATGAGGTCCGGGTCCCAGGTTTCGCCCAGGCCGTAGCTCTGCGGAAACTGCGTGGTGGGCACCTCGTGGCGGCGGTTCCAGTGGGCCGGGCCGCCGAGCGCCAGCCCGTGCAGGCCCTCCGAGTGGCCCGTGCCCACGATGCCTAGCCGCGGAATACTGGGGTCGGTGCTCAGGCAGGCAATCTTTTCCTCCAAGGTGAGCAGCGACAGGATGTTGTCGATGCGCTGCTCGGCGGGGAGCTGGGGGTTTTGGAAGGGGTAGGCGGTTTGCGCCGTGGCGCGCAGGGTTAGGATGAGCAGGGTTAGGGTGCTGGTGGCAAGCAGCTGGCTAAGTAATTTCATAGGGGGTTAGCTTTTAGGTCGTTGTGGGATAGTTGCCCCCCACGGCAAACCGTCTATTCGAGCCTGACTTACCGAAAGTCAAACCAAAAGCTGCCGCTAACCGGCGTGTAGTTCAGCATCGTGTCGCGCTGGCTCTGGGGCCCCAGCGCGGCGGGCGGCTGAAACTTAGTGCCAATGGGCGCGATGGCCGTCAGAAAACCCAGATTTCCTTCGGGGAAAAGAGAAGAGGTATTCTCGTTTTGCGCCCCCACCGGGCGGGTAGGCTTCAGCATTTGCAGGAAAATGCCTTGGTCGTCGGCGTACACCGTGAACGGCGCTTCCTTGTTTTCAACCACCACCCAATACAGGTCGGCGTGGTAGCCTTTGAACTCCGGATACTGCCAGGTTTCGCCCGTAATGGCGTCGTTATAAGCCTTGTGCCACACGCCGAACTGCTGGCCTTTTAATCGATTTTTCCAGACCCGGTAGGGTCCCTGGCCCAGCCATTTCATGCCCGTGATTTTCTCCTCGGGGTAAGTGAAGGTGAGGCCGATAAAGTCGGCATCGCCCCGCTGCGCGTACCGGTATTCCAGCCGCGCGGGCCGGCCCGAAGCAAACGTCCACTTGGCTTGGAAACTGTTTTTGTCGCCTTCGTAAGTGGCTTCCACCACGTGCACCGGGCCCGCCGCGTAGTGCTTGAATTCTTTCAGATTCTGGTTGATGCCCGCCAGCACCGGCCCGCCCGCCAGCGAGATGGTAGCCTTCGGGTTGACGACGTGTTGAAGGTAGCCCGTCGTTTTATCAAAGGCATAGCTGAGGCCATCCACCTTCACCAGCAGCGTGTTGCCCTGCTCCGTGGCTTCAATGGCGGACGGGGGGGTAGGGCGGGGCATCGCCACTTTAGCCACTTCCCGCGGGTATTTGAGGGGCCAGCTCCAGGTGAAGATTTCGTGCTTGTCGGGCCCGTAGGCGGTGAGGTACAGCGCGTCGCTCTGGTGCCAGGTGGTGGGCAGCGGCAGGGCCAGGTAGCCTTTTTCGCCGGGCGCCAGGGCGGGGGCCGGCGCGGGGCCGCTGGCATTGACTTTGGGCGCCGTAGTAGTGGCGCCCGGCGCGGCAAACGACACCAGCTTCCAACTAAACGTGCACTGGCTCAGGTTGGTAAATGCGTAGCGGTTCTCCACGGCCAACCGGCCATCGAAGCCCGCGCCAATAAACTTCTTGTTGAATACTACCGGCGACCACAGCTCCTTAATAGTGTAAAAACTGGCTTCCTTCTCGCGGTGCGGCCCTAGGATGCCATCGGGCGCCGAGTTGCCGGCCGCGTCGAGCTTGCCATTCTGGTCGGTGCGAGCCACGGCTTCGTCGTGAAATGACCACAGGAAGCCGCCGCCCAGGTAAGGATGCTTCAGCATCAAGTTCCAGAAGTCTTCCAGCCCCGCGCCGTGGCCGCCGTCGTAGAGGCCGTGCATAAACTCGGTCGGCATGAACACCTCCTTGCCGTACAGCACCGAGTTAACCACGTAGTTATAGTCGGGGTAGTGCTTGGTATCGGTGCCGTTGAAGCGCTCCCAGGGGTGCAGCACGGGCCGTTTCTGCGGGTCGTACAGCGCGTAGTCGCCGTCGAGGGCGCGGTTGAAGCCGCCCTCGTTGCCGTTGTCCCAGAAGATGATGCTGGGGTGGTTCACGTCGCGCACCACCAGCTCGCGCACCAGCTTGCGGCCCACCAGCGTGTCGTACTGCGCCTGCCAGCCGGTTAGCTCATCCAGCACAAACAGGCCCAGCGAGTCGCACACGTCCAGGAAATGCGCATCGGGCGGGTAGTGCGACATCCGCACCGCGTTCATGTTCATCTCCTTCATCAGCTTCACGTCGAGCAGGCTTATTTCTTTGCTCAGTGCCCGGCCCGATTCGGGCCATTCGCTGTGCCGGCACACCCCCTTGAGAATCACCCGACTACCGTTCACGTAGATGCCATCCTGGGGCCGCAGCTCCATGGTGCGGAAGCCGAAGCGCTGCGTCACGCGGTGCACGGGGCCTTTGGCGTCGGCCAGCGTCAGCACCAGGTTGTAGAGCTTGGGCGCCTCTGGGTTCCAGGCCCGGATACCGCTGAGCTGCGCGCGCAGCGTCGTTTTCTCCTTCCCTACCCCCATTTTTACCGCGAAAGGCGCCCCCACGGCTTTGCCGCTCAGCTCCTGCACTTGGCCGGTGATAGTCTGGCCGGCCGTGGCGTTCACGGCATAGGCGTCCACGCGCAGCGCGCCGCTGGCCTGGGCCGCCAAGGCCAGGTGGTCGAGGTAGGCGGGGGGCACAATCTCCAGGTACACCGGCCGGAAAATGCCGCCAAACTGCCAGAAGTCGGCCTTGCGCTCGGCCTGGTTGATGGAGGCATTGCCCGAGCGCTTGCTCACGGTCACCTCCAGCAGGTTGTCCTGCCCGGCGGGCTTCAGCTTATCGGTAATATCGTACTTGAAGCGGTAGAAGCCGCCCTGGTGCACGGGCCCCGCCAGCTGCCCGTTCACCTTCACTTCCGTATCGGTCATGCTGGCCTCAAACACGATAAAAACGTGCTTGCCCCGCCCGGCGGCCGGCACCCGAAACGCGTGCTTGTAGAGGCCCTGCTCGTCGGGGTTCACCTCGTCGCGGTAGTAGTTGTAGGTGCCGAAGCCCTGCGTTTCCCAGTTCGAGGGCACTGCGATTTTGCTCCACTTGCCGCTGTTCTGGCCCTTAGTGCAGTAAAAATCCCACTGCACGGTGTGGTCTTTGTCGATGCCCGACAGGTATTGCGTGATTGTTTGCTGCGCCTGGGCCGGTCGGAACGTCAGGCAGAAAAATCCTAGTAGTAGCGTAAGCAGCTGCCGGTTAGCGCGCATATAGAAGCAGGGTGGAAGAAAGAGAGCGTGGACTAGCGGCGGCAAATTATGCCCTAGCCGCTGGCTAGCAACGTTCGGCGGGGCATCAGCCGGAAGTTTCCCGCCAACGCCCCGCCGAATGTTGCTGGCCAGCGGTTTTTAAATTAGTACCCGGACCGGCGGCGCGGCGCGCTTACCAGTTCGGGTTCTGGGTCATGTTGGGGTTGGTGTTAATCTCGCCCTGCGGAATGGGGAAGTAGGCGTGCTTGGCCAGGTTGAAAAAGTCCTTGCCCTCCTTGTCGCTGTTCTTGATTTCCTGCTCCAGCAGGCCCCAGCGGCGCAGGTCATAAAAGCGCTGCCCTTCCCGGTACAGCTCAATCTCTCGCTGGTGCTGGATTTCGGTTAGCATGCGGGCCTGGGTGTAGCCGGCGGGTAGGGCGGCCAGGGTAGCGCGCGCCCGGATGCGGTTGACGAGGGGGTAGGCTTCGGCCGGGCGGCCCTGCATGGTCAAGGTTTCGGCATACAGCAGCAGGATGTCGGCGTAGCGCAGCACCTTCTCGTTGATGTCCGACACCATGCCGCCGGGCGCGGTGGGGTTAATCTCGTTGGTCTGGGTGTAGTTCTGGTACTTCCGCACCCGCGCCGTTTTGCCAAACGGGTTCGGGAAGTTGGTGCTGTTGAAGGGCTTACCGTAGAAAGTTGCCCCCGGATACTCCCACACCAGCGTAGCGTACATGCGCGGGTCGAAGTCGCCGCCGGGCGTTTTCTCCTGCTGAAAATCCATAAACACCTTGTTGGTTGGGTAGCCCTGGTACCAGCCGCCGGCCTCCGAGGGGGCCATGGCCTGCGCCGTGGTCGAGCCCTGGCCTTCGGCGCTGGTTTCGTTGCCGCCCAGGTCGGTGCCGCCCACGTCCTGGTTCTGAATCTCAAACAGCGACTCCATATTATTGTCGTAGCCCTTCAGGAAATTCTGCTCGTACACGGCCAGCAGGTCGTAGTTGTAGGGCGCTTTCGAAGCCCCCGACGGCTGCGCGATGAGCTTGAACTCGGCCTCGGCCTCCGCCCACTTTTTCTGGTACACATACGACTTGGCCAGCAGGCCGATGGCGGCGCCCTGGGTGGCGCGGCCCACCATCGCGGCCGGGTACGACACCGGTAGACTGGCCTTGGCCTCTCGCAAGTCGCTCACTATCTGGGCCCACACATCAGCCTCGGGCGACTTAGCGGCAAAGTAGTCGGTGCGTCCCTCGGGCACTTTCAAAATAATGGGGCAGTCGCCGAAGTTGATGACCAGCTGGTAGTAGTTGAGGGCCCGCAGAAACTTGGCCTCGGCCAGGTACTGCTTTTTCGCGTCATCGTTCAGCGGCACGTCGGGCACGTGCAGCAGCAGCTGGTTGGCCCGGAAAATGCCCTGGTAGCAGCCGCTCCAGATACCGTCGAATATGCCCGTGGTGGGCGTATTGGTGAAGGTGGTAATCTGGTACATATCGCGCGAGTCGTTGCGGATAAAGAAGTCGTCGCCCCGGCCGTTCACCATCTGCACGCCCTTGTAGCCGTAGTAGCCAGTGAAGTTGGAGCGGAAGGTTTTGTAGGTGCCGGCCAGGCCGCCGAGCACGTCGCTCTCGGTTTTCCAGTAGGTATCGGCCGTGAGCTGGTTGGGGTTCACCTGCTCCAGCTTCTTGGAGCACGAAAGCATCAGGCCTGAGAGGCAGGCAAGGTAGAGGAAGCGTTTCATGGGTGGGAGCTGCGTTAGATTAAGGGATTAAAAAGCAAACTGCACGCCCGCCAGCGTGGTGCGCGCGAGGGGGTAGGCGGTGTAGCCGCGGTCCACGCCGCGGTCGAGGATGTTGGTGCCGCCCTCGCTGCGGCCGAGGTCGGGGTTGTAGCCCGTGTACTTGGTGATGGTGAACAGGTTATCGGCGCTCACGTACACCCGGCAGGTGGTGATGTGCAGCGCGCCGATGGCCGATTTCGGAATGGTGTAGCCCACCTGCAGGGTCTTGAAGCGCAGGTACGACCCGCTTTCGAGGAAGCGGCTGGAGGTCTGCGCGTTCTGGTTGGGGTCGTTGATAACGGCGCGCGGGAAGTCGGTGTGGTTGTCGGGCGTCCAGGCGTTGAGGGTGGTGCGCAGATAGTTCGTTTCGGCGTTCATGCCCTCCAGGTCCTGCCGCACGCCGTTGTAGATTTTATTGCCGTAGGTGCCCTGTAAGTACACGCTCAGGTCGAAGCCGTGCCAGGCCAGGTTGGAGCCGAAGCCGTAGGAAAACTTGGGGGTCGGGCTGCCCAGCAGCTGGCGGTCGAGCTGGTTTATCTGGCCGTCGCCGTTGGCATCCACAAAGCGCACGTCGCCAGGCTTGGCGGCGGGCTGAATCTTCTTGCTATCCTTGGTATAGGCATCCACCTCAGCCTGCGAGTTGAAGATGCCGTCGGTCTGAATCAGGTAGAACGAGCCCAGCGGCAGGCCCGCCTGCCCCACCGTGGCCTGCGCCCCGGTGAAGGTGGGCTGGCCCCCAAAAATCTGCTGGGTGCCGGTGCCCAGCTCATCCACGTTGTTGTGAATGGCCGTGAGCGTGCCCAGCACCGTGTAGGTGAGCGCGCCGTGGGTGTTGGTGTAGTTGAGGGCCGCCTCAAAGCCCCGGTTGGTGATGGTGCCCGCGTTCAGCACGGGGTTGGTGCGCGAGCCCACCGAGGGCGGAATAGGCACCGTAATGAGCGCGCCCGAGCTGCGCCGCACGAAGTAGTCGGTGCTCAACGTCAGCTTGTTATCAAAGAATCCCCAGTCGATGCCCAGGTTGGTGCTCTTCGACTCCTCCCACTTCACGAAGGGGTTGGCCAGGCCCGTCTGGATGGCTCCGCCAAACAGGTGCTGGTCCTGGCCCAGCACGTAGTTGGTGTTGGGCGTAATAGTGGGCGAGTACTGGTAGTCGCCGATGTTCTGGTTGCCCAGCACGCCGTAGCTGGCCCGCAGCTTCAGGTTAGAGAATACCTTCTGGGCGGGCGCAAAGAAGGACTCGTTTATCAGGTTCCAGGCCAGGGCGATGGACGGGAAGTTGCCGTAGCGGTAGTCGGGCCCGAAGCGCGAGGAGCCGTCGCGCCGGATAGTGCCCGTGATAACGTACCGGTTATCAAACGAATACACCAGGCGGCCCAGGTAGGAGATGGTGGCGTTTTCGCTGGCGTTGCTGCCGGCGGTGGGGTTCAGGTTGCCGGCGTCGATGACTTGCAGGCCCACCGGAATATTGCCCTTTGAGGCGCCCAGGTAGCGGTAGCTGCCGTTCTGAAACGTGTAGCCCACCAGCGCGTTCAGGCTGTGCTTGCCCGCCACCTTGGCGTAGGTCAGGGTGTGCTCGCTGAGGAAAGCGCTCGACTGGCTGCGGTTTTCGCCCAGCGTGGAATAAGGGTTCGTAAACAGCGTGCCCACCTTGTAGGGCAGGGTGTAGTCGTAGTAGTAGCCGAAGGTGGGCGTGTAGCCCAGGTTGTACTTGTACTTGAGGCCGTCGAGGATAGTCAGCTCGGCGTAGGCGTTGATGATGGCGTTGGTGCTGTGGTTCTCGGGCGTTTCGAGGTTGAGCATGGCCACGGGGTTGGCAATGTTCACCACCGGCCCCGAGGCCCCATCAAAGCCCCCGATGGCCGTGGGGTCGTAGATGCCGAAGGCCGGAATCATCTTGGTGGCCGAGCCCGTGGGGTTGCCGCCCTGCCCGCCCCAGCCGCCGGCCGTGTAGTGCCAGTACTCCTGGGTCAGAATCACGCTCTCGCCCACCCGGATGCGGCCCTTGGTGTAGTCGGTTTTGATGCGCAGGTTGGCCCGGTTGTAGTCGGTCGTTTTCACGATGCCCTGCTGGTCAAAATACCCGCCCGACACGCTGAAGGTGAAGTTGTCGCCGCCGCCGCTCACGCCCAGCGTGTAGTTCTGGGTGGGGGCCACGCGGTAGATTTCTTTCTGCCAGTTGGTGCCCTCGCCCAGCGCGGCGGGGTCTTTGGCAATGGCCAGCGGCGGCGTGCCGGCGTTGGCGTGCGCGGCGTTGCTGACGGTGCCCCACTCCTGGGCATTGAGCACGTCGAGGGTTTTGATGATTTTCTGCGCGCCGTAGTAGGCGTTCACGTCAAAGCGGGTTTCGCCCTTCTTGCCCGATTTGGTGGTGATAATGACCACGCCATTGGCCCCGCGCGTGCCGTAGATGGCCGCCGCCGAGGCATCCTTCAGCACGTCGATAGAAGCAATGTCGCTGGGCTGCAGGTTGTTGATGTCGTTCAGCCACACGCCATCCACCACGTAGAGCGGGTTGTTGTCGTTGAACGAACCCGCCCCGCGCACCAGCACGCGCAGCCCCGAGCCGGGCGCGCCGCCGCCGCTCTCAATCTGCACGCCCGCCACGCGGCCTTGCAGCGAGCGGGTGAGCGTGTTGGCGCCTTCGGTACGAATATCGGCGGCCTTCACCGACGAGATGGCCCCGGTCACGTCTTCGCGGCGCAGCGTGCCGTAGCCCACCACCACCACTTCGTCGAGGGCCTTATTATCGGTAACCAGCGCCACCGCAATCGTTTGTGCATTGTTGACAGGCACTTCCTGGGTGGCGTAGCCGATGTAGGAAACAACCAGCGTGGCGTTGCCGTCAGGCGCACTCAAACTGAAATTGCCTTCCGCATCGGTGCTGGCCCCGGTGGGGGTGCCCTTCACCAGCACCGTCACGCCGGGCAGGCCCTGGCCGTTGGCTTTGTCCACCACCCGGCCCTTCACGGGGAAGGCCGCCGCTCCCGGTGCGCTGGCCGCCTCGGCAGCTACGGCGGGCTTCAGCAAAATGCCGCTGCTCACCTGCTCGAACCGCACGCCCAGCGGCGTCAGCAGCGAAGCCAGAATGCTGGACAGCGGCTCATCCACGGCCTTCACCGATACGCGGCGGCTGGCCTTTATCAGCTGCGGACTATACAGAAAGTGCACGCCGGTTTTCTGCTCCAGGCGGGCCAGCACGGTGCTCATTTCCTGCTCATTAAGCTGCAGCGTAATGCGCTGGCTCATGGGCTCCTGCGCCTCGGCCGGGCGCGCGGCGACCGGGCTGGCCAGCAGCGCCCCCACCAGCAGCAGGCAGGGCAAACGAAAAGAAGGTGAACGAAGTAGGCGAGCTTTCATATGGCGGGTGGGAAATGTGAAAAGAATGAAAGAAAAAGAGGACTTAATCAAGCAGATGTAGCTTCCACAGGCAGGCTGGTTAAGTAGCTGCGCGTAAGCCAGCTTGCCGGATGAATGCGATTAAAATTCTAATAATCAGAACTAAGCCTGCTGCTAAGCAGCCCGCGGGCCGCCTGGCCGCCAGCTAGCGGGCGCAGCCGGTACTGCGGAAGAGAATCTGCTCGTCGGTGCGTTCGTAGGAGGCATCCAGGGCCTGGCACAGCAGGTCGAGGCGCTGGTAAAGCGTTTCGTGGGTAAAGGCCAGGTTCACGGTGCAGTTGCGCAGCACCGCTGGGTCGTAGGCGATGGCAATGCCGTACTCCTGGCTGAGGGCGGCCAGCACCTGGCCCACCGGCTCGTTGGTGAATAGCTGCTGGCTGGGTCGCAGGGCCACGGGCTGGTCGGCCAGGGTTTTGCGCAGCTGCCGTGCCCGGCCCGGCCGCGCCGAGCACACGGCCTGCTGGTTGGGCAGCAGTACCACGCTGGCGGGGTTGGCCTCGGCATTGGTGAAGGTGGGGGCCGTGGCCGTGCGGGCGCTCACGCGCACCTTACCGCGCTGCACGCGCACCAGGGCCTCGGGCTGCCCGGCCGGGGCCCGCACCCAGAACGCGGTACCCAACACGGTAGTTACCAGTGAGTTGGTATACACCTGAAAAGGCTTGGCAGCATCGTGGCGCACGTCAAAAAACGCCTCGCCCGTGAGGTACACCTCCCGGCGCGGCCCCCCGAAAGCCGCCTGGTAGCGCAGGGTGCCACCGGGGCGCAGCCACACCTGGCTGCCATCGGGCAGGGTAAGCTGCTGGGTGGGCCCGGCCGGGTTGTGGCGCGTTACCCAGGCCAGCGCGGGCCGGCTGGTCCGCTGCTGGCCGCGCCACAGCAGCCCTACCCCCAGGCTCAGCACGAGCAGCGCCGCGGCGGCCCAGCGCAACGGCACCCACGCCGCCCGGCGGCTGCCGCGCTGGCGGCGCGCCTCAATGCCGCGCCACAAAGTTTCGCCCAGTTGGGCCTGCTCCTCGGCGCGCCAGCTGGTGGGCTGGCCCCGGCGCATGGCCGCGTACCACGCCTCTACCTGCTGCGTCTCGGCCGCCGAGCATTCGCCCCGCCCGTAGCGCTGCAATAAGTCCTGAAATTCTGCCTGGGTCATGGCGCGGAACCGGCGGTTATGCCCGGCTACCTGTATGTCGGCCAACGGCGCGCCGACCCTAAAGTGAGTGCTTACTTTTTTTGGAAAAATTATTGGAGCAGTAGCAGTAGCGCGAAGTTTCCACTTCGTGCTACTGAAACCAGGCTAGCAGTACGGCTCCCACGATAAACTCCCGCAGGCCGGCCCGCAGAATTTTGAGGGCTTTCGTGAGGTGATACTCCACCATTTTGGGCGACATATGCAGCCGCCCCGCTATTTCTCCCACCGTTTGGTGCTCGAAGCGGCTGAGCTGAAATACCTCCCTGGGCAGCGTGGGCAAGCGGCCCAGGGCCCCGGCCAGCGCCGCCGATAAGTCGTTGGCCGCGAGGGCTTCTTCCGTGTTGTGGTCGGCCGCCAGGGAGTGAAACTGGCAGTAGGAGAGGTAATCGGCCCGCACCGTGCTCGCGCGGATGAAATCGATAATCTGGTAGCGCAGCGCCGACTGCAAGTAAGGTCCCAGCTTCTGGATGGCCTGCTCGTGCCGCTTGTTCCAGAGTCCCGCAAACAGGTCCTGAATCAGCTCCTCCGCCACCATCGGCGAGGCCAGCTTGTAGCGCGCCACCTGCAACAGCTCGGCCCAGTGCCGGCGGTAAATTTCGGCGAAGGCCAGCTCGTCGTCCTGGCGCAGCGCGGCGAGCAGGGCGGCCTCGTCCCAGTCGGCGCGGGGCCGCGGGGCAGTGCCGCCGGAAGTGGGAACAAGCGCTTTCATGCGAAAAGAGCTGGGTAAACGGTGGGTGGGAAATCTGCCGGCGGAGTATCCGGGCAGGTAGGTAGGGCAGGGGAAGTAGGGAGATAAGAACCTATCCAAATAGAACGTCATGCTGAGCTTGCCGAAGCATCTCTACCGCTTCATTGAACGGTGCGGATGAAGCGGTAGAGATGCTTCACTGCGTTCAGCATGACGTTCTGATTAAGTTACTTAGCTAAGTTAGCGGCCGGGCTTGGGGCCGCGCCGAGGGCGCCGGCCGGGGCGCTGCCGGGCAGTGCGCTACCCAGCAGGCGCATGGTGTAGGTGTAGGAGTAGGTTTTGTCGAGTAGGCGGAAGGGCTCGTGGGGCAGCGCGCCCCAACTGTTGTCGCCGCCCACGCCGCGCTGCTTCAGGTCCACTTGCAGGGACACGAAATCGAAGCGGCGGACGTCGTTGGTGTGCTGCTGCTTTTTGGTGAGGCCGGGGTCCAGAAACTCGGTGCGGGTGGGTAGCGCGCTAAAACCCAGCGGTTGCGCGCCTTCGATGCGCAGGCCCTGGCCGGCGGCATCGGTGAGGGCCAGCCAGCGCACGCCGGTGCGGTAGCCGCTCTCCTGGGGCCGGATGTAGTTGGTAGTAAGCTGATTACTCACCGAGTCGTGGTACACGCCCAGGAAGGCCGCCGTGTGGCGGTCGGCGTAGTTTTCCCAGGGCCCTCGGCCGTAGTACGCCAGCTGGCCAAAGCGGCCGGGCAGCTCCAGGCGCATACCGAAGCGCGGCAGCTCGGGCAACTGCTTGCCAGTCAAGTCAATGGCCGCCGTCACGCGCACCGCGCCGTCGGGGGCGATGAGGTATGCCACGGTGTAGGGCACGCCCAGGTCGGCCAGCAGGTAGTCTACCGCAATGGGCAGGCCGGCGGCGGTTTGCGTGCCCACGGCCACGCGCTGCACCAGGCGGTGGGCGTGGGCCGTGCGCCACACGCCCAGGCGCTCGGGCATGCCATTGCCAAAGTCGTTGTCGGTGGGCGCGCGCCAGAAATAGGGCTCCGGAAACTGGTCGATGACGTGCTGCCCCCGCCGCTCGTAGCGGGTGAGGCGGCCGGCCTTGGTGTCAAACTCGCCGCGCACGTCACCGGCCGCGAAGGTGAGCCGGTCGCCGGCGCGCGTCACGCGCAGCTCGCCGGCGGCGGCGGTAGCAACTGCAACGGCGGGCGGCGCGAAGTAGGCCGGCTCGGGCGTGAGCACAAACTGCTCGCGGGCAACTTCGTGGCCGGCCGGCACGGTGGCGGTGGCCGCTTTAGTATGGGCAAATATCTGGAGCACGTACTCGGTGCCGGTCCCGGCGGGCAGCAACCCCAGCGGCAGCCGCACTTCCTGCTGCTGCCCGGCGGCGGGCCGGGCCCCGAAGGTGCCCGCCTTGGCCAATACGCCGTTTTTCAACAGCTCCCAGCGGAAAGCGTAGTTATCTAAGGTATTAAAGGAAAAGCCGTTGTGCACCGTGAGACGGCCCGTGGCGGGCTGCGCCGCGCTGAAGCGGATGTCCTGGTACACCTTTTTTACTTCCCACAGGCCAGGGTGCGGGGTGCGGTCGGAACCCAGCAGGCCGTCGGCCACGCCGTTTTCGTCGTTCTGGCGGTCGTAGCCGCCCAGGTCGCCGCCGTAGGCCCACCAGGCGCGGCCACCGGCGTCGGTTTGCCGCAGGCCCTGGTCCACCCAATCCCAGATGAAGCCGCCCTGCATGTGCGGACTGCTGCGAATAATGTCCCAGTACTCCTGAAAGTTACCGCTGCCGTTGCCCATGGCGTGCGCGTACTCGCACATAATCAGGGGCCGCGTCCGGTTGGGGGCGGTGGCGTAGCGCTGCAGCGAATCCAGGCCGGGGTACATGGGGGCTATTATGTCGGTATCCCAGTCGGCGCCGGCCTGCTCGAAGGTGACCATGCGGCTGGGGTCGCGCTGCTTCAGCCAGCGGTACATCTCGTGAAATATTGGGCCGTTGCCGCACTCGTTGCCCATGCTCCAGAGGATAACCGAGGGGTGGTTTTTGTCGCGTTCCAGCAGCCGCTCAATGCGGTCGCGGTGGGCCGGGGCCCACTGCGGCAGGTGGGCGGGGTGCTGGGTTTTGTCGAGGCCCCAGGGCTCGTCGCCCATGCCGTGGCTCTCAATATTGGCCTCGTCCACCACGTAGAGCCCGTACTCGTCGCAGAGCCGGTACCACAGTTCGGCGTTGGGGTAGTGGCTGGTGCGCACGGCGTTGATATTGAACTGCTTCATCAGCTCAATGTCCTGGCGCATAGAAGCTTCGCCGATGACGTGGCCCGTGTACTGGTCATGCTCGTGGCGGTTCACACCGTGCACTTCTACGGCGCGGCCATTCACCAGCAGCTGGGCATTTTTAAGCTCCACCTTGCGGAAGCCGATGGCGGCCCCCGTCAGGGCCAGCGGGCGGCCCTGGGCATCGGCCAGCGTGAGCAGGCACTGGTAGAGGTTGGGCTGCTCGGCGCTCCAGGGGCGCACATTTTTGAGCGTGCCGCCGAAGGTGACGTGCTGGGTAGGGCTGGCCCCGAAGGCCGGTACCGGCTGCTGCTGGCGCAGCACGAGGCGGCCGGCGGCATCGCGCACCTCCACCGTGAGGCGGGCGGCGCGGGCGGCGGGCTCCGGCCCGAAGCTGCGCAGCACCACGTCGGCCCCAAACTGCCCGTGACGGTACGTGGCGTCGAGGTCGCTTTTCAGGAAGAAGTCCCACACCGTTTGGCGAGGGAGAGCGCACAGGTACACGTCGCGCTCGATGCCGCTGAGCCGCCAGAAATCCTGGTCTTCGAGGTAGCTGCCATCGTGCCAGCGCGTTACCTGCACGGCCAGCTGGTTGGGGCCCGGCTTCAGGTACTTGGTCACGTCAAACTCGGCCGGCGACTTCGAGGCCTTAGTCATGCCCACGCGCTGGCCGTTCACCCACACCACGGCGTAGCCCGAGATGGAGCCAAAGTGCAGCAGCACCTCGCGCCCCGCCCAGCCGGCCGGCACCGCAAACGTGCGCCGGTAGGAGCCCACCGGGTTGTCGCGCCCATCAATAAACGGCGGGTTTCGGGGAAAAGGGTAGGTGATGTTGGTGTAAATCGGCACCCCGAAGCCCTGGATTTCCCAGTTCGACGGCACCGGAATGGTTTTCCAAGCGGCATCGTCGAAGTCGGGCCGGGCAAAGTCCAGGGGCTTGTCGGCGGGCCGGCCCACGTAGCTGAATTTCCAGGGGCCATTCAGGCTCTGGTAGTAGGGCGAGCGGGTGGGGTCGGCGGCGGCCACATCGGCGGGCGCGTCGTAGAGCATAAAGCTGGCGCGCGCCGGCTCCTTGTTTTGCTCAAAAAGCAGGGGGTTTTCCCATTCCTGGGGCGTGGGCTGGGCCCCCACTGGGCCGGCCAGCGCGAGCAGCAACAGGCAGAAATAGCGAAAAGCAGTCATGTGAAATTAGCGTGGCTAAAAGTACCCTGCCCCTGCTAAGTGCCAGGGGGGAAAAGGGGTTTAAAAGCGGGGGGTTATTCGTCAGCCCAGGGCTAGCGGGTAGACAGCCGCACCCGCACCCCGGCCAAGCCTGAAAATAAATATCCCAACTGCCTAATAATCAATGAAAAGACAAAAAAGCCCGCGAATCACTCGGGATGCAAAAGAAACCAGCACACCCGCCGGCCCAGAGGCGACTGATGTGCTGGCTACTGATTTTCGATGGGTGCTCAGATGCTGCTCACGCCGTAGCTGGTGCTCTTAAACGTGCCGCCGTCGATGATTTCCCAGCCGGCCTGTATGCTTGTCATGTAGTTGGAAGTACCCATCCAGCCGCGGGCCACGCAGTAGTTGATGATGGGCTTCAAGTCGATGCTGACCGAGTTGGTTTGGCTGGTAGGCAGGAAAGAGAACACATTGTCGCGCCGGTACACGTTCCAGGTTTTGCCGGCCAGGCTCACGTTGCTGGCATACGGGATGGCGTTGCCGCTGGCGTCGTAGCTGGCCGCGATAGGCTTGGTGTTCTTCCACGTCAGCCACACCATCAGCTCGTACTTGGCGGCGCGGTTGCCGGGGTAGGCCGAGGGGTCGAACCAGATGTCATAGGCCGCGTCGTAAGCATTACCCGACGATGATTGCGTCCAATTAGTGTGCGCGTTGCCGAGGGCGCTGATTTGCTTGGGCAGCGCCGTGCCCGACGAGCACCCGCCGTAGTGGCAGCCGTACACCACGGCTGGATACGCCTTGATGCCGGTAGAGGTGTTAGTGTGCGAGGCCGTCACGCCCCAGTCGTTGATACTGTTGAAGTAGATGCACTGCGAGCCGGCCCCGGCTTTGCTGGCGCCCCACTCATCGTTCATCATAAAATACTGCCCCGAATTGATACTGCCGCCATCGCAGGACTGGGCATCCTGGGTGGCTACAGCGGGGGTAGCCACCGTGGGCGTGGCAAGTTGTTCTTTGCTGCAACCAGCCAGCGCGGCGGTCGTCAACAGGGCCATCACATACTTTTTCATGGGAATGGGGGTTGGGTGGAAAAGGAAACTGAGTGAAAAAAAGGAAGAGAAGTGATACGAACCACAGTTCTGGCCCGCCCAGGGGGCTACTGCTTAACCACGCGCACCGTAGCGCTTTGCGCGCCGCTGGCTACCCGCACCACGTAGAGGCCGGCGGGCAATTGGCTCAGGTTCAAATCGTAATCGGCGCGGGAGGCGAGGGTAGTGCGCACCACGGCCCCCAGGGTGTTGACAACGGAAACCGTGCCGCCTACCAGCTCCGGGGGCAGGCGCAGGGTGAGGGTGCTGCCGGTGGGGTTGGGGTAGGCTTGCAGGGCGGCGGGGCCGCTGGTGGCGGGGCGGCTGGCCAGCGCGGTGGCCGGCATGCCGTAGATGATGCCCCGGCCGGCGGTGCTCATGTACACGCGGCCGTAGGTGTTGAGGTCGCCCATCACGAACTGCCCGTTGGCGGGGCCGCCGTACTCGTGGGCCTCGTCATTCACCCGTACCCAGCTCACGCCCTGGTCGTTGGAGCGGAAAATGCCGAGCACGCCGCCCACGACGCCGTAGATGTAAATGGCCTCGTAGGCGCTGCCCGGAGCGGCCTTGCCGAAGCCCACCGCGTCGCATCGCGTCACGTTGGCGAGTTTGGTAAAGGTGGTGCCCGAGTTGACGGAGCGCGTGAGGCCGCCGCCGTAGAGGGCTACCCACAGGTGCCCCTCGCGGCCCTGCACGGCCCGGATAATCTTGGAGCCGCCGGTGGCCCCCACGTTGCCGGCCACAGCAAACGATACGCCGCCGTCGGTGCTCACCAGCATCTCGCCAGTGTTGGTGTTATGAATGTAGAACTTGCTGGGGTTTACGGCGTCGGCCACGGGGCGCGAGCTGGTGAGGGTGGTGGGCACGCCGGTGGCCTTGGTCCAGGTGGCCCCGTTGTCGGTGGTGCGGTACACGAAGGTGTTATCGGCCACCGGGAAGCTGGCCGATGCCCCGTTGCTCGGGCTGTGCAGCAGCACGCCGCCATCGGCCGAGAGGGCCAGCTGCCCGCCCGAGCCGTTCATGGTGGCCGTGCGCGTCCAGGTTAGGCCCATGTCGGTGGAGTAGAGCAGCACCGAGGCGGCGGTTGAGTTGCTGCGGGCGCCCACCCGCACCACGCTGTTGGGGCTGAGCTTGGCGAAGTCCAGGCCGTTGGTGCTCCCGATGCGGGGCTGGTAAATGGGCGCGTACGAAGTCACGTCGGTGTGCCGGAAGCCGTCGTAGTCCAGAATGGTCGAGAGCAGGGGCCCGCCGTTGGGCAGGCTCACCAGGTTCTGGGCCACGGTTTCTTCCAAGCCCTTCACGAAGAACTTCCACATGCCGGCCGTATTGGTAATGTCGTCGTTGGCATACACACCGTTGCCCGAATCCACGAGCACGCGGTTGGGCACGAAGGGGTCAAACTCGATGCTGGCGGCCCAGTGAATGGACTGGCCCGGTATCCAGGTAATGCCGTTGGCATCAAGGGTGTAGCCGCGGGCTACCACGTCGGTCCAGGTGGTGCCGCCGTCGGTGGTCAGGTAAAACCGGTCGCCGTAGGGGCTGCTCGACGTGGGCCCCTGCTGCAGGTAGCTGTTGCAGGTCGAGATGATGATGCGGCTGGGGTTGTTGCGGTCCACGCTGATGCCGCCGAAGGCCCGGTTGGTGCCGGTGGTGGGCGTGAGGTTGGTCCAGGTGCCGGCGGCGATGTCGTACTTCCAGATTTGGCCCGCGTCGTAGGCCTCGTTGGAGGCCGGCAGGGTGGCGGTAGCGGCGAAGGTGGTGCCGTAGGGCCCCGAGCCGTTGCCGTAGCTGATGTAGAGGCTGCCGCCCGCCTGCACGGCGCGCTGCGGCATCATGCTGGCCCCCAGGTTGGGGTTGGTTACGGCCGTGAAGGTGGCCCCGGCGTCGTCGCTGCGGTAGAAGTTGGCCCCCGCGCCACTGTTGCGCGACACGCCCGCAAACACCCGCTGCGAGGCCCCGCCCGTGGTGGCGGCGCTGGTATTATCCACCAGCACGAAGCTCAGGCCGTTGCCATTGGGCGTCACCGTCACGGGCAGGCCGGTGAGGTTGGTCCAGGTGGTGCCCGAGTTGGTGCTCTTCCAGATGCCGTTGTAGCGGGTGCCGCAGTAGAGGGTGCTGCTGCTGCTGGGGTCTACCTGCAGCTTTTCGCCGTTGCCGCGCCCCATGCCGTTGCCGTGCGCCTTGAACTGCGCCGTCACGTCGATGGTCGTGAACGTGGCCCCGTAGTCGGTCGAGCGCATGATGTACGTGCGCCCATTATTGAAGTAGCTGATGCCACAAAAGGCGTAGAGCGTGCTGGAGTTCTGCGGGTCCAGGGCCAGTGACTCCACCCCGAACATGCCCTGCTCCTGTTCCGAGGCGCCGTCCATGAGCGGTACCCACTTGGCGGCGGTGGCATCGTAGCGGTAGGCCCCGCCCACGTCGGTGCGGGCGTAGTAGAGGCCCGCCTGGGTCTTGCTCATCACGAGGCCCGATACGAACCCGCCGCCGCCGATGGCGATGCTGTTCCAGGTATACGGCTCGGTAGTCTGGGCCTGGGCCTGCGGCGCGAGGCCGCCGCCCAGGCAAGCCAGCAGCGCCCAGAAAAAGGGGCGGCGCAACGAAGTCTTCGGGCGCAACTTGGGGGTAGTATGAGGTACCATACGGTGGGTGGGAATGGGTTAAAAGTGGAAAAGGAAGAAGGAAAAACAGTGCAATCGTTTGTGTTGTCGGCTGCGAGAAAAGTCTCATCAGCACTGCCTGATTGCCAGCGCACAACGCAAAACCCAGGGGTAGATTCGGAGCCCTAAAAGTACTGGGCCCGCCGGGCGGTGGGCGGGGGTTTTTCAGCCAAAAAGCGGGGGGTAGACCGTCAGTCAGGCGCGGCTAACGCTGCTGGGCGCTGGGTATTTCGGGCTTACTTTGTGCGTGTTAAGGCTAGTACCGTAATAATCAGTATAGTTGAGCATAATTCTGACTTTTCTGCTTGCATGCGCCGGGCGGGTGCCTTTGCCGCGCTGGGCCGGGCTGCTGCTGGCCGGCGGGCTCTGGCTACTGGCGGCCCTGGCGGTGGCTGCGCTCCCGCGCCCGGCGGCCTTCCGCTTCGAGCACCTCACCGTCAACCAGGGCCTCGCGCATTCCGACGCCCTGGCCGTGGCCCAGGACCGCGTGGGCTTCCTCTGGATTGGCACCAACAAGGGCATCGACCGCTACGATGGCTACGAGCTGCGCCACTACGCCCTGCCCGTGAACCCCCTCAACGCCATGCCGGCCAATCGGGTGCGGACGCTGCACCTGGGCCCCGACGGCACCCTCTGGGCCGGGGTAGAAAGCGCCGGCCTGAGCCGCTACGACGCCAGCCACAACCGCTTCGACTTCGTGGCCGGGCCCGCCACCCCCGCGAGCCGCCTGCTGGCCCGGGCCACGGTGGTGTCGATTGCCGGCGGGCCGGGCGGCCGGCTCTGGGTGGGCACCGAAACCCACGGCCTGTTTGCTCTGCGTCTCGACGCGCAAGGCCGCTTACTGGCCCTGGACCGAGTGCCGCTGCCCGGCCCCCGGCCCGTGCTCGACTACCACGCCCGCGCCCTGGCCCTGGGCCCCGACGGCCGCCTGTGGCTGGGCACCACCGGGGCGGGCCTGCTGGTGCTCGATACCCGCGCGGCGGCGGCCCGCCCGGTGCCGGTGGCGCTGGCCGCCGCCAACATTCGGGCGCTGTGCCTCGACCGCCACGGCGACCTGTGGGTGGGTACCGACCGCCAGGTGCTGTGGCTCAGCCGCGCCGCCCAGCGGCCGGCGGCCCGGCCGTTGGCGGCGGCCCTGCCCCAGCCCTACACTGATATTGAGTCGGTGCTGCTCGACTCCTATGGGCGGCTGTGGGTGGCTACCACCTACGGCCTGCACCTGTGGGAGGCCGCCCCCGCGGCCGGGGCCGGCCCCCCGCTGCGCCTCGACCAGTCGGCCGAGTTTCTACCCGCCGACAACGACCCGACCAGCATCAACTCCGACCGGGTGCAGCAGGTATTCGAGGGCCGCGACCAGGTGCTGTGGCTGGCGGCCTCGGCCGGCGGCCTCAACAAGGTAGACCTGCGTCAGAAGCCCTTCTTCAACTTGCAGCGCCAGGTAGCGGCCCAGCCCACGCTGGCCAATAATTTCGTCAACGCTATTTACGAGGAGCAGGCCCGCCACCGCCTCTGGATTGGCACCCGCGGCGGGCTCTCGTGCTACAACCTGGCCAGCCGCAACTACCGCAACTACTTCGTGCCCGAGCAGCCCGGCAAGTCCACCGGCACCGACGTGTCGGCCCTGCTCCAAACGGCCGATAGCACCCTGTGGGTGGCCACCATCAACCGGGGCCTCTGGCGCCTGCGCTTCCCCCACGGGCCAGCGCAGGCCGAGCTCACGCCCTGCCCCGGCGGCGGGGCTGCGTATTTCGAGAGCCTGGCCCAGGACCGGTTCGGCACCGTGTGGGCGGCTTCGTTGCAGGGCCTGAGCCGGTTTGGGGCCGACGGCCGGCTGCTGCGCACCTACCAAGGTAATGCGCTGCCCACCAGTCAGTTTACCTACCTGCTCTACGACCGGCGCACCGACGTGCTGTGGGCCAGCACCCGCGACGCGGGCCTGCTCAAGCTGCGCGTCACCCCCGATTCGCTGGTGCTGCTGCGGCAGTTTCGGGCCGACCCCACCGGCCCCACGGGCCTGGCCGTGAGCTTCGTGTGGCCGCTGCTGCTCGACGCCCAGGGCACGCTCTGGATTGGCACTATCGGCGGGGGCCTGCACCGGCTGGTGCGCGACGCCCAGGGCCGGGAAACCATTGAGCGCTACCGCCGCTGGCTGCCCGAGAGCGACGTCGAAAGCATGCTGGCCGATGCCGACGGCAACCTCTGGCTGGGCGGCACCGGCCTCTACCGCTTCACGCCCGCCACCCACCAGTACCTGCGCTACGACGTGGCTGATGGCCTGCAAAGCAACGCCTTCAAGGTGGGTGCGGCCTGGGCCGCGCCCGATGGCACGCTCTATTTTGGGGGCATCAATGGCCTCACGTACTTTCAGCCCCGCGCCATTCGGGCCAACCCCTCTGCGCCGGTGGTGCAGCTCATTAGCCTGCGCCTGGCCAACAAGCCGGTGGCCGTGGGCGAAGTCGTGAACGGCCGGGTTGTGCTGCCAAAGCCCTTCACCAGCCCGCAAACCGTCGTCATCAAAGCCGCCGAAAACGACTTCTCCATCGAGTTCGTGGCCCTGAATTACGCCAACCCCCACAAGCACCGCTACGCCTACCAGCTGGTGGGCTATAACAAGGACTGGGTGCTGGCTGCCCCCGGCCAGCGCACGGCCAGCTTCGCCAACCTCCCGCCCGGCGACTACACCTTTTTGGTGAAGGCCAGCAACGGCGAGGGCGCGTGGTCAGCCCAGCCCGCCACGCTGCGCATCACGGTGCGGCCGCCGTGGTGGGGCACCTGGTGGGCCTATTTGCTCTACGGCCTGGCCGCGCTAAGCGTGGTGGCCCTGTACCGCCGCGTCGAGATGGCCCAGCAAAAGCTGAAAAACCAGCTGGCCCTGGAAGAATACCGCGTCGAAAAAGAAAAGGAGTTGACCGACCTGAAGCTCAGCTTCTTCACCAACGTCAGCCACGAGCTGCGCACCCCGCTCACCCTCATTCTGGGCCCGTTGGAGGAGCTGGTGAGCCACCCCGAAAAACTGGGCCAGGCCGGCGAGAAAGTGGCGCTCATGCACAAGCAAACCCGCAAGCTGCTCGACCTGGTAAACCAGCTCCTGGATTTCCGCCGGGCCGAGGGCGGCCACGTCCCGTTGCGCGTCAGCCACGGCGACGTGGTGGGTTTTCTCACCGAGATTTTCCTGATTTTCAAGCTCAAAGCCGAGGAAAAAGGCATTGCCTACACCCTGGATGCCCCCGCCGAAGCCGTTCCGCTCTACTTCGACCGCAACAAGCTCGAAATCGTGCTCACCAACCTGCTGGCCAACGCCTTCAAGTACACCGAGGCGGGCGGGCGCGTGCGGCTGGCCGTGGCCGCCGTGGGCGACCCCGCCGCCCCGGCGCTACGCCGCAGAGACAAGTTATTAGCTAACTATCTGGAAATAAAGGTTATCGATGAAGGTATTGGTATGGCGCCCGACGACCTGCACCGCATATTCGACCCGTATTTCCGGGTGGCTTCGGCCCGTAACCAGCCCGTGCCCGGCACCGGCATCGGCCTGGCCCTGGTGAAGCAGGCCCTGGAGCGCCACGCCGGTGAGCTTGCCGTGACCAGCGCCTTGGGCACCGGCACCACCTTCACGCTCCGCCTGCCGTTTGGGCGGGCGCACCTGGCCCTCAGCGAGATAGAAGCCGCCGTGCCCGACGATGTGCTGGCCCCCGCGCCGCCGCTGGTCCCGCCCCCTACCCCCCCCTCGGCGGCCGAAGCCCCGCCGCTGGCCCCCGCCACGCCCGCGCTACTGCTCATCGTGGAAGACAACGACGAGGTGCGCCACTACCTGCACCAGCTTTTCGCGCCCGATTTTGAAGTGGCCCTAGCCGCCGACGGCGTGGAGGGATGGGAAAAAGCCCTGGCCCTGCTGCCCGATTTAGTGATTTCCGACGTGATGATGCCGCGCCGCGACGGGCTGGAATTATGCCGCCAAATCAAGCAGCACCCCAAAACCGGGCACATCCCGGTGATGCTGCTCACGGCCCGCACGGCCGCCATGCACGAGCTGGCCGGCCTCGAAACCGGGGCCGACGACTACGGCGGCAAGCCCTTCAACCCGCAGGTGCTGCACGCCAAAGCCCTGGCCCTGCTCAGCAACCGGGGCAAGCTGCGCGAGTACTACCAGCGCCAGCTGTTGCTGGAGCCCACCCAGGTAGTTATTCCCGACGCCGAAAAGCAGCTGCTCGAACGCGCCATGCGCATTGTGGAGGCCAACCTCGACAACCCGGACTTCGGCGTGCCCGTGCTGGTGCGCGAGATGGGCATGAGCCAGTCGGTGTTTTACCGCCGCATCAAGGGCATCACCGGGCAGTCGGTGGCCGAGTTTATCCGCGACGTGCGCCTGAAGCGGGCCGCCCAGCTGCTGGCCACCTCCGAGCTGCGCATCTCCGAAATCGCCTCCCAGGTGGGCTTCGAAGACAGCAAGCACTTCCGCGAAGCCTTCCGCAAGATTTACAGCCTCTCGCCCTCCGAATACGCCAAGGAGCACCGCGCGGTAAGCAACGGCCCCGCGGCCGACTCGTAGGCTGCTACTCAGCGCGTTCGGCGCGGCGCAGCTTTATTCAGCATGCCCGGCTTGTGCCCAGGTTTGATGCCGCCGCAGATTGGCAGGAGGGCCGGTGCTCAGCCGGCGAGCGCAATTTCCGCCACCAGCTCTTCGGCCTCAGCGGGAGCCTCCACTACTTCGATTAAGTAGAAGCTATTAAAGGTCATGAAAATCCAGGGGCTCAGGCATTCACGGACCTCAGAAGTGCTCAACACCCTGCGCAGCCGGGCTTGGTCCGCAAACAGCTCAAACCGGCGGCCTTTCGCCGGGGCGAGCGGCGCGTAGCCCACGAAAGAGCGGCCGACGGCAATCGCCTCCGGGGAAAAAGCATCGGCGCAACTCTGCAGCTTGGTGACGCGCACCCAGGCAGGGAAGAGAAGGGTATCCGTCATGGCACGGGGTACGGAGGAAGGCCCTCCTAAAATAAGCCCCGCCGGGAAAACACCACGCAGCCCGGGCGCGCTACCTCCTCCCGCGCCACGTAATTCGGCAAACCAGGTCAACGCCCTGTTCGACTTGCCAGCGCCCCCTTGTTGTGCGCGCCGCCTGCGCCAGGCACGCGGGTGTTCTTGTTGCGTTTGCCTTCATAATGAGCCCGATGGGCGAGGCCGCGGCGTCGCCGAAGTGCAGCACCAAGGCGCGGTTGCCCTTACTATTGCCGTAGCGGGTGGGCGCGTTGGGGTGCACCGGGGGCCCCCGCGGTAAATAAATTTATCTTTTATAGGACTTACTGCCGACGGGCCGCCCCTCCGGGGCTAACAAAGTGGACGCTTGCGTAAGTCCTATTTTATTCATATTAGGCAAACTCCCGCGGGGTTACCGTGTTCTTAGCCCCAACAAAAACTGGCCGTCGCAACCCGCGGCCCTGGGGGCCCGAGCAGGGGGCGGGGGGCGCTGGCGGCCGTCACGCTTGCGCCCGTCTTATGCCTACTGCGCCCACCCTCGCCCCCGCCGCCCTGTTGGCCGACGTGCCCCGGGGCAACACCCAGAAACACGTCAACCGCACCGTGCTGGCTTATCTGCTGGGCCTGGGGGCCCTGCAACGGCCAGGGCTGCGCTGGCTCGATTTGCCGTGCGGCGCGGGCGAACTGCTGGAGCAGGTGGGGCGGCTCTTCCCCGGGGCCCGGCGCTGGGGGGCCGACGTGCGCGCCGCCGCGCCGCCCGCGCCCGTGCGCTATGAGCCCACCGACCTGAGCCAGGATTTCCCCTTCGCCAACGGCCCGGCTTTCGATGTCATCACCTCCATCAGCGGCATCATGTGCTTCGGCAACACGGCGCAGTTCATTGGCCGCTGCGCCGCGCGCCTGGCCCCGGGCG
>CAZZWL010000061.1:0-780 GCA_964657755.1 uncultured Rhodanobacter sp.
TGAGGACTTTTTAGAGCGAATTAAGGCCGCAGGATTAACTAATACACCGGCCACAAAATCCGTGAAATCCGGTAAAATCCGTGCTAATCAGTGGTCCGTTGCAGCACGGCTACCAGCTGCTGCATCAGGGCCTGTTGTGCCAGCAGATGTTGGTTGCGCTGCTCGGCCAGGGCCAGCTGGTGCTGAAGGTACTGCGTTTGCAAAGCAGCCGTGAGGTAGGCCGGGTCGGGCACAGACACGGGGGTAGGGATGGGCGGAACAAC
The DNA here is from genome assembly GCA_964657755.1 of uncultured Rhodanobacter sp. GTDB lineage: Bacteria > Bacteroidota > Bacteroidia > Cytophagales > Hymenobacteraceae > Hymenobacter. The sequence continues at coordinate 264 of CAZZWL010000061.1, forward strand.
GGGGGTGGCCGGGGCGGCGGGGGCCGCGGCACTGCTAGGCGCCGCGGCCTTTTCGGCACTAAATGGCGCGGGGGCAGGAGTGGCAGCGTGGTTAGTAGCCTGGGCGGCCAGGGCTACGGCGGCCGCTACTTCGTTGGGTTGCAACCGGGGGCCATCCCCGGTGGCGCGGCGGCGCGGCACGGGCATTGGCGGCCATTCAATGGCCTCGTCTTCGGCACTAGGCGCAGCACTCGCCGCTACCGCTGGCTCAGTGGCTTCAGCCACCAGCATAGGGCCGTGGCCCATGAGCAGCCAGTCTTTTGACACATTTGGATAAGTCTCAAACACCTTGCACAACAGGTCGTAGCCGGGCTTGTTGCGCTCGTCTACCAAGTGCTGAATGACGGTGGCCGTCTTATCCAGCGACTGCGCAAACGCGTTTTTACTCAGCCCAAGGTGCTGAATCAGTTGGGTAAAGCGTTGGCCGATGGAAGCAGGGGTAGGCATTTGCACAAATGAGAAGTTGCGCAAATGTAGA
>CAZZWL010000061.1:790-31596 GCA_964657755.1 uncultured Rhodanobacter sp.
AACTAATCCCTGAAAACGGCTCCGCCGCCAAAATCCTGCCTCACCCCGCCTAAATCTACGAAATCAGTTTAATCAGCGAAAATCTGCGATTTATTCATAGCGCAGGCTGTCAATCGGGTCGAGGGCCGCCGCCTTACCGGCCGGGTACGAGCCGGCCAGCAGGCCTACCGTTACGCAAATGGTTAGCCCTACCCCCACCCACAGCCACGGCACTAAGAAAGACTTGCTGCCCGCCAGCACCGCCACGCCGTTGCCGGCCGCGATGCCCAGCAGAATGCCGAACGTGCCGCCCAGCACGCAAATGACAATGGCCTCGAGCAGAAATTGCAGCCGTATCTGCCGGGCCGTGGCGCCCAGGGCCTTGCGAATTCCGATTTCGCGGGTGCGCTCGGTCACCGACACCAGCATGATGTTCATGAGGGCGATGCTGGCCCCGAGCAGCGCCAAAAAGGCGATGGAGCCGCCCGCCAGGCGCATCTTGCCGCTGAGCGAATCGAGGGTACCGCTGAGCGAGTCGGGGCTTTCGATATCGAAGGAATCTTCCTGGCCCAGGCGGTCGTGGCGCACGGCGCGCATCACGCCGGTGGCCTGGCTTTGCAGAAAGGCCAGGCCACCGGCATTGGCGGTGGCCGTCTTCACGTCGTAGGTGAGGGCGCCCTGGCGGGGCAGCTGGTTGCCGGTTTCGAGGGGCACCAGCAGCAGGCGGTCGGCGCCGGAGCCGCCCATGGTGCTGCCACTTTTTTCGAGCAGGCCCACCACCTGAAAACGCTGGCCCAGCGCGTACACGTACTGGCCCACGGGGCTAATCTGCGGAAAGAGCTTGTCCTTCATTTCGCGCCCGATAATAGTCACGTGGGCCCCGGTATTGAGCTCGGCGGGCGAGAAAGTGCGGCCCTGGGTGAGGGTGTAGCTCTGGATGCGCAGGTAGTTTTCGTCGCCGGCCACCACCTGCATGTTGGGGTTGGTTTTCTGGCCGTTGGCCTTGATTTCGGCACTGCCGCTGATGGAGGCCGACACGCCCACCACAGCCGCCGGCTCGCGGCGCGCCAGCTCTTTCTTATACAGCGTGGCCTGCAAGTAGCTGAGCGCCGGGTACTGCTTGCCCTGCACGCCACCGCGCCGGAAGCGGTTACCGTAGCCTTTGGCCTTGATTTCGAAGGCGTTGGCCCCCAGGCTGGCGAAGGTATCGCCCAGCGAGCTGCGCATGGCGTCGATGGCCGTGAGGATGCCCACCAAGGCCATCAGCCCGATGCTCACGATGAGGGCCGTGAGAATGGTGCGCAGCAAATTGCCGCTGATGGAACGCAGGGCCTCGCGGATATTTTCCAGGTAACTCATATAATCGCAGATTGACGCAGATGGGGCAGATTTCGCCGATTCGGGCGGCGCGAGGGGGGTAGGCGGGGCGGGGGCATCGCCAACTATGCCGGCCGGCCCGTACCTTGAACTACGGTGGCGGCCGGCCCGTTGGGAAGGCAGCTCTTAGTCCTCAAAAGTATGTTCTTAAAGCGTTTTGCCCTGCTGCTAGCCCTGCTGGCCCCTACCCTGGCGGCTCACGCCAACCATATTTTCATCCCAATGGATGATACCCAGAAGGAATGCCTCAAGGCTTATGGCCTGTGCTACTGGGCGTTGAGCAAACAGATTGAGATTGACTGGCTGCTCAACTACCGCGGCGGCTCATTTGCCTGTGAGAGCCAGCCGGCCCTCGAAAATGAGCTGAACGTGCGCGGCGTCACCTACCAAACTATCTCGGAGGCGCAGTACACCGGCATCTTGCAGCAGATAGCCGACCCCAACGCCAACATGGACGTGATGAAGCTGGAGAAGGTGCCCAAAATCGCGGTGTATACGCCCAAGGGCAAGCAGCCCTGGGACGATGCCGTGACGATGGTGCTAACCTACGCCGAGATTCCGTACGATAAGATTTACGACGACGAAGTGCTCTCGGGCGTGCTGCCCAAGTACGACTGGCTGCACCTGCACCACGAGGACTTTACGGGCGAGTACGGCAAGTTTTACAGCGCCTACCGCTACGCGCCCTGGTACCAGCAGCAGGTGCGCGACGCCGAGGCCGCCGCCAAGCGCAATAACTTCAAGAAAGTGAGCGAGATGAAGGCCGCCGAAGCCGTGAAGATGCAGGAGTTTATCGCGGGCGGCGGCTTCATGTTTGCCATGTGCTCGGCCACCGATAGCTACGACATCGCGCTGGCCGGGCTGGGCGTGGATATGGTGGGCCCGATGTATGACGGCGACCCCGCCGACCCCAGCGCCCAGAGCAAGCTCAACTTCAACCGCACGCTGGCTTTTCAGAATTTTCACCTGCGGATGAACCCGCTGGAGTACGAGTATTCCGACATCGACATGCAGCCGCAGGAGCGGGGCTTGTATGAGCAAAACGATTATTTTCAGCTCTTTACCTTCTCAGCCAAGTACGACCCGGTGCCGACCATGCTGACCCAGGACCACGAAAAAACCATCCACGGCTTTATGGGCCAGACCACGGCGTTCCGCAAAAATCTCATCAAGCCCGACGTCATCATCATGGGCGAAACCAAGCAGGACGGCGAGGTGCGTTACCTGCACGGCACCCTCGGCAAAGGCACCTGGACGTTCTACGGCGGCCACGACCCCGAGGACTACCAGCACATGGTAGGTGAAGAGCCCACCGACCTCTCGCTGCACCCCAACTCACCCGGCTACCGCCTGATACTCAACAACGTGCTATTTCCGGCGGCTAAAAAGAAGAAGCAGAAAACCTAAGCTAAAATAATTAACAACTGTCTTGTCTATTACTAATTAAGTATAAGCCGCTCAGTACAACTTAGACACTAATTAGATGCTTAAAAATTTAATAATTATTTTAGCAGTAGACTTCATCATCATTTCTATTTGGCTGTTGAGCGCTCAATTAGATAATAGCATGTCTATTGTTGGTATTACGATTCCGCCAACAATATTTATTGCCAATGTAGTGATAGGGGTTATTCTTTTACTTTTTAAGAAACTTTTATGGGGAAGTACTTTTTTCATTAATTCAATAGTTGCATCAGCACTTTTTATATTTCTTCTGCAACGCTGGTTTATTCATTCTCATAAAATACAGTATACAGAATTTTCTTTTGTTAAGGACAAGAAAAAATTCAAGATACTAATTGGAAAAAGAAGCTCTGATTTTAATATTCTTGAAATAATTGATGTTAATGCGTCTAAAGGAACGATGTATGGTTCATACAGCGTAAGGCATGATACCACCTTTTTAGTGGATATTCGACAAAAAAAGAACTGCTTTATTTATCGCGACAAGCTTTACGGATTTGAGAAAAATAACAAACCTATCACTCTTAAAATAATAGATTAATATTTAGTCAAAAGTCGAAGTAAGCGAGAAATAGTTATCTCAAAACGACAGCTGGTCCCAGAAAACCACTTTGCCATCCTGGTTGTGCACGAACTGCACGTTGCCATCCTGCGAGACCAGGATGGCCAGGCACTCGGGCGCGGCCAGGCACAGGCGGTAGGCGGCCCGGTGGCGGGTGCCGAAGTGGTCGGCCGGCACGGACTGCAGGGTTTGGCCTGCCATATCCAGAGCGCGGTACACCTGCGTGAGGGGCACTTGCGTGGCCTGAATCTCTACCCCGAAGCCGACCAGGTCAATCTGCTGGGTAAACATCAGGGCGCCATCCACGGCGCCCATGTCGGCCACGCAGTCGGCAAAACGGTCTATTTCGGCCGCCAGCGCCAGCAGCTCCGCATCGCGCGAGCATTGAAAGTGCGCCCAGCTTAGCTCACCCAATTCCAGCAAGCGCCGCACGCTGGCTTGCACCAGGGTAGGGAAACGGGGGCCGGCCCCGGTGGGCAGCAGCCGATACTTGGGCCGCAGGATGCCGCCCGGCGCGGTGAGCGCGGCTACCCGGCGCGTGGGCACCAGCACCACCAGCACCCCGTGGCCGCTGGCCCGCGAGCGCGTGAGGGCCCGGCGCTGCATGTGCAGCACAAACCGGATAATGCATTCCTCCTGCGTAGGCGTCCATTCCAGCCCGGCCGCCGCGGCCCCCGCCAGCTGCTGGTTTTCAAAAAACCGCCCCTCGCCCCAGGCCACCGGAAACTGCAAAAAGCCGTGCCCATCGATGCGCCCGCGCTGCAGGGTGAGCAGGCGCTGGCTGCCGTAATAAAACACGACGCTGCCCGGCCCACTCACCTGCACCAGCAGCGCCGACGGGGCCGCGGCCACGGCCTGGCGCGAATTGTCGGGCACCCAGTCCCACTCGTGCCCGCTAAAGAGCATCCCCCAGAGCCGGAGCTGCCCGTCGGCGGCGGCCTCCACCGCCAGCAGGCTGCCGCTATGTTGCACGGCTGGGCTCAGCCGGCGCACCTCCTGCTCGTTCCAGGCCCGGACCTCATCGAAGCGCACCAGGTAAAAATCCGGTAGCGCCACCGGCTGTGCCTCCAGCGCGGCCTGCGCGGCCAGCACGGCATGGCACACCACGGGGCAGCCTTCCTCCGAGAGCAGGCTGGCCTGGTAGAGCACCGAGATGAACCGCGTGAGTACCTCCGGCGCCGGCAGCGGCGCCGCCCCGGCCGGCCAGCGCAGCTGCAGGGCGGCGGCCAGGTCGCTTGGGTAGTAGTGGAAGGTCATCAGCGCAAGGTTTGGCAAAAGAAGAAGAGGTTACGCAAAGTAAGAGCAACTGGTGCCCTTCAACTTTGCGTAACCTCTTTCTACTTAGCTTAACCTCGCGGGCTACCCCTTCGCTGTCAGCGTAATGTAGGGAATAATGCACTCCTCCAGCGATACGCCGCCGTGTTGAAACGTGTCCTTGTAGTAGTTCACGTAGTAGTTGTAGTTGTTAGGGTAGGCGAAGAAATAATCGCCGAGCGTGAAGACGTAGGCCGTGCTCACGTTTTCGCGGGGCAGGAAAATGCTTTCCGGCTTGCGCACCACGTAGATGTCACGGCTCTCGTCGAAGCCCAGGTTGCGGCCGTGCTTGTAGCGCAGGTTGGTATTCGTATTGCGGTCACCCACAATCTTATACGGACGCTTCACCCGAATGGTACCGTGGTCGGTGGTAATGATAAGCTTGCCCTTCTTTTCCGAAATGGTCTGGAGCATCTCGTAGAGTGGCGAGTGCAGAAACCACGAGCGGGTAAGGCTGCGGTAAGCGCTTTCGTCGGCGGCCAGCTCGCGAATCATTGCCATATCGGTGCGGGCGTGCGAGAGCATGTCCACGAAGTTGTAGACGATAACGTTGAGCTTATAGTTGTTGTGCAGGTTGCTCATTTTACCCAGCAAGTCCTTGCCCGCCTGCAGGTTGGTTATCTTGTGGTAGCTGTGCTTGGCCTTTTGGTTGTTGCGCTGGAAATTGATTTCCAGAAACTCAGCTTCGTGCAGGTTTTTGCCCTCCTCGTCCTCGTCCCACACCCACAGGTTGGGGTATTTTTTCTGCACTTCGCCCGGCATCATGCCCGCGAAGATGGCGTTGCGGGCGTAGGCCGTAGTGGTGGGCAAAATACTGTAGTACAGCTCCTCCGAATCAACCGTAAACAGCTCAGCAATAATGGGTTCGAGCACCTTCCACTGGTCGTAGCGCAGGTTATCGATGAGCACGAAGTACACGGGCGTGTCGCCGGTCTGCTTCATCAGCGGGAATACTTTCTCCTTGAAGAGCTGGTGCGACATCATCGGCGCGCTCTTGTCGCGGCCGTTCACCCAGTCCTCGTAGTTCTCCATAATGAAGCGGCCGAAGTAGGTATTCGCCTCATCCTTCTGCATGTTGAAAACCTCGGCCATGCTCTTGCCTTCGGTTTCGTTGATTTCCAACTCCCAGTACACGAGCTTCTTATACACGTCGACCCACTCCGAAGGCGAGAGGCGGTCGGAGAGCTGCATGCCGAGCTGGCGGAAATCGCGCTGGTAGCCGGTGTTGGTGGCTTCGGTGATGAGACGCTTGTTGTCGAGCACCTTCTTCACCGACAGCAAAATCTGGTTCGGGTTGACGGGCTTGATGAGGTAGTCGGCGATTTTAGCCCCAATGGCGCCCTCCATAATGTGCTCTTCCTCACTCTTGGTAATCATCACGACGGGCACCGTGGGGCGCACCACCTTGATTTCGGTGAGGGTTTCGAGGCCGGTGAGGCCGGGCATGTTTTCGTCGAGAAAAACCAGGTCGTAGGTATGTTCCTGCACCTCTTCGAGGGCGTCGGCCCCGGAGTTGACGGGCGTCACATCGTAGCCTTTCTCCTTGAGAAAGAGGATGTGCGGCTTAAGCAGGTCAATTTCGTCGTCGGCCCAAAGAATGGAATAGCGTTGCATAGGCAAGGGCGCGCCGGAAGGGGCGCGCAACGGGGGAAAAGTAAGCGGTAGCGGTACTAACGGCAGCCGGAGCCCGTCTGGTATGCGGGCGGGGGTAGGCGGGCCGTCCGTAGCTTTACCGGAAAACCGGGGTTTGGGTTCCTGAATGCGGAGCTTAGTCGGCCAATTGGCCCCAAACACCGGCTAACGCTCCCCTACCCCCCCGTTGGGCCGCGCCCGCCTGCGATGAATAAAAAGAAGATTTTCAACGACCCGGTATACGGGTTCGTGACCGTGCCCACCGAGTTACTGTTCGACCTCATCGAGCACCCGTACTTCCAACGGCTGCGGCGCATTCAGCAGCTGGGGCTCACTAACTTCGTGTACCCGGGGGCGTTGCACACGCGCTTTCACCACGCGCTGGGCGCCATGCACCTCATGCAGCTGGCCCTGCGCACGCTCAAAGACAAGGGGGTAGGAATTTCGGCGGCCGAGGGCGAGGCCGCCCAGATTGCCATTCTGCTGCACGATATCGGCCACGGCCCGCTCTCGCACGCGCTGGAAACCAGCATTTTCCAGGACGTGCCCCACGAGCAGCTGTCGCTGTACCTGATGCAGCGGCTCAACGAGCAGTTTGGGGGCAAGCTGAGCCTGGCCATCGAGATGTTTCAGGGTAGCTACGGGCGCGATTTTTTTCACCAACTGGTTAGTTCCCAATTGGATATGGACCGGCTCGACTACCTCAACCGCGACTCGTTCTACACCGGCGTGCAGGAGGGTAGGCCGGGCGCCGACCGCCTCATCAAGATGCTGCAAGTGGTGGACGAGCGCCTGGTGCTGGAGGAAAAAGCCGTGTACTCGGTCGAGAATTTCCTGGTGAGCCGGCGGCTGATGTACTGGCAAGTGTATCTGCACAAGACCGTTACGAGCGCCGAGCAGATGGTCATTCGCACCATGCAGCGCGCCCGCGACCTGGCCCGCGCCGGCGGGGCGGTACCGGGTAGCAGCTGCCTCACGTTCTTCCTGGGCCACGCCGTCACGCTGGCCGAGTTTGAGACGGATGCCGACATCCTCAACCACTTCGTGGAGCTGGATGACACCGATATCTGGTCGGCCATCAAGAGCTGGAAGGGCCACGCCGACAAGGTGTTGAGCTTTTTGGCCAAAAGCCTGATAAACCGGCAGCTGTTCAAGATTATCATCGCCCCCGAGCCCTACGACGAGGAGTTTCAGCTGGGTATCGTGGAATTAATTGCCGAGCGCTTCGACCTCACGCCCGAGGACGCGCGGCAGCTGATGATAACCGGCCGCCTCAGCAACACCGCCTACGACCCGGCTAGTAATGAGACGATTAACATCCTTACCAAGCTCGGCAAGGTCGTGAATGTGGTGGAGGCGTCGGATTTGCCCAATATTCGGGCGCTGAGCCAGAAAGTGCAGAAGTATTACATCTGCTACCCCAAGGAAATTTTGCGGGACTAGCTGAACAGCGGCGCTAGTTCCAGTTCGATGCTGGTGGCAGGGTCGCGCAGGATTTCGTTGCGGTTAAACGTTTGGTAGACACCTGTTTCGGATGACATAGAAATAGTCATTAGCTCTGGCACAACTAACCAGTAGGACGTCACACCGGCTTGCAAGTACCGCTCGGCTTTAGCAGTCAATTCAGTAACGCTTTGGGAAGGCGATAATATTTCTACCACCAGTAGCGGCATATCGCTCACAATATTTTGGTCGTGTGCCAGAAAACCCAATGAGCCGGCAAACACTGCTAGGTCAGGCACTAGCTTATCGCCTAGCACACTCAAATTCAACTCCGGGAATACTGAAAACTGACCTTCGTAGCGGCTTTCAATTTTAACTAAAATTCGCTTCTGCAGCAGGGCGTGGTTCCAAGTAGGCATAGGTTTTCCGCGCTCCAGCTCGTAATCCGATTTAACAATCTCCAGCGTTTCCATAAGGGCAGGGCTTTTGCCAAATATAACGCGAGGACTACCTATTTCTGCACGAATTTCTTGCGCAGCTCCCCAATCTGGTCCTTGAATTTTTTGTCCGAATCGATGAGGTCCGACACGGTTTGGACCGAGTGGATGACCGTGGCGTGGTCCCTACCCCCGAAGTGGTAGCCGATGGTTTTAAGCGAGTGGTTGGTGTGCTCCTTGGTGAAGTACATGGCCACCTGCCGGGCCGTAACTATCTCTTTCTTACGGGTTTTCTCTTTCAACAGCGCCACCGGCACGCTGAAGTAGTCGGCCACCGTTTTCTGGATGAAGTCCACGTTGACTTCGGCCTCTACTTCCTCAATGATGTGGCGCAGGGCGCCTTTAGCCATTTCGAGGTCGATGTCGCGGCGGGTGAGCACGCTCTGGGCCAGCAGGGTGGTGAGCACGCCTTCGAGCTCGCGCACGTTGGTGGGCACCGAGTGGGCGAGGTACTCAACCACCTGCGGCGCGATTTCCATGCCGTCTTGCTGCGCCTTGTTCTGAATGATGGCAATGCGCGTCTCGAAGTCGGGGCTTTGCACGTCGGCGGTGAGGCCCCACTTGAAGCGAGAGAGCAGGCGGTCTTCGAGGCCGCTGAGCTCGCGCGGAGGGCGGTCGCTGGTCATCACAATCTGCCGGCCGCCCTGGTGCAAGTGGTTGAAGATGTGGAAGAACATCTCCTGGGTCTTGCCCTTATTGGCCAGAAACTGCACGTCGTCGAGGATGAGCACATCGACGAGCAGGTAGAAATTGGCGAAGTCCTGCACGGCGTTGCGCTGCAGGCTTTCGATAAACTGGTTGGTGAATTTCTCGGCCGACACGTAGAGCACGAACTTCTCCGAGTTAGTGGCCTTGATGTGGTTGCCGATGGCCTGCACGAGGTGCGTTTTGCCCAGCCCTACCCCCCCGTACACCATCAAGGGGTTAAAAGCGGTGGTGCCGGGCTTGTTGGCTACGGCGAGGCCCGCCGAGCGCGCCAGACGGTTGCAGTCGCCCTCCACGTAGTTATCAAACGTGTAGGTAGTGTTGAGCTGCGAGGGCACGATGTTGCGGTCCATCGTCTTGACGGCCTCGAAGGGGTTGCGCAACGTGTTGGCCGCCACCTGCGCGGCGGTGGCGGTGTTGCCGCCGGGCACCAGGTGGCGGGCCTGGGCCACCGGCCGGTTGGGCTGAATGCCACCGGGCGCCGTGCCGTAGTTGGGGCCGGGGCTGTGTTGGCTGCCAGGGTTCGAAAGGCTGGGCGCCGTTTTACGAGCTGGTGGCAGGTGCATGGTTTTGGCCGAAGCCTGGGCGTTGCCCTGGTCCACGACGACGCTGTATTCGAGGCGGCCTTCTGGGCCAAGCTCCTGGTAAATAGCGCGCTTAAGCTCTTCTACGTAGTGCTCTTCGAGGAACTCGTAGAAGTACACGCTCGGTACCTGAATGGTGAGCACCTTGCCTTGCAGCTCAATGGGTACTACGGGCTCAAACCAGGTGCGGAAGCTCTGCTCCCCGACCTCGGCGCGGATAACACGCAGGCAATTAGCCCAAACAGTGCGGAAATCCTGCGACATGAGGTGGAAAAGAGAACCGGGTAAGCAGTTGGCGGCGAAAAAAAATCCCTCCAAATCGGGCCAGGGAATTACCCGGCCCAACTTGGGGGGGACAAATTTGCGCAAAAACCAGCAGACAAAAAAGCCGCCAAATGCTTGCTAATGTCGCGCTTCTAGCAGGTAGCACCCACGGGCAGCACCAAGGCGCCGGTAGCCCGCGCGGGTAGCGCGCCGCGCCGCAGGTCATAGTCAATACGGCCAAGGTTGATGCCCGACCAGCCGACCTGGTTAATCAACGTTACGTGGCCGTTGGGGCCGGTTATGGGCTCCGGGGCGGGCATGAAGGTGTGGGTGTGGCCACCCAAAATAAGGTCGATGCCACCCACCTGGGCGGCCAATTTGCGGTCGTCTATTTTTTCACTTTCGTACTTATAGCCAAGGTGCGAGAGGCAGATGACCAGGTCGCAGCGCTCGCCCTGGCGCAGGCGCTGCACCTGGGCTTTGGCGGTGGCCACGGGGTCGAGGTACTGGGTAGTACCGAAGTTTTTGTCGGCCACCAGGCCTTTCAGCTCAATGCCCAGGCCGAAGACGCCGATGCGCGCGCCGCCCCTCTCAAACACCTTGTAGGGCGCGAAGCGGCCGGCCAGCGGCGTGCCGCCAAAGTCGTAGTTGGCCACTAGGAACGGGAAGCCGGCGTTGGGCAGTTGCTTTTGCAGGCCTTCGAGGCCATTGTCGAAGTCGTGGTTGCCGAAGGTGCTGGCGTCGTACTTCATGCGCGACATCAGCTTGTATTCCAGCTCGCCCTGGAAAAAGTTGAAGTAGGGCGTGCCCTGCCAGATATCGCCCGAGTCGAGCAGCAGCACGTTGGGCTCCTGCTTGCGCACCTGGTCGATGAGGGCCTCGCGCCGGGCCATGCCGCCCAGCCCGGCCCACTGCGGCGCATTGTCGGGGAAAGGCTCGATGCGCGAGTGCATGTCGTTGGTGTGCAGAATGACCAGGCGGGCCGGGCCGCTGGCAGCGTTGGCCACGAGGCTGGGGCCGAGCAGGCTGAGGCCAGCCGTGCCAACCAGGGATTTCTGAAGAAAGGAGCGTCTTTCCATTTCAATTATCAATTATCAGTCATCAATTATCAGATGGATGACTGGCGGGCTGAATAGAGGGCAGATAGCGTCAGGGAGCGTCTAACAAGCGGTCAATTTACGCTGGTAGCTGAACGAATGATAATTGACGATTGATGATTGTTAATTGACTTTCACCCTACCCTCCACCTGGGCCGTGACGGGCTGGCCGGCGGCGGTGAGGGCCTTAATGTGGTCGATGATAACGGTGCGCAGCAGCAGCCCGGTGTGGCGCAACTTCGCAGCTTTGAGAAACTCCATGTGGTCGCCGCCGCCGGCCAGGTAGTCCGAAATGGCGATGCTATAGGTGCGGGCCGGGTCGAAGGGCTGGCCGCCAATGAGGATAGCCAGGGGCTTTTTATCGGGGCCCACCGAGTAGGTAGCCCCCGAAATGGCCATGTGGACGGGCGCGGCGTAGTCGAAGAGCTGCTGCACCACCGGGCCGGGCGCATCGAGCACCAGCAGCTCATTTTCAAAAGGCATGAGCTCGAACACATTGCCCAGCGTAATGGGGCCGGCGGGCAGGGCGTTGCGCATGCCGCCGTTGGTCATCACGCCCAGGTCAATGGGCTGGCCTTTGAAATACTGGCTGGCGGCAGTGCGCTGCAAGTCGGCCACGAAGTTGACGATGGGGTTCTCGCCGGGGTTCTTACCCAGCGCCACCGGGGCGTTGCCGATAACCTGCTGCATCTCGCTCACCACCTTGTCGTGGTAGGGCTTGATGTAGTCGGCCGCGCCGGCATCGGGCGCAACGGTGCTGCCCACGGGCTGGCTGGTGCTGGGCGCCAGGCGGGCCGCGGCCACGAGCGGGCCGCGCTGGCAGGCCGTGGTGAAGGTAAGAAGCAGAAAGCCAGTAGCTACCGGGCGAAGTGAGCGCATAAGCAAAAAAAGCTACCCCAGGCCAATTGAAAGCTCAGGGTAGCCAAAGTTACGCCCACCAGCGGGCAAGCGTATCTGTCTACGATGACTAGCAGCAGTTTTACTGCTGCTTGGTCAGGCCAATAGTAAGCAGTACCTGGTAGCGCAGCACTTTAGTATAATTGACCGGCGTGGCCAAAAAGCCGTTGCTGCTTTCGAGGCGCCCGAGCACGGCGGCCGAATGGCCAGCCAGTCCATTAACCTGCACGCCTACCCCCGCTAACAGGCCAAATTCGAGGTGGCGCACGTCGGCCGGGTCATAGGCTGGGACCCAGGAACCGTAGGTAGTGCTGGCATTGGTATGGTAGCGCGACTCCTGGGTGAGCTGCAGCAGTGGACTCACGGAGCCGCCGACCTCCAGCAATGGCTGCACCTTCCCGGTCAGCGGCAGGTAGCGCAGCAGCAGCGGCACCCGGAGGTAGTCGGTCTGAAACCGCGTTTGGTACGAGTAAGGATATAAAAAAGCTGACCCACCGCCAGTGGTCGAAGTAAACTGGTACTCGTCTTCGTAGTGCTGCCGCACGTAGTGCGCCTCAAGCCGCAACTGAAGCTTATTGCGCACTGTCTGCGAGCTATATGTTAGCCCTACCCCCACTTCGGGCGCCAGGCCAGCCTGAAAATTGCCGCTCGCAGGGCTGAGGTAGCCGTAGGCATTGAGTTGGCTGGCCTGCGCGCCAAGCAGCACTTCTACTCCCACCCGCGACGGTGCTTTATACACTTGCTTAGCCACGGCACCTGGTTCACGGCACGCATTGTAGCGCTGCACCGCCGCGATAAGCGAAGTAGGTTTGAACTCGGTCTTAGCCAAGCTCAGCAGCACACTGGGGCAGTCGGCAAACTGGGCGCTGAGCACCCCCCGAAAAGTGGGAATATCCTGATAGTACTGGTGGGTACCATCCGTGACCGACTGATGGGTCACGGTCAACTCTGTGAGGGGCGCGGCCGGTGCATTTTGCACGTAGTAGTGGCTCTCGTCGGTACCAGCGCGCCGCTGATAAAGGGTAGCGGGCGGCCCTTCCGCCAGTACTTCCAGGAAGAAAAAGCGGGGCGCGCGGGGCCGGCCGGCGCTATCGGGCAGCGGCGTGAGGCGGGTATGGTACGTACCCTGGCCCAGCACACTATAGCCTTGCAAGTCGGCCGGGTGTAGCAGTTGGATGGGGGCACCAGGGGCCGGCCGAAACTGGCACACCACCGCATTGCGCCGGGCACTGCGGTAGTCTATCTCGCCCCGCACCGTGTCGCCGGCCGGGCGCACTAGGTAGCCAGGGCGAAAATCGGCCTGCGCCCGCGCGGTAGTAGCCGCAGCCCAGGTAGCGGCCACCAATAACCCGGTGGCCAAGTAGCAGTTAAGCATGTGTTGATTACCCTTAAGTAATTTTTTTGAAATAGAAAATAGTCTTGGGTGACGACGAGGCAGCCCATTTAGCAGAAGCCGTTCCCTGGCTTACGGCTTGGTTAAATCCAGACTTAGCAAGGCGGAGAAATAAGTAATAGGGGCGCCTACCTGCACATAGTTACTTGGTCCATTGGCCGTTGATACTCTGGCTAGCAGTGCCAGCCGCCGCTCGGCCAGCACGGGCGCACTCACGCCTACCCCCGCAGCAAAGCCAAACTGGTTGTACTGCACGTCTTCCCCCTGAAAGAATGGAAACACAATCTGGGCCGCCGTACCCTGCTGGCCCGAGAAAGCAGTAGTTGCTTGAAAAAGCCGCGCATACACGATACCAGCCTCCAAAAAAGGCCGGAGCCCTGGACTGCGCATGAGCGTGTAGCGCAGCAGCACGGGCACGTGCAGGTAAGTCAGGTCAAATTTGTACTTGTTGAGCTGGGGGGTGGGGAGGGCGGCCGTTGGCACAGGGCCCGTGTGCTCGCCTTCATATACCTCGTGGGCGTACTGGGCTTCGAGCCGCAGCGTGATGGTTTGCCGGGTGTGGGGCATGGTAAAGCTCAGGGCTAGGCCCCCAACGGGGACACCCTGATGCAGCGGGGGAGCTACGTTAAAAAATATATTGGCGCCGTTGAGCGTGAGCGTGCCGTATTGGTAGCCGCCCAGTAGGCTAAGCACGGGCCCCTGCGCGCGCGGGGCAAGCCGGGCCGAAACGGCGGCCGGGCCACCCACGCACTCATTGTAGCGGGTGATTACCCGCCCTAGAGCAGCCGGTTGGAAGGGCAGCCGGGGCAGCAGCACCTGCGCAGCGGGGCAGGCACGCAGGGCGGCAGCCAGTGTATCGCGGTAGAGCGAAAGGGTTTCGTAGGCCTCAAAGCTGTTGCTAAACGTCTTGACCCGGCGCTCGGCCAGTTCCCGCAGGCGTGCTTTGGGGCCCCCAACGGCCACAAAATAGCGCGTGTGGCCGGGGCGGTCGCGGCAGGTATAGAGGCGGGCCGGGCCGCTCACCAGCACCTCTACGAAGAGTGGCGCGGGGGTAGCGCGGGTCGAGTCGGCAGGTGGCACGGGCCGCGCCTCATAGCGGGCGCCGCCCGCGAGGCCGTAGGCACGCAGCGCCGTGGGCGCGTAGTCGGTAGACGCGGCGGTGGCGGTGGGGCGGAAGCGGCAGACCTGCGCGTTGCGCAGCTCACCCAGCTCCTGCACCTGCCCGCGCAGGGTATCGCCGGCCAGCGGCACTACATAGCCGGGGCTGAAGGGAGCTTGGGCGCGGGCGACCGTAGCCCCACTAACTATCACAATAACCCCAATAAAAATCTTGCTTAGGTAACTTTTTTTCATGCGCAGAATAAAACGGAAAGCTGGTGCATTTAGGCAAAGGTATAGCCCTACCCCTACTCTTTCGGCCGGTCAACGTATGCGGCAGGCACGGTATCTTGCGGGCCGCGCGGGTGGGCTGTGCCGCCGCCCCGCTCGCCGCTACCTGTTATGACTGACTCTTCCCCACCCGCTACCTCCCCCGTTTCGTTTCCCGAGTTTTTGCCCGTGAGCACGGCGCAGTGGCAGGCCCAGCTGGCGCGCGAGCTAAAAGGCGCCGCCCCCGCCAGCCTGCGCTGGACCATGCCCGATGGCCTGGTAGCCGAGCCTTTCTACCACCGCGAAGCCCTGACCGCGCTGGGCGGCCCGCCCGCGCCCCTACCCCCCCGCCCCGTGCCGTGCCGCAACGTGGTGCTGCTGGCCGTGCCGGCCGGCATGGACGGCCGCCTGCAGATTGAGCAGGGCGCCGACGCGCTGGCGCGCGGGGCTGAGGGCCTGCACTTTAACCTGCACGGCGACCCCGCTACCTTTGCCGTGGCCGAGCTGGCCGCCCGCCTACCCCTGGCCACCACCTGGCTAGGCTACTCGGTGGCGCAGCAGCCCGAGCCGCTGCTGGAGCGGCTGGTGGCGGCCAGTGGCGGCCAACCATTGCGGGGCTTCCTGCGCTTTATGCCGCCTACGGTGCCCGAGGGTGGCGAGCTGCTGTCGTTTCGGGCTACGCTACGGCGGTGCCTGGCGCTAGCCCGCGACTGGCCCGAGTTTTCGGCGCTGGCCGTCAATGGCCTGTACTTTGGCAACCGGGGCGCCACGCTCACGCAGCAGCTGGCCTTCAGCCTGAGCACGGCCGCCGCGCTGCTGGCCGAGCTGCCCGACGCGGCCAGCAATATTACCGTGGCCGACGTGGCGCGGGCCCTGCACCTCGACGTGGCCGTGGGCCCCAGCTACTTCCCTGAGCTGGCCCGGCTGCGGGCGGCGCGCCGGCTGTGGGCCACGCTGCTGCACGCCTACGGCCTACCCCCGGCGGGCGCGGCCACCCTGCCCATTCATGCCGCCACCTCGACCTGGACGCAGACGACCCTCGACCCGCACACTAACTTACTGCGCCACACCACCGAGGCCATGAGCGCCGTGCTGGGCGGGGCCGACTCCATTCAGGTGGCGACCTTCGACTGCCTCTACCAGGCGCCCAACGAGTTTAGCGCCCGCCTGGCCCGCAACCTGCCCGTGATTCTGAAGGAAGAGGCGCACCTCGACTGGGTGGCCGACCCGGCGGCGGGCGCCTATTTCCTGGAAACCCTGACCGATGAGCTGGCCCGCGCCGCCTGGGCCGAGTTTCAGGCGCTGGAGGCGCAGGGGGGGATGCTCGGCGCCCGCGCCCGCGCCCTGGAGGCCGTAAGCCAGTCGGGACTCGAAAAATTTAAGCGCATTGCCACCGGGCAGGACGTGGTGGTGGGTACCAACCGCTTCCAGAACTCGCAGGAGAAATTCGACTTTCAGCCCAAGCAGCTGCTGCGCTCGCGCGAGTTTGACACCACCCGCGCCACCTACCCCAGCGAGGTGCTGCGCCTGGCCACCGCCCTGCACTTCGAGCGCCGCGCCAACCAGGACAAGCAGGCTACGCTGGTGCTGCTGGGCAACGCCCGCGTGAACGAGGACATTGCGGAGGCTTTTCGCCAGCTGCTGCACCCTGGCCCGGCGCCCGCCCTACCCCCCCCCGCCGAAGAAATTGCGCCCGATTCGTACTCGGTGCTGTTTTCCAAGCCCGACGCGGCCACGCTCATGTACGCCACGCCCGCGCAATTTGACCACTTGGCACGGGTGGTGCAACAGGTGCCGGCCGACCACGTGTTCGATATTCCTTCGCTCGTCACCTCCGACCTGGCTACCCTGCTGGAGGCCGTGCGGGTGTTTGGCTTCAAGGAATTTGTGGTAGAAGGCCACCACACGGAGGAAGTGCTGGCGCGATTGCAGGGGCGGTAGGTTTTTAACTAATTCGCAGCTCAGTCTATGAAAGCAGGTGGCAAAATTATAGCTGGGCTGCTGGTGCTGCCGCTCGGCCTCGCGTTAATTTATTTCTACTCACAGCGCAAACCGGAAAAACTAAGATTTTACTTTGAGGATAACTTAGAAAGCGATGTCTGGCGGGTTCCACTTATTGAACCTTATCAACTTATAACTGCGGATGGTATTAATAACCACCAAGCCGGATACAGTAGATGGAATTTTCAGGAGCCGGACTTTCAAGGCAATTTTAATCCAGACTCTATTAATTACCAGCGTGGCTTCATCATCTTCCACGATGCACCACGAAATAGTTATGGATTTTGCGATATCGCCCATAAAAATATCAGCTATTGCCGCGACTATCAACAATTTCGAAAGCTCACCAAGGCAAGGGATTTATCGAATTTTTTGTATAGCACCGAAATGGTTTATGAAGGCTGGTCTCAAACCAGGCTATTACCCTGGGCAAAAGAAATCTTAGTGCAACGTTGGGGTTTGACCAATAAAAACAATTAAAAAATGCGTCCCGATTTTTCCGCCATTCCCTACGACGCGGCTGCGCTCCCTACCCCCCCTAAGCCGGCCGACTATCCTAGTAGCGGCCCGGCCGTGTACACGGCGGCCGACGCGGCGCACCTGCCGCACCTGGGCTTCGGGGCGGGCCTGCCGCCTTATTTGCGCGGGCCGTATGCCAGCATGTACGTGCGCTCGCCCTGGACCGTGCGGCAGTACGCGGGCTTTTCGACGGCGGAGGAGTCGAACGCGTTTTACCGGCGCAACCTGGCCGGCGGGCAGAAGGGGCTGAGCGTGGCTTTTGACCTGGCCACGCACCGGGGCTACGACTCGGACCACCCGCGCGTGGTGGGCGACGTGGGCAAGGCCGGCGTGGCCATCGACTCGGTGGAGGACATGAAAATCCTGTTTGACCAGATTCCGCTGGGCGAAATGTCGGTGAGCATGACCATGAACGGGGCCGTGCTGCCCATTCTGGCCTTCTTCATCGTGGCGGCCGAGGAGCAGGGGGTAGGGCCCGAAAAGCTGACGGGCACCATTCAGAACGACATTCTGAAGGAATTCATGGTGCGCAACACCTACATCTACCCGCCCGCGCCGAGCATGCGGCTCATCGCCGACATCTTCGCCTATTCGGCGGCGCACATGCCTAAGTTCAACAGCATCAGCATCTCGGGCTACCACATGCACGAGGCCGGCGCCACCGCCGAATTGGAGCTGGCTTACACCCTGGCCGACGGCTTGCAGTACGTGCGCGCCGGCCTGGCGGCGGGCTTGAAGATTGACGACTTTGCGCCGCGCTTGTCCTTCTTCTGGGGCATCGGCATGAACCACTTTCTGGAGATTGCCAAGCTGCGCGCCGGGCGCCTGCTGTGGGCCAAGCTCATTAAGCAGTTCAATCCGCAGAGTGATAAGAGCCTGGCCCTGCGCACGCACTGCCAAACGTCGGGCTACTCGCTCACGGCCCAGGACCCGTTCAACAACGTGGCCCGCACCACCGTGGAGGCGCTGGCCGCCGCGCTCGGCGGCACCCAGAGCCTGCACACCAACGCCCTGGACGAGGCCCTGGCCCTACCCACCGACTTCTCGGCCCGCATTGCCCGCAATACGCAATTATACTTGCAGCACGAAACCGACATCACTAAAGTGGTGGACCCCTGGGGCGGCTCGTACCACGTGGAAAGCCTCACCGCCGACCTCGCCAACCAGGCCTGGGCCCTGATGGAGGAAGTGGAAGCCCTCGGCGGCATGGCGGCGGCCATCGAAACCGGCCTGCCCAAGCTGCGCATTGAGGAAGCCGCCGCCCGCAAGCAGTCGCGCATCGACACCGGCCAGGAGGTAATTGTGGGCGTCAATAAGTACCCGGCACCCGAAGGCGACGCGCCGATTGACGTGCTGCAAATTGATAATGATGCCGTGCGGGAGTCGCAGGTAGCGCGCCTGAAGCAAATTCGCGCCACCCGTGATAAGGATGCCGTGCAAGCGGCCCTGGCGGCGATTACCGCCTGTGCGGTCAGCTACAACTTGCCTTCGGAGAGCATCACGAACGAGCCAGCGCCCGCCGCTGGCGGCCCCGCCACTCCACAAAACAACCTCCTCGCCCTGGCCGTAACCGCCGCTCGTGCCCGCGCGACCCTCGGCGAAATCTCCGACGCGCTCGAAGCCGCCTGGGGCCGCCACCAGGCCACCAGCCGCACCGTGCAGGGCATCTACCAGCAAGGCATGAGCGACAACGCCGACTTCGCGCAGGCCCGCCAGGCCGCCCAAGACTTCGCCGCCCGCGAGGGCCGCCGCCCCCGCATGCTGGTGGCCAAAATGGGCCAGGACGGCCACGACCGCGGCGCCAAAATCATCGCCACCAGCTTCGCCGACGTGGGCTTCGACGTGGACCTGGCGCCCCTCTTCCAAACTCCCGCCGAGGTAGCCCGCCAGGCCGTGGACAATGACGTGCACGTGGTGGGCGTGAGTAGCCTCGCCGCCGGCCACAACACCCTGCTGCCCCAGCTCATCGCCGAGCTAAAACAGGAGGGTAGGCCCGATATCCTCGTCATCGCCGGCGGCGTCATTCCGCCCCAGGACTACCAGAAATTGTACGACGCAGGCGTGGCCGGCATCTACGGGCCGGGCACGGTGATAGCCAAGGCCGCGCTGGAGATTTTGAGGAAATTGGGGGAGTAGATATCACAAGTGGCAAAGCGTCATGCTGAGCGCAGTGAAGCATCTCTACCGTGTCGTCTAACGACCAAATAGAGATGCTTCACTGCGTTCAGGACGTTCTTTTGTTAAATCTTCGTTCTCATTTTTCATCCTTCTCCAATGCCCCTCTTCGCCGACCTCGACCGCCTGCGCGCCGACCTCGATGCCCTGCGCCCGCTCGCGCCCGAGCAGGAGGCGCGGGTGCTGCAAAAGTTTCGGCTGGAGTGGAATTACAATTCCAACGCCATTGAGGGCAACTCGCTGACGCTGGGCGAAACCCGCTCGCTGCTGCTGCATGGCCTCACGGCGGCGGGCAAGCCCCTGCGCGACCACCTCGACATCAAGGGCCACAACGAAGCGGTGGTGGCGCTGGAAGAATTCGTGCGCTTCAAGTACCCGCTCACCGAGCAGTTTATTCGCGAGATGCACCAGTTGCTGCTGGGCGAGGCCTACCACACGCCCGCTCAAACGGCCGGCGGCCAGCCCACGCGCAAGCTAATTGTGCCCGGCCGCTACAAAACGAGCCCCAACAACGTGCTCACCGCCACCGGCGAAATGTTCTACTTCGCCAGCCCCGAGGAAACCCCGGCCCGCATGACCGACCTAGTGGACTGGTACCGGGCCGAAGAGGCCGCCCCTACCCTACCCCCCGTGGCCATAGCCGCCGAATTTCATTACCGCTTCGTGCGCATCCATCCCTTCGATGATGGTAACGGCCGCATGTCGCGCCTGCTGATGAACCTGATTCTGCTGCGCCACGGCTACCCCATGACGGTCATTAAGGCCGCCGACCGCAACCGATATCTCGCCGCCCTCTCCGAAGCTGACGCAGGCGAACCAGAGCCATTTCTGCGTTTCATTATTGAGAATGTTGAGGCATCCCTGCGGCTGATGATTCGGGCGGCGCAGGGAGAATCTATTGATGAGCCGAGCGATTTGGATAAGAAGCTAGCGTTGCTGAAGAAGCAGGTGTTGACACGCAACAATATTCCAGAATACACTTGGAACCAACACAAAGAGCACGAGTTTTATACTTCATTCTTAACAGAGTGGCTTAATGATTCACTCACTCAGTTAGAGAGATTTGATTTTGCTTTTTTAGAAAAATCATTCGGCGTGTTAATTAATATTTTTGATGAGCTTCCTTTTCTAGAATCTAAAAAGGTCACATCACAAGAATGGAAGCCCGTTGGAATATTTATCGCCAATTATTTTGATAATTCTGCATTGAGCTTCGACAACCTAAGTTTGAGTGTTAATTGGTTTTTTTCCAGAACAGACTATATGCAATTCAATTTAGGCTTAGTTTTAGACTTTACTTTTGAAAATACATATTTTGAAATATCATACACTATTCATGATTCTAGCGGAGATTATTACAAACTCGTTCCGCCAATAGAGGGAAGCATTTCAGATATATTATTAAAATCACCTTATAAGAAATTTTACGACCACGCCCAAATTCACGAAATCAATTACCAACTAGCCAGCAAAGTCTACGATTTCATTGCTGCCAAGCTAGCCGAAGCCGATACGCCGCCCGCCTGAGTACTGGCCCACCCCACCCGGCGGGCCTTTTTTAATCAAAGCTTGCCCATTAGAGGTTTAGGGCTGAAGTACGTTTTCAGAACCCTACCCCCCTCATGGACCTCGAACTCACGCAGAAAACCGCCCTCATCACGGGCTCTACGGCCGGCATCGGGCTGGCCATTGCGCAGCGGCTGGCGGCCGAGGGCGCGGCCGTAATTATCACCGGCCGCACCCAGGCGCGTATTGACGACGCCAAGGCGACTATTTTGAAAGAGACGCCACAGGCCTCGGTGCGGGGGGTAACCGTGGATTTTGGCGACGCGGCGCAGGTCGATAACCTGCTGCGCGAAGTGCCCACGGTGGATATTCTGGTCAACAACGTCGGCATTTTTGAGCCCAAGCCTTTTGCTGAGATAACGGATGCCGACTGGCGGCGCTTTTTCGAGGTGAACGTGCTGAGCGGCGTGCGGCTCTCGCGCCAGTATTTTCCGCTGATGCTGAAGGCGAACGCGGGCCGCATAATCTTCATTTCGAGCGAGTCGGCGCTGCAGATTCCGGCCGAAATGGTGCATTACGGTACCACCAAAACGGCCCAGCTCGCCGTGGCCCGCGGTCTGGCCGAACTCACCAAGGGCACCGCCGTCACGGTAAATTCGGTGCTGCCCGGCCCCACCGCTTCGGAGGGGGTAGAGGAGTTTTTGAAGCAGCTGGCCGGCGCGGGCAAAACCCGCGAGGAGGCCGAGCACGAGTTTTTCCGCGATGCGCGGCCGTCGTCGCTGCTTCAGCGCTTCATCACGCCCGAAGAAGTGGCCAACATGGTGGCCTACCTGTGCAGCCCGCTGGCGGCGGCTACCAACGGCGCCTCGGTGCGGGTAGATGGCGGCGTGGTGCGCCACATTTGACCTCAACTGTACTTGCGAGCGCAACGAAGTGAAGCGCTCGCAAATGACAAATGGAAATTAGTCCTCCTGCGCGGGACCGCCGAGCAGTTTCCAGGCTTCGGCGTTACCTTGCTGGCCGGCCAGGTGCAGGGCCGACATGCCCCGGTAGTCGTGAATGGTGGCGTCGGCGCCGGCGTCGAGCAGGATTTTCACGATTTCGTTGCGGCCAAAAAGCGTGGCAAACATGAGGGCCGTGCCGCCGTTGCCGTTGCGCAGGTCGAGGCTGGCGCCGCGCTCGATGAGCAGGCGCGCGATGTTGGCGTAGCCCTTGAAGCTGACGCCCATCAGGGCCGAATTGCTGCTGGCATCCTGCACATCGGGGTTGGCCCCAGCGTCGAGCAGCGCCCTGGCCGCCTCGATATGGTCGTCGTAGGTGGCCAGGATGAGCGCGGTGTAGCCCTTGCCATCCTGGGCGTTGAGGTCGAGCTGCGCGTCTTGCAGCAGCTGTTTGATTTCGGCCACGTCGCCGCGCCGGGCGGCATGGTGGAGCTGGTCGTTGGGTTGGGCAGCGGTAGGGGACATGAGAAGAGTCTGGTTACTGGCTGGTACGACAAACCGGGGGCAGGAGATGCTTTCGCCACGCGTGAAGGGCCGTTTTTAGCCCGCACGCCCGGCGCCCGGCGAGCTAAAGCTCACCCCGCATTCCGAATCAGCGCGGCGTAAAACCGGATGAGCTGCTGGTAGGCGCTGGGGCGCAGGCGCTCGTTGGTGCCGTGCAGGCTTTCGATGGCCGCCTGGTCCATCAGCACCGGCGTGAAGCGGTAGGTGGCCTGCGGGCAGAGAGCGGCGTAGGCGCGGGCATCGGTGGCGCCCACCACCACGTAGGGCGCCACCAGCGCCGCCGGAAACACACTCCTGATGGTGCGGGTGAGCACCTGAAAAGCCGCGTTGTCGGTGCCCGATACCGGCGAGGCATCGCGGCCCTCACCCAGAATTTGCACCTGGATTTGGGGGTCGTTGATAATTTCCCGCACCCGACCCAGCACCGCGCCCACCGAGTCGCCGGGCAAGAGCCGGAAGTTGACGGTGGCCGTGGCGCGGTCGGGCAGCACGTTGTCTTTGTCGCCGCCCCGCATGATGGTGGGCGCGGTGGTGGTGCGCAGGGCGGCGTTGCCGGAGGGGGTAGCGGCCAGCGAGCTCTTAATCAGACTACCAAACAGCCACTGGTTGGCAAAAACCAGGCGCTTGCCAAACGGCACGGCCGGGGCCAGGTAGGCTAGCAGGCCACTCACGCCGCCATTGAGGCGCGCCGGAAACGGCTGGGCCTCCAGCCGGGCCACGGCGGCGGCCACCCGGCCCACGCTGGTGAGCGCCGGCGGCATGGACGAGTGCCCGCCCGGCCCGGTGGCCGACAGCTCCAGGCTGAGGTAGCCTTTTTCGCTCACCCCCACCAGCGCCACGGGCTGGGCGAGGCCGGCTACCCCATCGCTTTTGACCAGGCCGCCCTCATCGAGCACCATCTCCAGCTGCGGGTGGCTCGTTTGGATGAGCGCGGCCAGGGCGGCGGCCCCGCGCCGGCCCTGGGTTTCTTCGTCGTGCCCAAAGGCCAGCAGCACCGTGCGGCGGGGCTGGTAGCCAGCGCGCAGCAGCGCTTCCACCGCTTCGAGCTGGCCCAGGAGGTTGAGCTTGTCATCGAGCGCGCCCCGACCGTAGAGGTAGCCGCCCGCCTGCTGCCCGGCGAAGGGCGGCCGCGCCCACTGGCCTTCGGTGCCGGGCAGCACGGGCACCACATCCTGGTGGGCCAGCAGCAGCAGCGGCTTCAGCGCCGGGTCGGTGCCAGCCCACTCATAGAGCAGGCCGTAGTGATTGACGGTCTGGCGCTGGAGGCGCTGGTGCACCAGCGGAAACGTGCGCCGCAAGTAGGCCGCGAGCTGGTCGAAGGGTAGGGAATCCGTTTCGGCATAATTGGTGCGCGACACCGTGGCGATGCGCAGCGCACCCGCCAAGTGGGCCGTCATCGAGTCGGGGGTGAGGGGTAGGGCCAGCGCGGCGGGCACCGCGCCCGGCTGGTGGTTGGGCAGGCGCAACGTATTGGCCAGCAGCACGGCGGCGAGGCCCAGCAGCACGGCAAGCAGCAGGAGAAAGGAACGGCGCATAGGCAAATAGTTGGCGGCGCAAGAACGGCCAAAAAAAGTGCGTTGGGCACTTCTGCAAATCCCTACCCCCCTCCTACCCCACCAGCCGCTGCACCCAGCGGCCCAGGCCGGGCAGCCGGGCCAGCCGGGTACCCAGGTTCAGGAGCCAGGGGCGGGTGCCCAGCAGGCGCATGAGGCGGTAGCTGCGCGCCAGCTGCGGCCCCAGCTGCTGATGCAGGGCCGCGTCGTAGCACCGCGTTAGCTCGGCGCTAAAGTCTTGGTTAGCCACGCATTGCTTGGCCTGGGCCGCCGCCAAAATGCCGCTGCGGATGGCCAGGTCGATGCCGTGGCCCTGCAAGGGGTCGATGAGCGAAGCCGCGTCGCCGCACAGCAGAAAGCGCGCCCCGCTGGCCGGCCGCTGCCGCCCGCCCCCAATGGGCAGCCCGAAGCCGCGCACCGGCCCCAGCTGCCGCGCCTGCGCAAAGCGCCCGGCCAGCGCGGGGTGGGTAGCGAGGTTGTCGAGCAGCAAGTGGCGCAGGTCAATCTTGTGCCTGGAAACCAATTCGGACAGCATACCCAGGCCCACGTTGTAGCGCCCCGCGCCCACCGGAAACAGCCACAGGTAGCCCGCCAGGTGGCTGCGGCTAAAGAAAAACTCGGTGGTGCCGCTTTCGCTACCCCCCACATTTTCGAAGTAGGCGCGCACGCCGGCGCAGTGGTGGGCGCGGGCCAGGCGCGCCTCGGGCAGCAGCCGGCGGCCCACCACCGACTGCGCCCCGTCGCAGCCGATAACGAGCTGGGCCGTGATTTCCTGGCCGTCGGCCAGCCGCAGGCGGGCGCAATCGGGCGTTATTTCCACGTTTTTCAGGGCGGCGCTCTCCCGAATTTCGGTGGTGGTGTGCTGCCGCACCAGGGCCAGCAGCGCGGCATCGAAGGCGAGGCGGGGGCTGTTGAAGGTGGGCAGCTTCCAGTGCAGGTAGAAGCTGCCGCCATTGGGCGCCACGAGGCGGCTGCGGCGCACGTCGTCGCGCGGGTGCAGCTGCCACAGGGCTTCGGGGTAGGCCGGGTCGAGCTGGCGCAACGCCTTGAGGGCGTGGCCGGGCACGGCATCACCGCAAATTTTATCCCGCGGAAAAACGGCCTTATCAAGCAGCAGCACCCGCAGGCCGCTGCCGCGCAGGGCCAGCGCGCAGGCCGTGCCGGCCGGCCCCGCGCCCACGATGGCCACGTCGTATTCAGGCAAGAAAGTTGCGGTAGGCAGCACGCGGCAAAGGTAGGCCGCCGCCCATTTTTTAGGGAGTAAGTTTGGCACGCGCTGCTCCTGGCGCCATTACTTATCGTACGTATTTCTTTAACACTTATCCTGGCCAGCACCTTAAACCACCCCCGCCGGCCGTTATCCTTACGCAATGGAAGATTTCACCCCCGCCAACTATGGCCTGTCGGCTACCCCCGAAGCCGAGCTAACCCAAGAACCTGACAATGAGCTACCCCGCGCCGTGCTGCGGCCGGGCCACCATTTTTTGCTCGATGGCACCTGGCGCTTCGCCATCGACCTCGATGATATTGGCCTGACCGAGGGATGGGAACAGGGCTACGACTACCACCACAACGCGCAGTGGCCCGGCTCGATTGAGGAGCACATGGCGGCCGCGCACACCGGCGGCCCCACGGCCTGGCAAGACAAGATAGTGGCCTGGTACGAGCGCGAGTTTAAGCTGCCCGAAGTATCTGAGAATAAGAACCGGACGCTGTTTCAGCTCACCTTCGGAGCCTGCGGCTACGAAACGCGGGTGTGGCTCAACGGCCACCTGCTCACCACCATTGAGGGCGAGGCCGTGCACTACGGCGAGTACACATCCTTCACCTACGAGCTGCCCGAAGAGCACCTGCGCGCCACCAACCGCCTCACCGTGCGCATCGCCGACACGATGGACGCCGAAACCACGCGCGGCAAGCAGGAGTCGCACGTGTACAAGCGCGGCGGCATCTGGTACCAGACGCACTCGGGCGCCGTGCGTTCGGTGTGGCTCGAAACCGTGGAGCGCAACCGCCTGCGCTCGCGGGTGGGGGTAGTGAGCACGATTGAGGACCAGCTCGTGCGCTTCAACCTGACTATGCGCATCCACGACGCGGCCACCTACACGGTGCGCCTGCAAGTGTTTGAGCCCGATGCTGCCCCCGGCGAATCGCCGCTGGTAGCGTCCGATTTTGTACTCACCCTGGCTGAAGGGCAGCACGAGCAGCGCCTGGTACTGGAAGTGCCGGGCGCCGAAGTGTGGTGCCCCGAAAACCCGCACCGCTACCGCCTGGTGGCTCAGCTCATCGACGGCACCGGCTACGCGGCCCAGATTGAGGCCCGCTTCGGGATGCGCAAGATTGAGGCGCGTGGCCGCAAGGTGTACTTGAATAACGAGCCGATTTACCTCGACGGCATTCTCTACCAGCCCGGCACGGCCACCTACGCCGAGATGCAGCGCCACATGCACGCCATGAAAGCGCTGGGCTGCAACCTGGTGCGGGTGCACATCGCCGGCATCGACCCGCGCATCTACAACCTGGCCGACGAGCTGGGCCTGCTGCTGTGGGTGGAGGTGCCCTCGCCCCACAGCTCTACCCCCCGCAGCCGCGAAAACCACCGCGCCGAGCTCATCCGCATGCTGAGCCTGATGGAAACCCACCCCAGCATCGTCATCTGGAGCCTCTACAACGAGGACTGGGGCGCCCAGGACATTGCCACCAACCCGGCCACCCAGCGCTACATCGTGCAGATGTACAACTTCATGCAGCTGGCGCACCCGCAGTTCTTGGTAATTGACAACGACGGCTGGCACCACATCAGCTACCAGGGCCAGCTGAAGTCGGACCTGCTCACGGCCCATCTCTACACCCCCGACCTGGGCCGCTGGCGCGAGCTGCTCGACCGCCTCATCCACGGCGAGCTGCAGGGCACGGCCGCCTTCCCGCTCGTCGTGGGCGACCCCTACTTCTACCGCGGCCAGCGCCCGCTGCTGGTGAGCGAGTGGGGTGGCTTCGGCTTCTCCGACTACGGCGGTCCGCAGGATGCCGAGGCCCGCACCAACAGCATCCGCGACTTCAAGCGCGAGCTGCGCGCCCGCCCCATCGCTGGCGACGTGTACACCCAAGCCACCAACATCGAAGACGAGCGCAACGGCCTCATCGGCTTCCACTCGGGCGAGCTGGAGGTGCCGGCCGGCCTGCTGCATTCGGAGCCGGGGCAATAGGGGTAGGGCAGAGTTGATATTCTATCAAAAAGAAAAAGCCTCAGCGAATGCTGAGGCTTTTTCTTCATACCCTACTGCATTTAAAGCATAATTATTTTCCGATAACGTGATAAAATCCATTACCTAATGGTTCTACCAATGAGAACCTGGTAGCATCTCCACGAAACAACTTACTACTGTAAACTATACCCTCTTCACCATGAATAGCTGACTCCTTCCAACGATACCAAATATTCCCTCTCTCATTTGATATATCGCTTATCCCTACTTTTTTCATTCTTCCTATCACAGACAAGGCACTTGCGCTATCTACTTCAATATTATTGGAAATCAGCAACTTATTTAGTGAAGTGCACGGATTTTTATTACCCTCTTCGTAATATGAATTATAAAAACCTAATTCGGGCTCTTGCCCGAAAGTGTGCTTATTTACATTCATTACCACCTTATTAATAACCACATAATTACTATCAGGTAAAATAGCGATATTATTTATACTATCAAGCATCAACATTGTACGATGCAAGTTTATAAAATTCGGTTTTTTTATTAAATCCTCGCTATTTATATCATCTCCATACGAAGTTGATTTATCGTGTTTAGCAAATACAAAAACTACTGTACCAACAATACAAACTGCTAAGACTAATCCTGTAATAACAGATAGCTTCAACGCAAATAACACAAGTCTAATTATTTTCACAACAAAAGCTACTTAAGTGCATTAGTCTTACACAAAGATAGTTATCAATAACTCATATCACTGCTAATTACTGTCATCAAATAAGCTAGATTTATTGATAAATTGACAGTGCTTCGCTCTCCTCACTCGAAACCCCTACCCCCTCGCCCGGGTTATCTTTGCAGCTACGCCCGTTGTGGCGCACTTGCATATGCCTGAACTAACGATAGATGCCGTCCGCCACGCCCTGAGCTTCGTGGAAGAGCCCGATTTGGGGCAGGACTTGATTACGCTCAACATGGTGGAAGACATTCAGGTAGAGGGCCGCACGGTTTCCTTTACCGTAGTGCTTACTACCCCCGCCTGCCCGCTCAAGCAGCTCATCCACGATGCCTGCGAGCGGGCCGTGCACACGATGGTCGATAAGGAAGCCAACGTGGTGATTCAGATGACGTCGCGCGTGACGACCATGCGTAACAACAACACCATTTTGCCCGGCGTGAAGAACATCATCGCCGTAGCCTCGGGCAAAGGGGGGGTAGGGAAAAGCACCGTGGCCGCCAACCTGGCCGTGGCCCTGGCCGCCACCGGCGCCAAGGTGGGCCTGGTCGATGCCGACATTTCGGGACCCAGCATGCCCACGATGTTTGGCGTGGAAGATGCCCGGCCGCACGTGTTTCAGTCGCCCGAGGGCAAAAACCTCATCCAGCCCATCATTAAGTACGGCGTGAAGCTGATGAGCATCGGCTTCTTGGCGCCGAGCGAAAACGCCATCGTGTGGCGCGGGCCGATGGCCTCGTCGGCACTCAAGCAGTTTATTACGGAAGTGGAGTGGGGCGAGCTCGACTACCTGCTGCTCGACTTGCCGCCCGGCACGTCCGACATTCACCTCACGCTGGTGCAAACCGTGCCCGTGACCGGCGCCATCATCGTGACCACGCCGCAGGCCGTGGCCCTGATGGACGCGCAAAAGGGCCTCCAGATGTTCCGGCAGCCGCAAATCAACGTGCCGGTGCTGGGCATTATCGAAAATATGGCGTGGTTCACGCCGGCCGAATTACCCGATAACAAGTACTTTATATTTGGCGAAGGCGGCGGGCAGCGCCTGGCCACCAAGCACGACGTGCCGCTGCTGGGTCAACTGCCGCTGATTCAGGCGGTACGCGAGGCCGGCGACGCGGGCCGCCCGGCGGTGATTCAGGACGTAAATTCGCCGGAGGCCGGTACTTTCCGCGAGTTGGCCGAGAGCCTGGCCCGGCAGGTGAGCATCCGCAACAACGTGGCCCCCAAGACTTCGGTCGTTACCATGACCCGGTAGCCGGTCCCGGCTCCCCGCGCCGGGCACATTCTCGCGGCCCGCACTGTTCCTTGTTCCTTGCTAACTGTTAATTGATTGAAGATGGATTCCGTTCTGACTCGCGTTGAAGCTGCCCTTGACTCGCTGCGGCCCTACCTGGCCACCGATGGCGGCAACGTGCGCGTGGCCGAAATAACCGACGCTGGCGTGCTCAAGCTGGAGTGGGAAGGCTCGTGCGGCGCCTGCCCCATGTCGCCGATGACGCGCGCCGGCCTCGAAGACACCGTGCGCAAGGCCGTGCCCGAAATCACGGCCGTGGAGGCCCGATAAGTGATTCAAGCTGATTGAATAAATTAGTCCGTCATGCTGAGCTTGTCGAAGCATCTCGCTCGCGCAACTGGGTTAGTAACCTTACGGTGCGAGCGAGATGCTTCGACAAGCTCAGCATGACGGACTTTATTTTTAGCCATTCTCTAAACAACCCTTATGCCCGCTTCGCCCGCCAACGACCCTACCCTCCGCTCCTGGATTGACATTCGCCCCGGCGACGATTTTCCGATTCAGAACCTGCCCTTTGGGGTGGTGGAAGTGCCCGAGTGGGGCCCGCGCCTGGCGGTGGCTATTGGCGGCTACGCGCTGGATTTGTACGCCTGCGCGCAGCTGGGTTTTTTCGACAGCGTGGCGGCCGACGTGCCCGAGTTAGGAGCAGCGCTGCCCAAGGTATTTCGGCGGCGCTCGCTTAATGCGTTTTTGCGGCTGGGGCCGGCCGCGTGGCGGGCCGTGCGCGAGCGCGTGAGCGAGCTGCTGCGCCACGACAACCCCGCCCTGCGCGACAACGAGCTGGCCATGCGCACCTGCCTGCTGCGCCAGCGCGATATGACGATGCTGCGCCCGGTGAAACCTGCCAACTACGTCGATTTTTACAGCAGCCTGGAGCACGCCATCAACGTGGGGGCGCTGTTTCGGCCCGATAACCCGCTGCTGCCCAACTGGCGGCACCTGCCCATTGCCTACCACGGCCGCGCCAACTCCATCATAGTCAGCGGCACGCCCGTGCGCCGTCCCAGCGGCCAGTATCAGCCAGCCGGGCAGGAAGCGCCGGTTTTCGGCCCTACCCAGCAGCTGGATTTTGAGTTGGAAACCGCTTTCATCGTGGGCCAGGGCACGCAGCAGGGAGATACGGTGCCCATTGGCGAGGCCGAGAGCCACATTTTTGGCCTCGTGCTATTCAACGACTGGAGCGCCCGCGACATTCAGAGCTGGGAATACCAGCCGCTGGGGCCGTTTTTGGGCAAGAACTTCGCCAGCAGCGTGTCGCCGTGGGTGGTGACGCTCGATGCGCTGGAGCCTTTTCGGGTGGCCGGCCCCGCGCAGGTCCCTACCCCCCTGCCCCACCTGCAAGCCGGGGGCGCGCAGCATTTCGACATTGAGCTGGAAGTGCTGGTACAGCCGGCCGGGGCTATGGCCGCCCCGCTGGTCATCAGCCGCACCAACATGCGCCACCTCTACTGGAGCATGGCCCAGCAGCTGACCCACCACGCCAGCAACGGCTGCCCGCTCGACGCGGGTGATATCTACGCCTCGGGCACCATCAGCGGCCCCACGCCGGGCTCGCTCGGCTCGCTGCTGGAGCTGACGCAGCGCGGCACCGAGCCGCTGAACCTGCCGGATGGCTTGCAACTGGGCTTCCTGCGCGATGGCGATACGGTTATCCTGCGCGGCTTCGCCGAGCGCGAGGGGGTGCGCATCGGGTTGGGCGAGGTCAGTGGTATGGTAATGGGTAATG